>JAFLLC010000158.1 GCA_019162745.1 Deltaproteobacteria bacterium | reverse complement strand
ATCCTCAGATCCGATCCAGTGCAGTCCCGGCTTGATTTCTATCGGTCCCATCATGTGTGGTTGGTCTCCTTTTTTACGTGCTTTTATTACATTATTAAAAGATGAATGTTGCGGAGTTAGTCATGCAAGACATGAAATCAACGCAAGCATTGAAAAACACCCATACACCACAGGCATGAACCGCATGGAACATTCCTGATGTGGCAGTCCTGCTCAAATTCATCCGTCTGAACATAATCGCAAGGTGCCAGGCCGCACGCGGCACAGGACGGATAGTCATATGCAAGAACATCTTTGCGAAATAAAGAAAACTCCGGATTATTCCAAATTTGTAAAATATCCTGTTGGTACAAATTTCCAAATACCTTTGGCTTTACGATCTGGTTCCAGCCGCTTGCAAAACATTCGTAGCGATGCCACAGAAAGTAACAAGGTGAGATGTCACCACTCCACGATACGAACGCACTCCCATCCTCCACAAAGCTGCATTGACGTTGCTCGCTTAGCGCCAACTCGGGTAAGCGCAACTCCAGACCGGTTCTGGCAGCAACTTCTTCAGCTGCTGAAAAAATGGCAGCTATTTCATCCATCCTCTTGTGTTCCAATTGCAGCAGTTTTTTAACATCAAGCATGATTCCCTGCTGCTCTGCTGCGGTTTTCATTGATTCAACAATATCAACGACTGCCTGCTCGTCCTCTGTGCGCGAATACTTCCAACGCACTACGGAGTAACGTTGTATATCGATACCTGAGTCAATTGCTTTTCGCCGCCAAAAATTATAGAGAGCAAGTGCTTGGTCTGTAATATTGCAGAACACCGCTTCATCGGCGTGTAGTTCGTCGTAGGGGAGAACATGAGTGACTATTGCAAAACTTACCCCGCGACTGGCTGCCCAGTCGAGAGTTGCCGGAAGTTCGCTGATATTACTTTTCATTGCTACGAACTCGATGCCGATGCTCACATCAGGCCGGTTACATATGCTCTTGGCATTGTTTAAGGCTGATAAAGCCATTTCAACGGCCGCTACATTCCCACCTTCACGCAGTTTTTTGAACTGTTCGGGAGCAATAGCATCCACGGAAATACAAACCTTGTCGAGACCAGCATCAACCAGAGATACCGCGCGAAGATGCGTCATCAGGACACCATTTGACTGGAAACCAATCCACCCGGATGTTGGCATCAACTTTTTAGCCCTGCGTATGAACGGCTCAAGATGAGGATTCAGCAGTGGCTCACCGATACCGTTTAGAATGAGTGCTTCAATGTGAGGAAATGCCGGTTCAAGCCGGGCAAATAATTCTGGTGAAAAATCGCCTTCATTAATTTCGCTGCCTCGATTTTGTTTAACGCACATAAAACAGTTGAGGTTACAGCGGGTAGTTGTTTCGACAAATAACTTCGTGGGGAAATTACGTAATGCAGCATTAAGTGCACTTCCCGCAGGGGTGCTATTTCTGAAATCGGCTTTTTTCACTGCATATCCACCTGAGTATAGTTGATATTGGGGCCTATCATATGCAAGGCCATTCTCATCACATCAGAATAGCGTGTTATACCCAGATCCATCATAATTTCGTTAATACGCTCTTTCTCTCGTTCAGAGATGCGTACTGTGATGATTGCAGACAGTACCACTTTGTCTGATTTTCCGCTCTGCTTTGTTGTCTTTTTTTTGTGCGGTTTTATGGCTGTAGCCATTTCAGAACTCCATCGGCATAGCCTTGATCTGCTTGGCGGTAAATACCGGGCCATCC
>JAFLLC010000173.1 GCA_019162745.1 Deltaproteobacteria bacterium | reverse complement strand
ACCCGCTTGTAGTCGGCAAGTCCGCTGCAGAATTTCTGTACTTCAGCCCGTATCAACACTTCAACATCAGTCTCGCTCATCTGGCCGTTACCGTCAATGCGGCACTGATTGTCGAGCGCCTCCTGATCAGGGTAGATGATTGCATGAATTTCCTCGGACGCCGTGCCGACCTTGTGGCCATAGACCATTACCTCGGCAATAAACCGGCTTTTAAGAAGTTCATTTTCCACCTCTTCCGGGTACACGTTCTTACCGTTTGGTGTTACGATAAGATTCTTGGCCCGGCCGCTGATTGTTAAAAAACCGTCAGAGCTGAAAAAACCGAGGTCGCCTGTACGGTACCAGCCATTAGAAAGCACTTCCGCTGTCGCCTGCGGGTTCTTATAATACCCCTGCATAACGTTCGGCCCTTTTACTAAGATTTCACCTACCCCTTCATCGTTCGGCAAATCAATTATCACCTCAACACGATCCAGCAGGCGTCCAATGGTGCCAAGCCGTCTGGCTCCCGGCAGCTCCGCGCTGATGATCGGCGCGGTTTCGGTAATGCCGTATCCTTGATAGATCATCAAACCAAAATCTGTCATCCCCTTGGCAATGGCTGGGTCAAGCGCCGCTCCGCCGCTGATAAATATGGTGCCGGAGCCGAAAGTCTGCCGCACCTTCGATGTAACAATTGCCCTCGTAAAGGGAACAGAAAAGAGCAGCCGGGAGAGTTTTTTTGAATTAACGTTTTTTGTGATCCGGTCCAATATCATCCTGTATACGGCTGGGACAGCCAGGAAAAAGGTTGGTTTGACCTCCGCCAGATTTTCCCCCAGCTTTTTAAGCGATTCACTGAAAGAGACCCTTCCGCCAAGAGACAACGGCAGCAGGACACCACATACCTGTTCAAAAACATGATTAATAGGCAGGAACGACAATGTGTGAATGCTATTGTCGAGTTGGAAATGTAGTGCAGCCCCCTTAATATTGGAGACGATATTAGCGTGACTGAGCATAGCGCCTTTGGAGCGACCGGTGGTTCCGGAGGTGTACAGAATCACGGCAGTATCAGAGGGTTTACGCGGTTTTTCGGGCAGGGGGGCGCTGTGGCAGATTGAATCCAGCGACAGAAGTTTTTTCTCGTTTCCGAGCTTTTTACGGAGCCGTTCTCCCGGTTTAAACGGGCGTCCCAGCTCTTTTACGGCACCTGTATCAGAGCTGGGAGGAGATAACAAACGGAATGCCTGCCGAGCCAGCACTTCCATTGTAGTACGCCGCACCGCAGGAATCTCTACGGTGGAGACCAACCCACGCCACTCTTCAACCAATGCATCGAGCAGTTGTGCAACACGGGAATCTGCACCGCTGACAGCTGTCGGAGTGAGAGTTATAATGCACTCAAGAGCCGGGATATCAGAAAATATTTCCAGGAGCAGATCAAGGCACGGAGGCGCACTGAAAATGAACCGAGCATCACAATCAGTTAAAATATGCCGTAATTCCGCAGCTTTCAGTTCTTTGTCGATCGGTACAACAACTCCGCCAGCCTTTAAAATCCCCAGGTAGGCAGCAACCCACTGCGGCGATGAAGGCGCAAGCAGGGCCGCGTGATCACCAACATTGAAGCCAATTTTGATCAGACCGGCAGCAACTCTGTCAGACAGCTCCCATAGTGCGCCATACGTCATGTCGTGCCACGCCCCGGCAAATTTATAGCGAAGTGCCGGCTGATCGCAATATTTTTGGCAACTTTCCCTGATCAAAGAATCTATTGTCTGCATACTCATGCCTCCAAAACAGTGTTTTGTGGCATGGTAGCACGTCTTTATTATCTTTTAAAGCTTTCCCTGTGGTTGGAATAAACATTTATTACACGAATGCAGGATGATGACGCAGCGCTTGTTTGAAGATGTTACGGCTTATACACCTTCAGCAGCGCCTGTGCCATCTCGGCAGGGCTGTCCGCC
>JAFLLC010000119.1 GCA_019162745.1 Deltaproteobacteria bacterium | reverse complement strand
CTTACCGACACCCGGCTCTCCCACCAATACCGGATTGTTCTTGGAATTGCGGGCCAGGGTTTGAATGACTTGCAGCAATTCTTCGCGACGCCCAACAAACGGTCCAAGCTTACCATCCCGTGCGGACTGGGTAAGGTCTTTGCCGAACTTTGCCAGGAATGCTTTTGGTTGTTCCTTCTGCCGTCCTTCCTCGACAGGGACTTTAAATCCCAGTGTAACTCGCTCCAGTAGTTTCGCTTTCAGGTCTGCCGGTGTAACAGCATGATCTCTGAGTAAAAGGCCCATCAGATAACCTGGCTCTCCGACGATTGCTGCCAGCAGATGTAATGCTGAAACTGGCTCAGCTTCACCTGACAGAGCAGCGGCTATTTGAAAGAATGCTTTGCACTCCGGACTGCGATGAATAACGTTTTCGGTATGCTGATGTGAACCTTTGCCGATTCTTTTTCTCAACTCACGGCGCAGGGTGGAGGCCTCAAGGGAACAAGTTGTAAATACTTCCTGCAGTGCTGACCATTCAGCCCTCACGCTGTTCCACTGTTCTCGGGACAGTTTCATGTCATCAGGCTTACCTGCAGCGACTTTTTCAAGACTCAATATGCCAATGACAGCATGCTCCTTCTCAATGAACTCCGAGTTGATAGCAGACGCCTCCCACACAGCAAGTTTCCAGGCGGTATCAACGGCAATGGAAAACGGTTTCATGCGTGCACCTCGATCAAGTTTTCTGCTATTTGTGTCATGCGTTGCACAATCAACGGTAAACGCCCCTGACTGGCTTTGTCGGGCAGGAGGTGTCCACTAATACTCTCCACAAAATCTGGAGTGGCAAGATAATCACGAAAGGTATCTGCCAGAAATTTCTGCAGGTCGGTGGGAGCTGTTATAATTTCGCTAAGCAGCTCTTTACGGCCATCTATCAGGGTTATCATGTCTTCCAGATCATGGCTTGCAAGATAATCACCGTTGCCCCTCCCACGGAATGCTTCAATTTTGGTAGCAAGAAAATAGGGTGCTGTGACCAGGCGGATAGATAATTCTGGAGAAACTTCTCTCGTTACCGAATTTTGAAGGGCGGGGCCATACCAGAGATTGGAAAAGCCGAGGATTTCCTCGCTGACCGGCATGACATCAACTATGACTCCATCGATCAGCCAGCGACATACTGGGGCACCTTCACTCGTATCATGCGTGAAGCTCTTTCCCAACAATTCCTGTTCCAGACGGTGATACTCTATCCAGGTAGCAGCCTCGACAATCACATCAACATCCTGTGTCATGCGAACATCCGGCGCTGCCGGATCGGTAATCAACAAACCTGTTGCAGATCCACCAAGAAATACGACCTTCTCCAGCAGGTTGCCGAGTTTTCTGGCGACATGGAGTACCATCTCAAGATTGTTATATTTGGCCTTCATGGTTGATCACCCAAACGATTAATTAGTTCCTTGACGGCCAATTCTCGTTCTCTCGCCCGCCCGTCACGAATAGCATCGATTATGGCGAGCAGGGCATACAGCTCCTTATCCTTCAAAGCTGCAGATGGTGCAGATTTGTACAACGGAGAAAACTCATATCCCCGCACTTCTCCTTCGGGATGGGACCATACCGGGGGGATATCGTTTGCGCCAAGCGCCAGCATATCACTCAGGGGATAGGCGGCATAACCGGTCGGTATTCCCCTAGTCAAGGCTCCATGTTGCGGGGGATACGCGTACTTCACCCCGTGCACAAGAAACTCTTCCAGGCTTTTCCTGACAGGCATCTTGCGGGATTCGTCAAACAGTCGTGCTGCGGTTGCCCGCTTGATTCCGGCGTGTACCTCGGAGGGGCTCATGAAGAGGTCAGCCGCCAACGAAGCAAAGGACCATTCTTTGGTTCTCGCAGCAATCAGCTTGAGCAGGACAACAATGTCTTGGGGTTTCAGTATCATGGGTATATTCTATTCGCGAATAGCGAATGAATCAAGAGGATTATTGTTGATTTCCGATTTATAGGGTCTTCAATCCCCTGATTATTTGAACTTTTAGT
>JAFLLC010000190.1 GCA_019162745.1 Deltaproteobacteria bacterium | reverse complement strand
ACGAGGCGTCAATAAAAGTCCTGGTCATGATCGGTAAGTCAGCTTCCTACTCTACTCAGAATCCCAGGGGGCTTGAATCATAAGATGTTCTCCAAAAACTGGATATCATTTCATTTTGGATGAAATACAGATCAGCATTATTTATTGTTAACCCCACCAAAAACATATGAGCATCGAAATAGCTTTCAAAGCAGTTTGTGACATTCTTCGCGCCAAGATCAAAGACGAAGTAATTCTAGGACGCCCGGACGATAAGTTTCCTGGAGTATACGTATGGCCATGGAGGTTATGGGAAGATCCTCAGGTTAAAAATATTCTACCTCCTAAAGTGGGAACCATAAGCTCGCCTAAGTTCACATCTTTTTTCAACGTAAAATTTATTATATTTATCTCGCCAGCATTAACAAACGGTGGTCTTTCCAAATTGATAGAAGCTCGTCAGGCTTTGGAAGATAATCCAGTTATTAAAGTCGCCGAATTCACTGCCCGTATAGATATTGATAACTTGTCGGATGAAAGTCTCTCGGAGATATTCTCTGCGGCAGGTATCCCTCTTACGATCTGTTTAAACGCGGTCTTGAGGTATCACGCTTAAGTTTTAGGAGGACAGATATGGCTGAAAGTACAGCAATCGGACAATTGGTAGCATCAGCTTTAATAAGTGCTGGTGTAGTGTCGGCGGTAATGGGCTTAATTTTTAAGGGATATGTTACAAGGATTGAAGCTGAAGTTAAATCTAGAAGAACATGGAAAGAGGAGTCTGTTGCGGAATTACTAGGACCTCTTAATATGCAGTTCGACCGAACAAAAAGAGCATTTAAGCGCTGGAGGACTCTGAATCTTTTTCTAGAAGCAAAGGTTGTCAGAGTAGGGAACGAAACAATAAGAGATTTGCTGCTTAATAAAGGGCATCTAATTCCACCAGAGCTTCTAGAGGATGCAGGGAAATTAATTGAGCATTACGATGTATGGCTTGAAAAATTTGAAAAACAACGATCATCAGAGAAGCCAAATTTGGAAACGAAGTTTGTGTTTGTTGGCCCAGATGGGTTTCCTTTTCCAACTGAATCAGAAAAGAAGTTTACCGGTAAGTTCAAGGAGTATTGGGGAGAACTCTATAACAATGATTAAGAAGGGCCATTGTTCAGACATATGCCCCGATGTTGTCTGGTACTATCTTTAGAGAATTGGAGAGAAAAATGTTTTGTTCACAATGCGGTAAGGAAAACCCTGAAGGCGTAAACTTTTGTGGCAGCTGTGGTGCCAAAATCGGAACATTGGGTACACTAAGTCATATAAAAACATCTGCAAATTTGACGAACGAGCAAATGACATTTGGCAAGTCCATATCCACCTGCTTGGCAAAATATGTTGATTTTAGCGGCAGAGCATCGCGGCCTGAGTATTGGTGGTTTTACTTATTTACTGCACTTCTTAATTGGGGTTCGTTGCTTGTTGACCAATCTGGAGCAATATCTTTGATTGTCGGTCTGGTACTTATGCTACCTTCTTTGTCTGCAGCTACTAGACGGTTGCACGACACCAACCGGAGTGGTTGGTGGATGCTTATTAGTTGCACAATAATTGGAATAATCCCGCTCATTATTTGGCTTGCAGGTAAAGGCAACGAGCAACCAAATAACTACGGAAGCCCTGTCTAATCTTGAGAAAGATAAACTTAGAAAGTAAAAGAGGGCGTGCAGGGTATAGATGCGGTCAAATTGATTCATTATTTATAGGCAAGAAGCCGGGGTTCTTCAAAAGGCTCTGGACCGCTTGATAGGAGAGATCTGGACTTTTGTAAATCAAAGATTCACAGTAGCAGCCTACAGGTTTTGAAGGTTTTCTGGAAACGATAGATTCTGTATGGCAATATCAACTCTCCGTATAATCAGTTGCTAAATTATCATGTCAACCTTCCAGTGCTTCGCGCAGCTTCCCCCCCAGGGCTTTCATTGAGAACGGTTTCTGAATGAATTGCACCCCCTCATCCAGCACGCCATGGTGGGCAATGACGTCGGCGGTGTAGCCGCTCATGAACAGGCACTTGAGGTTTGGGTAGTGGGAGAGCAGGTTTTTAGCCAGATCCCGGCCGTTCATCTCGGGCATGACAACATCGGTCAGAACGAGGTCGATACAGCCCGCGTGTTCGTGGGCCAGTCGCAAGGCCTCACCCGGGGTAGGGGCCGCTAACACGGTGTACCCCAGCAGTTCCAGCATCATCGTGGTCATTCTCAGGATGGCCGGCTCGTCCTCCACCAGCAGGATGGTCTTGCTGCCGCGCTCCGTAGCCTGCGGCGTGGGTTCCTTCGTCTTCGGCCCTGCCTTGACCGCGTGGCTCGTGTTAATGGCAATGTAAAAGTGTACCAGTTTCGGCAATTGAAAAGTGTACCACCT
>JAFLLC010000001.1 GCA_019162745.1 Deltaproteobacteria bacterium | reverse complement strand
TCGTCCTTGATATCGATGAACTTGTTGCAGATCTCGGTCACCATGTTGACCACTCCCTGGTAACCGATGATCGGGTAGCGGTGCTTGTTGACCCGGTCGAAGACCGGAAAGCCGAAGCGAAACAGCGGCACTCCGGCATCTCTGGCGGCAAACTTGCCGTGGGTGTCGCCGATGATGCCATCGACCGGATCGGTCATGACGAGACTGCGGAGATGCCAGAGATCCTTGTTCATATAGATTTTGCAACCGGTACCGTACATGGATCCGTCAAGCAGCGCCTGCAACTCCTTCTCCGCCTTCTTGCTGCCGCGACTGCAGAGGATGTGATACGGGCGGGCGCCCATTTCCAGCAGGAACGACACATACCCCATCAGATAATCCGGGTCGCCGTACACAGCAAACTTCTTGCCGTGCATATACTGCTGCGAATCAGTCATGGCATCAACGGCACGACCGCGCTCATTTTTCAGCGATGCAGGCACCTCCTTGCCGAACAGCTCGGCAATCTTCATAACAAAGGCATCCATTTTTTCAATACCCATCGGCATCGGCATGGAAACGTGCTTACCGGAATAATTGTCCTTGATCCAGGTGAACGTCTTGGGAGTTGCATATGGACCGAGGAACAGAGTGGCCTTGCCGTTGATCGAGTCGGCGGCATCCTCCAGTTTCGTCCCACCGGCATAGATGTTATAGGTGCCGTCGCAGGGGGAATCAAAGGTGTCACCGATATCCGCAAGAATCGTGTACGGCACGCCGAACTCTTTCAGGATGCGCTTGTATTCACGGTAGTCACCGGTGTTAAAGTCGCAGCCGGCTATCAGATTGAGCTTGCCGGTACAGCGCCCCTCAATCTGCTTCCCCTCGGTCAGGGTCTGCAGGATCGAAACCAGCATCGAATCATAACCATGGATGTGGGTGCCGTTGAAGCTGGGGGTGTTGGCATAGGGAACCGGCAACTCTTTGGGAATCATCGCCTTCTGCTTGGCGTTTTTAATGAAAGCGGTCAGGTCGTCACCGATGACCTCCGGCATGCAGGAGGTGAAGACCGCAATCATCTTCGGCTTGTAGAGTGCCACCGCATTTTCGAGACCTTCATGAAGGTTGTTCTGGCCGCCGAACACGGCGCTATCCTCGGTCATTGAATCGGACACGGCCGGGGCAGGCTCGCGGAAGTGACGGTTAAGGGTTGAGCGATAGTAGGATGCGCACCCCTGTGAACCATGCACGAACGGCAGCGTTCCTTCAAAACCGTGGGCGGCCAACTGCGCACCGAGCGGCTGGCAGGCATGAGCAGGGTTGATCACCAGCGCCTGACGGGCAAAGTTTTTCTCTTTGTACTCTTCGCTGTTGATCCAGTTTCTGATCCGCTCCACCTCTTCGGGCGTGGTCTCGACAATCTTCTTGACCTCAAGTCCCAGTATGTTTGACATTGTTATCTCCTTTGCAGAAATGCTAACGGCGCCTGACGCTCTTATAAATAAAAGAGTGCCGGGCGCCGTTGCCGTGCTGATAATTGGAATATAAAACCGCTTGTGCCTGTGAGAATGCAGAAGGTGTGCCCAAAATTGATATTGAGTATTTGTGCCGGAATTTAAGACTGTTACGTTTTTATCACACACAAATCTCCGTATAAAACAGCTCTTATGCCGTTTTTTTATGCAGTTGCTATGGTATGTTTTGTTCATATATAGTTTGGTCATATCTTGACAAAACAATCCAGCGAGGCAATACTTATACATACCAAGTAATACCCGGAGGTAAATTATGCAGACTCAAGTAAAACCGATGGCTATCAAACTGCCACAGCAAGACAGGGATCGTCTCTTACATCTTGGCGAAGCGAGAAAACGTTCTGCTCATTGGCTTGCAAAAGAGGCTATTACCCAGTTTCTGGATCGTGAAGAAGCTGTAGAGAACTTTAAGCAGGAGTCCGTTGCAAGATGGGAAGAATATTGCCACACAGGCAAATCTGTTCCGCACGATGCTGTGGTGCAGTGGCTTGAATCGTGGGGAACTGAGAACGAACTTGAGGCGCCAAAATGCGGATAGAATGGCTTGTCGCGGCAATCCTCGACCTTCAAAGACTCAAAGATTTTATCTTGCCGCACAATAAAGAGGCGGCGATACGAGCCATACAGCTAATTAAAAATGCCGTCACACCTGTTGAATTAAACCCCCGTATTGGTAAGCCGGTTGAGGATCTGCCAAATTACTACGACGTGGTTATTCCTTTTGGTGCTTCAGGATATGTGATTCGATATCGAATCCAGGATGATGTAGTTTTTATCATCGCCATTAAACATTGCAAGGAAGCAGGTTTTTCAGATCAGACACCATCTCTGTGGGTGGTAAAAGAGCCACTGGAAACTACATACGGAATTTAGTGTGCCTGCTGTAGCAGCTAAACGCAAAGAGCCGGGGTAGCAATACGCTTC
>JAFLLC010000164.1 GCA_019162745.1 Deltaproteobacteria bacterium | reverse complement strand
TCCTTGTCATTGCTGAGGAACTTTGGCAGGCATCGTTCAACGATCGAGGTGATTACGACCGTGCTCCATCCGCATGACTTGCATTGCAGCGTAGAGGCCTTCCGGCCGGGGACTGTTTCCATTACCATTGCACTATTCCTGTTGGTTCTCTTTCTGTTGATAGAGATCGGCCATTTTTTTGATTCGTTGTTGAAGGCTGTGGCTCAGTCCCACGGGTTTTAGAACCGTCACAAACTCGCCCAAGCCCAGCAGCCATTCTTCAAAACCCCAGCCGGTGGCGCATTCCATGGTGACGATCAGGTCTCCGTCGGGCTGTTCCTGTAATTGCTGGCTTTCGTGATATTTAAACTCACGAAAGAGATAGGTGGCCCGTGCCTTGACCAGCAGTTTCACCTGTTCCGGTGTTGCCACATAGCCCTTGAAGCTCTGGCGCATGGCCTGTTCAATCTCTTCTTCCGCTATTTGTGGTGCTTGTTTGCTTGGTGCAGGCTCCATGGCGGTAAACCGGTCCAGCCGCCACACCTTGAAGGCATCGGTTTCTAAGTCAACGGCCAGCAGATAGGCCCGCCCTTCCGCAAACCAGACAGAGAGCGGAGCAATGAATCCTTTGCCCGTTTCGTTTTCCCGATTGGTGTACTCCGCCTCCACCACTGTGTGATTGGCAATAGTATGAATGACGGTTTCCCAGATTTTGCTGTTCACCGTCTTGCCGACATATTCCCGTCCAAGATTCCTGATTTTATTGTACAGGCGGACATCTTTCCCGCCTTCGTGACGGAGCTTCCGAAAAAGCTGAAGCTGCAACTCCTCCAATACCTTCGCCATTGTTCGACGGAAAGGGTATTGGCTGGGAAT
Organism: Deltaproteobacteria bacterium; assembly: GCA_019162745.1. Taxonomy (GTDB): domain Bacteria; phylum Desulfobacterota; class Desulfuromonadia; order Geobacterales; family Pseudopelobacteraceae; genus JACRCG01. The sequence goes on along the minus strand of JAFLLC010000164.1, from coordinate 1,932 downwards.
TTCATCTTTGAGCAAGGCCCGGCAAAGTGAGATGGACAGGACATCCGAAACAGTGGGCTGGCGTAAAAACGGGATGTCCACGTCCTGAGACTTGGCCGGGTTGCGCAGACACCATGTGGTGTTTTTATAGCGCCCCCGACCAGGTTCGTCGGTAAAGGAAATTTCCTGCCCATCCTGATCAAACCGGCAAAGGGGAAAGCCGCATTTTTGCAAGGTTTTCAGGTCTTCGCTTGTGGTCTGCACATTGCACTGATTCAGGGAGAAGGGATAGTGGCGGTGCACCATCTCATTTATCTCTTGGGTGGTGAGCGGTTTGTTGCTTTCTGCCAGCAGCATCATGGTTTCCCACGAGCGGACTAAGCGCATGCCCTTTTCAGCAAAAATTGCCTTTGATGGAGTTTTGTTCATTATTGTTCCTGTATCAAACCGATGCTGTGCCCGTCGCTGTTTTGAGAAATCTATTCTACTGTGGCTATTCCGGCATTTTGCAACGAAGAACGACATCTGACTGTTTAGCTTGGGAATTAAAAACATGACAGGTTTTATTCTATGCATATGCAACCATCAAGGTCAAGTTTTTAAATTATTTTTAAGTAGTAAGAAGTTTTGTTCATTCTTCGTTTTTGCAAACAGCTTGTTGCATGTCGATGATGACTTGTGCTTCAAGTGTCTTGTTATCAAGGACTGCCGAGATGAGCAGATAAAGAACCGCTGAAAGCAGGGACAGATCTGTCAGGGTCTTCTGTTCTTTTTCCTGTAACACCCGAGCCTGAGAGAGAAGGTCGCGGCTCGTGTTGAACCTGCTCAGATGGGGTAACGATGCCCAGGCGGCAAACCCGCCGAAACTCGTTTTTTCTCTGGCCAGCTTCAGTACAGTACGAAACAGTTCCTGCTCCTGTTCTTCCAGCACAGTGGGTGAAAAGCACGGTCCGTTAGCTTTCAGTCTGTTGATCTCATCATTCATTTTACGACGCAGGTCATTGATATCGGATAGATATATTTCCGTTGCGGCAATGCGCTCTTCCCGTTCTGATAAGCCAAGGATGGATTCTTGGTCAGGTGATGGGGGCTGATATTCTGGGTGGGCCGGCTCTTCCAACAGTCTGCGCAGTCTTTCTGCCTGCTCTTTGAGCCTGGTTGAAGTTCTGAGAGGAATTCGGCGAAAGTTGTTTTGCAGTGCAACCATACATTCTAAATGGAGGTCGTTTTCTTCTTCCTTTTGCAGGTAGTTGCTTAATCTCTCAAGGCATGCCATTGCATCATAAGCTGTATGTCTCCATTCATCCTTAAGGCCGCGAGCATTGAGCAGTTCATCGTGCTTGGCCTCAAAGGCCTCCTCTGCATCCTTGCGTAAATCCACCGTGGTCTTCATCTCCTCATCTGTTGCATGGTGGTCGAAAGAGAATGCATTGTCCTTGTGGGTAATCTCGTCAATTTCCTCAGCAAGGATTTTGCTCTCAGCCTTTATTTCGCTCATGATCTGGAAAAATTCATCCACAACATTCTTTAGATAATAGGGATCTGAGACGGTACGAAAGAAATCTGAAATAGCCATGGTGTTGCCTCCATTTTTGGTGGTTAAATGTGGGTGTGCCGGGCATGAGTAATTCTCCGGCATGAATTAACCCAAACGTAAACAGAGGAAGAACGGTTAGAGTATTTTTGCTGAGATTTTCTTGGCGTTTGCGAAATAAATATTTGAAAACATATTGGTGAGTCAATTGCTTGGGTGGCGTTTTTTATGCGAAAAGAGGAGGGATGATGTTTGCAGCGGAGAAGGGTTGCCTAAGCTAAAACGATGAAAAAAAGGTCTGCGGCACTCATTGCCAGGGAGCCGAGACCGGAGGTAGCTGAGAACTGTCTGCTTGAGATGGGTTGTAAGCGCTCAAGGAACCCCATCTTCCAGTAGGTAAAAATGAATGGTTCACTATG
>JAFLLC010000022.1 GCA_019162745.1 Deltaproteobacteria bacterium | reverse complement strand
AGCAACTCTATTGATAGATATATTTTATATTACATTAAACTATCGTTAGACCGTGATCTAATGATAGGGATGTGGATCAAAAAACCCAGCAGAGGGGCACTGAGCTATCAATTATTGTGACAATATCAAACACTGAACATTAGAACAGTTAGGCTATACCTAACCGAAGCACCCCCATGTGCGTAACAACACCAGAAGTCATCAGATTAGAATTCTTGTAATTTCATACGATGTTGGTATTGTTCCCCTGTAAAAAAAACGAGTGTTGTTTATTGATTGAGTCTGCTCCTCCCTTTCTTAGTTACAGCTAGATTTCAGGCCAACATCCCAAATGTCATGTTGGCCTGACCTTACTGTCAATCATGAGTTGGCAAATAATTGCCGACAAACATCATCCATCAAAAGGAGTCAACGTGAGAGCAATAATTTTTCTACTGATTTTCTCTTCAGCATTATTAACCGGATGCGCTGAAAATTCAGCCGTTTTACGCGCAAAGGACACCAATTCGTTCTTTGAAGATGCAGTTTTCAAGGGAGAAACCAAAGTACTGGATAAAGATACAACTGGAAGCGAACAATATAGAGTGTACCAACAAGCAGCTACAGGTTTTATTTCTGTTGAAACTTGTCGTGAAGAGGTAGAACAGAAAGCCTTTAGGCACTGTGAAAATATGGGAAAGTCGCTGAAAAAACTGGAAGAAAGAACGTCAGTGCCTCCTCATATTTTAGGGAATTTCCCAAGAGCAGAGTTGCTGTTCGTCTGTTTACCAAAACCCAACTCCGTCAGCTTTGAAGATCAAAACTATATTAAGCTCACAAACCTGAAAAAACTGCTCGACAACGGGACCATCACCAAAGACGAATTTGAACAGCAGAAAGCTAAGATTTTGATGCAATAGGGATAACAACTACTCAATTAAGACGAGGTTTTAGCCATCCATCAGCGGCAGCCGGTTTTCGTTACGCTATCGCTTCACTCCACCGCTGCGCCTCATTACCGTTATCCGGATAAAGACAATGAAGCAGAATCGAAAAATTACAGATCAAGAAGTTGAAGTTATTCGCACTACACTGGAACGTGCGAGTGTAGAGACTGTAAATGTTGCTGCATCGACCATCGAAAGCCTAATAGTGATTTCACAATGCGATTGTGGCTGTGTATCCGTTGATTTTCAAAGCCCACCACTTGATGAGCTTTCAAAACCAATTGCAGACGGGATAGGCTTGACTCCTAAAGGTGGAGAAGTTGGAATAATTGTTTGGGGACGAAATGGCCAGATAACCGGTCTGGAGGTCTATGACATTGGAGCTGGAGAAAATGATTTAGTTCTTCCGGTCACTGACTCGATAAAACCTTGGGAGAAAAAATTCCAGGACAACCAAATTGAGGGCGAAAATCGTGAAAATAACCATTAGCGCAGTTGCTATCTTCCTCTGCCTTGCATGTCCAACCTTTGCCATGACCGACTACGGCATGCCTTTCGGCGACATCACCGATGCTAGCGTCGAGGAATTTGGGATCTTCACAAAAAAAAATGGTCTGGATGGGGTTGTAAGCCCTAATCCACGAAATCTTCAGTACGACATCTCAGAAAGCAAAAAGCGTATATGAAGAGTACGTATATTGTGGTTTTAAGCCGTCCTCCTGAATATGTCTAAGTTTGCGCTGCAGCTGGAATCCAACGATAGAGAGTCGGTATTGAAACACCAAGGTTCTTTGCCACATCTCTGGGAGGAGTGCCATTGGCCAGCAGTTTCTTTGCCGATTTAATCTTGCTATCAGTCATCAGACGTTTGCGACCGCCTTTACGTCCCAGTTGACGGGCTACCTCAAGACCGGCTCGGGTGCGCTCTATGGTCAGCTCTCTTTCCATCTGGGCAAGGCTGGCCATAACGTGGAAGAAAAATCGGCCTGACGGTGTGCCTGTATCAATGGAGTCGGTGAGGCTCTTGAACTGGACGCCTCGTTTGTGCAACTCAACAACCAGATCAACAAGGTTCTTGACGCTGCGTCCAAGCCTATCAAGCTTCCAGACTACAAGTGTGTCTCCCTCGCGTAACATTTCCAACAGTTTGTTAAGCCCAGGCCGTTCAGCGCGACTACCACTAACCCGATCTTCAAATATCTTATTGCATCCGGACTTGTTTAAGGCATCAAATTGCAGCTCAAGGTTCTGATCTTGAGTAGAGACACGAGCATAACCAATCAGCACAGACGGCCCCTCTTTTTATTTACCTTCATGCGTCCACCACCCATTCTCCTCCACGTTGTTTTATCTCCATGTGCATGGCGTCCGGTGCCAAGTCAAGATCGCCGGGCCATGTTACAGCCCCATTAACAACTGCAACACGCCGAAATTGGGCTGGGTCAACAAGGTGAGAAAATACACCTCTAAAAAATCCCGGTTGAAAGCGTACGACTCCTTCGAGGCCATCAATAAAATGGACCCACACTGCATTGTCTTCTATGACACGAATGTCGTTTATTCTCCAGTAGGCAGCCATGGTTTACTCCAATGGTGCAATAGGCTTTGGTTGCTGTTTTGCTTGGCACAGTTCCCAGTCTTCAAGCAACTCAAGTTGATGCAGTTCAGCCCAATCCAAGACAAGATTCAACGCCCTGCGGGGCATCTTGCCCTCCATCATTTCCAGCGTTCGTATATCAATGAGAGCTTCAAATTCGCCATATGAACAGTGAAAATGAGGGGGCTTGTGATCATTCCAGAACATCTGGACAATAATACCGAAAAAAATACTGATAGTGGGCATAGCACCTCCTTATCGAAACTCATTGTAATTTTACGTTGGTGATAATACTATTTCAAGAACTATTGGGTATTCCGGCTGAAGCCGACCACCGTTCCGGCAGGATGCCGACCGGCAA
>JAFLLC010000064.1 GCA_019162745.1 Deltaproteobacteria bacterium | reverse complement strand
TCGACGATGCGCGCCAGAATTTTAGAGGCGGGCAGACTGACCGCAAAGATGAGCAAAAAAACCGACAAAACACCAGGCAGGTACATGGAGGAACTTTGCAACAGGATCAGCCCATAAAGGCAGGCAATGGCCGTGGCGCCCGCCAGGAGAAATCCGTAATAGGTTAGATTCAGGCCGCGCCACTGCCCCTGTTCTTGCTTTTGCAGGGGAATGGCGGCCAGCATCTGCCATCGCTCCCCGGGCAGGGCACGAAAGCCCCAGACAAAAAGGGCCGCAAAGAGAAGGCCGGTGATTCCCAGGAAAAGTTGCTCGGTCATTGTGATGTTCCCGCTAACCCTTTATGATTTAAACCAAAGAAACAAAGCCATTTTTCATCGACAACGCAGACAGGGGACACATGCAAGATGTGTCCCCTGCCACATCGGCTTTTTCCGCTCACCAGCAAGACAGGAATAGAATCCTGAAAGCGGGGCGCTACAGCACTCGACTTCCAGAGCGCTGCGATCCACTTTCACCTTAATTAAATGCCATGGTGAAGTAATCCAAATCAGCTGTTCTTGCGCCGCCGGTCCACACCAGCAAGACCTGCAAGGCCGCTGCCCAGAAGCACCAACGCGCCCGGCAGGGGTACAGGGGTTGGCGACAGGGTATAGAGCGTCGGGCCTTCGTTAATACCTTCTTCAGCAACAAGATAAACAATCCCTGCCCGATCGATGGTCACACCTTCTGTGGAGCCAGGCAATCCCAGTGCCCCAAGATTTAACTGACTGAGGATGGCACCGGTGCGGCTCACCTCAAACAACTTGGAAGATTCCTGACTGAGGATAAGGAGATTGTCTTCATCTGCTGAACCTGCAGAGGTCACCGTACTCAGCACCTGCACGTCTGAAAGATCCAGAAGCCCCAGATTGGGGGTAAACAGGGAGGTAACAACAGAACTGCCGCCAAAGGTAATGGTATTCTTGTTCACCTCTTGCGGCATTTTTTCTTTCACGGTGATAAAAGATCCATCCTGCGGATCGTAGGAGATGCCCTCGATACCGATATTCTCCACTGTGTCACCTAAATTGGCAAACGACAGACTCCCCCTATCCACAGAAGTGCCAGCCATAAAATTGAGCAGATAGGCGCTGCGCAAGCGTTCCTCGGTCAGGACAAACTGGCTTCCGCCGATATAGGTCAACCCCTCGGTATCCTTAAAACCTGTCAGGGTCATTGAGCTTAACTGCGTTCCGGTTTTTGATACTTCCACCAGGGCGTCACCCTCATCACCCAGAACAAAAAGGGTGTCGGTAGTCCAGTTCCAGGTGACTGCCGAGGCCTCCGAGGCAGTTCCTGTCGGCAGAGCGTAGGAGCCGGTCAAAGTATAATCACCAAGATCCAGACTCGAAATAGAGGCAAAGGTCGTGGTGGGAATGACTGCCAGCACTCCGGCAAGGGTATAACAAACTTTTTTAACGATGGACTTCATGGTTGTAACTCTCTCAATGAAGGGGAACTATTACATCGCCAGCAGGATCAGGCACTCTGAACCCGATGAACGGAAAAGGCGTTGCCTTCCACCTGCCGGCGACGGATATTATGCCTTGCGACGGCGCAATCCGGCAAGACCAATCAGGCCGGAACCCAGCAGCCAGGCTGCGGCAGGAACCGGAACCGGGGCGGCAGAAAAAGGGTTGATTCCGGGATTTCCGATATCCCCATTTGCAGAGGCATAGGAACCATACACATCACCGGTGGAGGCAAGAACCCACTGTGCAGGATTATTTACTCCCAGTGCGGCAAAATCAACCGGATTCCCGCTGACATTCTGGGTGCGGATCGTGCCGGAAAACGTTTGATCGCCATAGGCCAACCGGTCAACGAGAATCCCGCTGTTATTAAAGATATTGATCTCGTCATTACGACCGAGATTGGCCCCGTTGCCGCCAACTATCTTGACTGAGGCGACTAGGTTCCAGGCCGTCCGGAAGGCGTCGGCGGAACTTTCGGTAAGGAGCACGGACTCACCGGCATCCACCCAACCAAAACCCGACAAACTGACGGTGCCGGGAGTCCTGGAATCATCATCAAAACTCCACCCTGTAAAATCTATGGCCGATACACTGGTGTTGGTGAATTCGATGAATTCATCGCCGTTATACATCCATTCGGTGATGCTGACGGCCGGAGCCGCCCAGGCCTGGCTGGAAGCAACAATGGTCACAGCGGCACCAACAGTAATAGCCAGAGTCCGAATAACACCTTTTCTGTTCATGTTTTCCCCTTTCATTTTCCTCTTTCTCCCTTTTATTTATTTCTGTTGCTAATTTGCCCACCAAGATGCCGTGAGAATTCACACATATCTTCCGCATGGGCTCGAATGGCCGTCAACAAAACATGGAAGTGTTAGCCTACGATTAGAAAGGGGTTAGTTTCGCATTAATATTCATTCCTATATCCTTCGCGATCTGCCGATGGTGGAGCGCACCTTGATATCGGTCTCCACCAGGGGATGTTCGAGGCCGGAGGAAAAACGGCTTTGCACGTCGCGGCGTCTGACGTTGTTTTGCAGGTCTTCGCTGAAGTCCATGGCGCCGTGCTGAAAGAGCAGGATATCGGTGGAGCTGCCGGGACGGTAGAGGCTTTTGGGACTGCCCTTGTGCAGGAACATGCCCGTTTCAACCGGCTTGGGATCATCATAGAAGATCGTGCTGTAACACTGGACGATATCACCGATCATCAGCGCCACCACCTCGATCATGGCCACCAGCCCGACCTGGGAGCCGCCGGTGACATTGGTGTCAATGATGGTCACGATGCGGCGGTTTTTGGAGTAGAGGCCTGCAATGGCCATAACCGCACCGGGATTGCAGGAGTGATAGCGCCCCTCCAGCTCGTAGATATCCACCACCACCCCGCTCACCGGCAGATGATTGTAGTGGTATTTGTCCGGGGTCAGGCGAAAAATGG
>JAFLLC010000106.1 GCA_019162745.1 Deltaproteobacteria bacterium | reverse complement strand
GAAGAAACAATTTCAAACGGCCAAGAAAATGCCTCTTTCAGGTTGCCGGTGACAGGACAACACCAATGCCAGAATTGTCGGGCGAGAACGATTCATCACACCCGCTAAAGAAGCGGGTTTCAAGGTTGTCGGCTACTACTTCAGCTCCAAAGTCCAGGATGCGCTTGAACGCACCCAGCGGCGGGAAGGTGCTGCGCGAATACCTGACTAACAGGTGTACTTGGTAGAACTGCCCAGCTTGAACTACCAACAATGGCCGAAGGTTTTGATGAACTCTGGTATGTCAGGATGGACGACAACAGTAGTTTCATCATTGAGGAGTGGAACGATGCACTTTGACAAGCTTGATAAAACTATGCGGGTGTTCGAGACAGCTTCCGATCTCTGCGTATTGCCCGGCATATTCATGGTGGCTCGCATAGACGGACGCAGCTTCAGCCGACTTACAAAAGAAGTCTGTCAGTTTGAGGCACCATTCGATATCCGTTTCCGTGACATGATGGCTGAAACCGTCACACATCTGATGCAGTGCGGTTTCAGGGTGATATTCGGTTACACCCAAAGCGACGAGATTTCACTGTTGTTTCACCGGGATGAAGACTCCTTCAATCGTAAGTTGCGCAAATATCACTCCATTTTGGCTGGAGAGGCCAGTGCTAAATTTTCCATCCTGCTCGGCCAACCCGCCGCCTTTGATTGCCGCATCTGCCAGTTACCAGATACTGAGCGGGTTGTAGACTATTTCCGCTGGCGCATGGCGGATGCTCATCGCAACTGCCTGAACAGTCATTGCTACTGGATGTTGCGTAAGCAAGGTATAGAAGCGAACACTGCCGCTAAACAGTTACTTGGTATGTCGGTGGAAGGCAAAAACGAACTACTCTTCCAGAACGGCATCAACTACAACGATCTTCCTGTCTGGCAGAAGCGTGGTATCGGCTTTTATTGGGAAGTATTTCAAAAGGAAGGTATTGATCCGCGTACTGGAGAAACCGTCTTCTCAGAACGTCAGAGGATCAAAGTTGATTACGAGACTCCAGGAGAATACCTTTTTGACAAGTTCTTATTGGACATGATCGATCCGCAGATTTATCTGAAAATGCACGCCATGCTGATAGATGAAAAAATTGAAGAGTACAAAACGCCATGACAGATACCATCCTAGAAAACCTCAAACAGATCGAACAAAAGCACGACATCCGCATCCTCTATGCCTTGGAGTCAGGTAGCCGGGCATGGGGATTTGCTTCCCGTGACAGCGATTACGATGTCAGGTTCATCTATATTCATCCGTTGGATTGGTATCTATCCATTCGTGACAAGCGGGATGTTATTGAAATACCCATCTCTGATGATCTAGACATAAGCGGTTGGGATATCCGTAAAGCCCTTGGCCTGTTCATCAAATCAAATCCACCACTTCTGGAATGGCTTGGCTCTCCGATTGTCTATCAGGATGACTTTGGCTTTGCCGATATATTGCGGGATATGTTGCGACACTCGTTTTCCCCGCAACGCTGTCTGTACCATTACCTGCACATGGCAAAAGGGAATTTCCGCGAATACCTTAAAGGTGATCTGGTGCGGGTAAAGAAGTATTTCTATGTGCTACGCCCCATTCTGGCTTGCTGCTGGATTGAAAAGTACAACACCATGCCGCCAACTGAATTTGAGCGTCTTTATAGTGATGCCTCACTTTCACCGGAACTGGTTGTGGAAATCAATCAACTGCTGGAACGTAAGAAGGCCGGTGACGAACTGGATATGGAACCGAAGATCGAGATAATCAATACGTTTCTTGATGAACGAATAGAGCACTTTTCTGCGTCAGCAAAAAGAACGGAAACCAGGGATAAGGATATAGTCCTATTGGATGACCTTTTCAGGGAAATGCTTCAGAAAGTATGGGTAAAAGAATGAATCCGGAAATTGCATTCCTGAAGAGCCTGTTTCCCGCCTCCTATCACAGCAGGATTGTCATGGTTGGTGGTACGGTTCGAGACATCCTTTGCGGGTGAGTTATTAGAGGTGGGTTTGTATGGACTCTAAACTCACAAAAGATGATGAAAAGAAATTTGTAACCTCGTTTAAGTGCTATATGAGCGAAACATCGTGGAAGTGCTGGAAAAAGATAAGCTCTGAATGTAGTATGGCGGCAACTTGATCAAGTTGGAGGAACAATGACAAAAGTAGACATTTTTGAAAAGGTCCACGAAGGTATTGGCCTATCAAAAAACGAATCCGCCGAGATGGTAGAAGCCGTCTTTGCGATCATGAAAAGCACGCTTGAATCCGGCGAAAATCTGAAAATATCCGGCTTCGGCAGCTTCATCGTTAAACAGAAGGCTGACCGCCGTGGCCGCAATCCGCAGACGGGCGAGACGATCACCATTGAAGCCAGGCGAATATTAACGTTCAAGCCGAGTGGCATTTTGAAGGACCAGATCAACAAAGAGATTTCACCTTGAAAATATGGATTGATGCCGATGCCTGTCCACGGGTGATCAAAGAGATTATTTTCCGTGCCTCCGAAAGACTTAGCCTGCCTGTCCTGCTTGTCGCAAATAAAAGCATGAGCAAACACAACTCCAAACTGATTGAATCGATTGTTGTCGCTGACGGCTTTGATGTCGCCGATGATTATATTGCCGAACATGCCGCTCCGGAAGATCTGGTAATAACTGCCGACATTCCTCTGGCGGCAAGAATTGTTGCCAACGGCGGCGTTGCCCTTGATCCTCGCGGTGAACTCTATACCGAGGAGAATGTTGGCGAGCGGCTTTCCATGCGTGACCTGATGATGGAGCTTCGCTCAGAAGGATTTGCCCAAGGTGGTCCAGGTCAGTTCAGTCTCACCGACCGACAACGCTTCGCCTCATCCCTCGACCGCATGCTTACACAAATGCTGCGTGGAAAGAGGCTGGGATAAACAAGACAAAAAGAGTGCTCAGCGCAGACCAGGAACTGGCAAACGCTAAAGTGCATTAGGTTGCACTCATGGTAGCTATGCAACACCACTGAAGGCTTCCCCTTCAAC
>JAFLLC010000027.1 GCA_019162745.1 Deltaproteobacteria bacterium | reverse complement strand
TTACTGAGCGACGTGTTGTCTGCACAATAGTCAGCACGTTTCATAACAATTCTGCGATTCGGTAAATTGCCGGTTCTGCCGGTGATCATGACTCTAATTCCATGCAGGGTGATTACGGTAACTCCACGTCCACATGCATAGAAGTTTTACTCCCCCCGAACTTTCCCGCGACGCTATGCAACCGTTTCAATAAAAAATTCCACAGATGTTTATATCCGGTGCAGTATTTTTCAAAATATTTACCCATCTGCAATATGTATGTAACCTGATAATGCTACGTTGCTCTCCAAAGTTGATAACAGGAGGTTATATGAGCGACAGGGCGGCAAAGCTTCGGGTTGTGAAGGGCAGTGGTCCGGTGGTATCGGCTTTTACAGCAGCGGCAGGTTTCATGCGCGGTATCTCAATCAAGCGCTTTACCCCCAAACTGCGTCTCCGCGAATTTTCAGTGCTTGAACAGAGTCATGATTCCCATCGTACACGTTGCGAAATCTTCCGGGAAACGGGCGCCGGTAGGGTTCCTACTATTGTGCTGGGAGGTTTTGTCCCGGATGCCACCGAGATAGTGGAATTCCAGCGCACCTCGCTTCGTCGGCACGGCTCAATCTATTATGTGAACTATTCCCGCAACGGATTTTGCCAGGAGATGTTTACCGCCCAACTGTCTGATCTGATCGAAGATCTGGCCCGCAGAGGGCAAAAGCCACTGATAATGGGGGTCAGTTTTGGCTGCGGGTTACTCTGCAACTTCATGCAAAAGGCGCAGGAGCGGATGCATGAAAGCATCCGCGGTCTGGTCCTGATAAGTCCGGTCATAACAACCGATGACCTGATCAGGTCGGCCGACCAGAAGCGTGACGGGATAAGAATACTGGAATGTAACCTCAAAAAGATTGTGGCCGCCGATCCGGCTAATGAAGCGGATATCGCCAAACAGATAGAGCGCTCGCGCCGTTGTTTTCAAGCCCTTTTCAATGCCGGGGCCGAAAACCGAACCCTCAGTGTCCGCCACCTTGCGATCCGTAAAAAAATCAACGACGCCATCGAATACACAACGGCGCGAGGCGGATTTGAGAGAGTTACGGCACTTCGGGATTTCAGGTTTCCGTCACTCTCCCGTTCGCTCTTTGTCGGCCCGGTACTGGTGCTGCTGGCCGAAAACGAAGCTGATATTCTGGTGCCGTCGTCACCAACCTTGAAAATGCTGGGTGAGCCGTCGCTCTTCACCAGGATATTTTCCTCATGTCTGGTAAAAACAGTAACATCCCCGGTAGACGGTGACAGCGTTGCCCATGCGTCGCTCATTTTTCATTACGAGTCCTTTAATCCAATGCTGGAGAACTGGTACAACAGGATCCTCTACCCGCGCCTGCAACTGGCGGTATAAAAATGACGCTGATGTCAAAGATACAACGGAGCGGATCACTGCAGCGTCTGCTGCATTTGCAGGCCGTAAAGCGGGCTGGCAAGTTTAACCGGCGGGATCCGCTTGCTGCTCAACATAAGATATTCAGAGAGCTGCTTGAAACTGCAACCAATACACAGTTTGGCAGGGACAATACCTTTGCCCGGTTTAAAAACAGATCGTTTAAAATTGCCTACCGTTACTACAAAAGTTGTGTACCTATCCGTTCTTATCAGGAATTCATGACCGATTATTTTTATCGTGACCGACCAGCTTCGGCTATCGGGCGTTCAACTCCGGATCTGGATAACACAACCTGGCCCGGTACCATCAAGATGTTCTGCGAGACATCAGGGACAACGGCGCCGAGCAAATTTATCCCCTTCTCACCCCGGATGTTTGCCGAGAATCGCCGTGCGGCCATCGACATGATGTCATGCTATCTGGCCGCACATCCGCAATCAGAGATACTAAACGGCAAGATTCTCTATATGTCAGGTTCCACCAGATTGACCAAGGTTAAGCGCGGGATCTGGTCCGGCGACATGAGCGCCCTTACGCTTCGTTTTAGGCCCTGGTATTTGGCGCCTTTCGTAGAGCCGAGTCCGGAGATATCGGCTCTGCCTTGGGAAGAGAAGCTTCAGGCCATGGCCGAGTTGTTGCTGCGTGATGACCAGATCCGCGTCATTTCCGGCGTGCCTCCCTGGATCATACTGCTATTGAAGCGCACCGTGGAAATCGGCGACAAACCGCTTCGTGAACTGCTGCCGAACCTTGAACTGATTATCCACGCAGGCACCAGTATGGCGCCCTATCGGAACGAATTCGAGGCATTGTTCGACGGCGTTCTCCCGAACCTGCTGGAACTGCTCCCCTCATCCGAGGCCTTCATGGCCTTCCAGCAGCCAGGTGAAGCACAGATGCGCCTAGCTCCGTACTATGGCGTATTCTTTGAGTTCGTCCGTTTTGAAGATCTGGACGCGCACGGCAAGCCGGCGCCCTATGCCGATGCGGTCCCGCTGGAACAGGTCGAAACCGGACAGCGCTATGCGGTGATCCTCAGCACCTGCTCCGGATTATGGCGCTACCATATCGGCGATACAATCCGCTTCACCTCCACCTCACCGCATTTCATCGAATTCACCGGGCGCGATCGGTTGCTGGACAAGCTGGAGGAAAAGGTCACCCAGGGTGAGGTCGAGCTGGCCGTTGCGAACCTGAACCGGAACGGTCGCTCAAATGTCCGTGAGTTCATGGTTGGCGTCGACATCCCGGCCAGGCGTCACCAGTGGGTATTGGCGGCCCAGGCCGGTTTGAATGTTGTTGATGCGGCCCGCACGCTTGATGTCACGCTGCGCGCCCTTAATGCCGACTATGCAACGTTCAGGGAACAGGGGCGCATCAACGCGCCTGATGTGATGGTAGTGCCGGAGGATGGAATCTACCGGTGGTCACAGGTGGAGCGCGGCAAACTGGGGGGGCAGACGAAGATTCCACATATTGATCCGACTCAGGATTCATCCATGATCGGAAGCCTGCGACAGTTTCATTTGTCACCAATCCGGGCAGATACCGGCATAGCGAAGCCAATACGAACGGAACATGCTGTCACATAACCTTTACCCAATAATCACCCTGCCGCAATATCCATGTA
>JAFLLC010000227.1 GCA_019162745.1 Deltaproteobacteria bacterium | reverse complement strand
AGGCGATCATGCTGTTGGATATTGAGTCAATTCTATCCAGTGTTGTCGGCATAGATCGGGATCTTTCAACTGTTGCCATGACCGAAGTTGAGGGTAAGGGGAGCGGTCGACACGTACTTGTTGTTGATGATTCACGTACGGCGATTATGTTGCTGCAGTCTGTGCTTGATAAAATGGGTTTCACCAATACAGCGGTGATGTCGGCCGATAAGGCGCTGGAATACCTGGAAAAGGAGCATGGCCACGTTGATCTGGTTATTTCTGATATTGAAATGCCGGGCATGGATGGTTTTACCTTCACCCGCACACTGCGGGAACATAGCGCTTACAAAGACCTAAAAGTTATTTTACATAGCTCGATGAGCAACCCGTCCAATAGACTGAAGGCCGAGCAGGCCGGTGCAAATAAGTTTGTGGCTAAATTTGATCCCGATTCCCTTTCGGAGGAAATTTTTAGTCTGGTTGAGGCGTTATAAAGGGATGTCCAGTTAAATTGAGGGGGGAGTCTTGCATGAATGTGACCGACGAGGAGTTGATTGAAGAGCTATCTAACCGTTTTGCCCAAAGCCGTAAGGCTTTTTCTGATTTGAGTGTGGTTAACGACAAGTTGCTTGAAATGAATGAACGGCTGAAACTCTCTGAATCTCTTAAAAGTAATTTCCTCTCTAATATTCGTAATGAAATCAATAATCCGCTTAACGCAATCATGGGGCTGGCTGGGCAGCTTGCAATCGTCGGGGCCGAGAATGAAGAAATATCTTCCCTCTCGTCGTTGATCGGTGCTGAAGCAAACCACCTTGATTTTCAGCTACGAAATATATTCATGGCGGCAGAACTGGAGGCGGGCGTGGTCAGTCCCCGCTGTGTAAAGGTTCATATAGCGTCTGCAATGCGCGGGTTGGTAGACTCATTTTTGCACACTGCTGCAAAAAAGAATGTGTCGCTTGATCTGGTTACGTCAACGATCGAAGATGCTCATATTGCTGCTCTTGATTTTGAAAAATTCCAGATCATCGTCTCCAACCTGTTGTCTAATGCGATTGAATACAGCCTGGATAATGGTGCTGTCGAAATTTCATATGCTGTTGGCAAGGACGGTTGCTTACAAATTTCTATTCAGGACCATGGTGTCGGGATAGCGATAGAGGACCAACAACGGGTATTTGACCGCTTCGTCCAGTTGGAAACTGGTACAACGCGCTCTCATCTGGGTCATGGTCTGGGCCTCAGCATCACGAAAGCACTTGTGGATCTTATGCAGGGAAATATCTGCCTTGTCAGTTCGCCCGGCGAAGGCACCCGCCTTACCGTTACTCTTCCACCATGCTCAATTTTAGACGATGAAGATTCATTTTCAGAATCAGGCAATCTGTTCCTCTTTGATGATATGAGCGAGGCTTAGGCGGCGTGGGTACTGATGAATCGCTCAACAAGCATTTCCTTTTCCCCGGTACTATCTTTGCCGAACCCCTTGGATATCAAATCAGTACCGTCCTTGGTTCGTGCGTTGCCGTCTGCCTGTGGGACCAGGTAGTTCGCAGAGGCGGGATGAATCACATGATGCTGCCGTTTTGGAATGGTGAAGGGTTGGCCACCCCAAAGTATGGCAATATCGCCATGGAAAAGTTGTTTGCCAGGGTGCTCTCCATTGGGTGTCGTCGTGAAAATCTGGTCGCCAAGGTTTTTGGTGGAGCGAATGTTTCCGGAACCGGTCTGGAAGTGTTCATGATTGGTGACCGTAACATCACTCTGGCAATGCAGATGCTCGGAGAGTTCAGGATTCCTGTCGTCGCCAAAGATGTTGGTGGACGGGTCGGCAGAAAGATCATCATGAACAGTGAAAGCGGCGTGGTTTTGGTAGGCAAGGGGAGAAGAGCAGCATCTGGCGGTTAGTACCATGTTTTGTGCGCAAGGGTTAATCAATGATTAAACTGGATAGTATCAGAAACAAACTTGTTGTTGCTGTCAGTCTGTTTATCGCAGTGCTTCTTGTTACCATTGCCGCCGGGACCTACGCCTATTTTAAGCATACGACCCAAAAGTTGATTTTCGATCAGCAGTTTTCTCTGATTACGAACGTTGCAAAGGGGCTTGATGACAAGATTCTTACAGCTCACAACGCACTTATTGCCGTTTCAAAGGTTGCCCCCGTTGATGTTGTAGATAATCTGCAGGTTACACAAAAATGGCTGGTAAATCGTGTTGGCATCAGTTCTATTTTCAGTCATGGCCTGTATGTGCTTAACGCTACGGGTAAACTGATCGCATCATCACCGCTTGAGTCTAAACTCCATGGTTTGTCATACGCCCACCGCCACTATTTCATTAACACGGTAAAAAGCAACAGGCCGCAGATATCCATGCCTTTTATATCCTCGGTGAGTGGACACCCGGTTGTCATGATGACCTCTCTCCTTTACAGCCTGCATTCCCGAGGTTAATGTAACGAGGTTGGAGATGCAATATCCATAGCCTCATAAAGTGCCATTTGTCGCTTCGTTACTTCACCCATGCGTGGATCACGCCCTGGGTACTCGAAACATTCGATGATGTCAAATTCATCAAGAAGTTCAAGCATTGTGTATTTCTTGAAAAGATCTTTTTCCTGCATCTTTTTTTGAGGTAGGAAAGATATATCAGCGCTATGAATTCCACGAACAGCTTTCCATCCAGGCTTTTGTCTGAGGAAACAGCAGTTCGACTGAAATTCAGACGTTCCTTTAAGTTGCCGAATGCCTTTTCAACAAGGTCTTTGTTACGGTAGATTTCCAGGGCTTCTACGGGTTCCTTTATTTCATTACTGAGTAGCGCAAAGTATCCGTAGTTTTTCTTTGCTTCATCAACGGCCTCCTGTTTGACAGTGACCTTCGTTCCCCTTATTGGGGTGCTCTTGCTATCGAAATACCTGGCATACTGCTTCTCATGTTCCAGGATTTTCTTGCCGCTTTCCAATTCGCCCTGAAGTGTGCCAAGCAGGATGTTGAAGTTCTTCTCATCCTCTAAGGCCTTTTCACTGTTAAAGAAAAGGTGGAGATACATCCGGCGTTTCTCTTTCAGGGTATCACCCTTATAGGGCCGGTCCTGTGAATAAGCCCAATCTATTTTGGTGGAGTAAGCATACAGATCATACTTTTTAGTAAGTTAGAAATTATTTCTTGCGCTTTTTGGCAAGAAAATAATTTCG
>JAFLLC010000105.1 GCA_019162745.1 Deltaproteobacteria bacterium | reverse complement strand
GCTCCAACACCGTTTCTCTCAGCGACACCGCCCCGTTCACCGCCACCAGTGCCAATGCCGGCAGCGGCAGCTACAACGTTGCGGTTAAGCAACTGGCCCAAGTCCAGAAAACCATCGTTGGCGCCAGCAGCTCTAAAAACGGGCTTACTTCACAGACTGACGCCCTGCTTGGAACCGGAACCTTTACGCTGACCAAAGGCACAACCAACACCGTTATCACCGTTGATTCAAGCAACAACTCTTTGCTTGGCTTAGCGGCAAAGATCAATGAACAAACCGGCACCACCGGCATCAAGGCCTCGATTATTAATGATGGCACGGGGACTCCTTATCACCTGGCACTCAGCGGTACCGATTCCAGCACCACCTTCAGCGTGACAAGCTCGCTCTTGGCCGCAGATGGAATAACCCCGGTTGCCTTTGGCACGGCCGCGACCCAAACTTCTGCGCAAACCGCCCAGCAGGCCGAGGCCTATATAGATGGCGTCAAAGTCGTCAGCAACAGCAATACCATCAGCGGAGCGATCAACGGCATCACCCTGAATCTCAACAGCGTGAGTGAAGCAGATGCAACCAAAACACCGCCTTATGCAACATCTCTGCTGGAGATCAAATCCGACACTGGCGCCCTGAAGGAAAAATTGACCAGTTTTGTGAGCAGCTATAACAAGACCATGGAATGGATCCTCTCCGGCTATGAAGAATTTGGCGGGGCAGTTCCCGACGACGACCCGGAGACGGAAGACCTCCTCGGCTCTGTCCTGCGCGGCGATTCTTCGATCAATGCCGTAAAGCGCGGCCTGCAAAATGCCTTAAGCTCGGTGATCAACACCAGCGGCTCAATGAAACTCCTGTCCGAACTGGGAATTACCACCCAACTCAACGGCACCCTGGCCCAGAATAACACCAAGATGGATGACGCCCTGGCTAATAATTTTGAAGGCGTGGTCAAGCTGCTGGCCGGTGAAGGCAGCACTGATGGCGTTATGAAAAAACTCAATGCCTACATGTTGACGGTGACCAGCGGCACCACCGGTCTGTACGCCATCAAAAAAACGAACTATGACCTGAATGCCAAACGAATCGACACCCAGATCCTGAATATGGAGCCCCGCATGGTCAAGAAAGAGGCCATGCTCCGCGCCCAGTACACGGCCATGGAAAGCCTGGTCAGCGGCCTGAACGCACAAGGAAGTTTCCTCACTCAGCAAATGGACTTGCTGAGCAACATGTTAAAAGGTTAGGAGCCGTTACGAAATTGCCAATCGACTGTTCAACATTTCGTTACGGATCCTTATGCCGTCCAATGACGGCGTAACGATTAAAGGGACTTAATCATGAATGCCTACACCAATCAGTATCAGCAGCAGCAGTATCAACAGAACCTTATCAATACCGCCACCCCTGAACAGATCCTGCTTATGCTCTATGACGGCGCCATCCGCTTCACCCGTCAGGCCATGATGGCTGCGGAAAACGGTAACCAGGTACAAAAATTGGAGAGAATAAGCAAGGCCCTGGCCATTATTGTTGAATTCTCCAACACCCTGGATCATGAAATCGGCGGCCAAATAGCAGCAGACCTGGACGGCCTCTATCAGTTTATGATCCGCGAGCTGAACGCCGCCCGGAAGGACGATACCGGCGAAAAGCTGAAGACCGTTGAGGGGTTGCTGGTTGGCCTTCGTGAGACCTGGGGCCAGGCCGTGACCATCAACCGGGAGCAACAGGGAGCAGTCGATACAGTGCTCAAACGGGAACAGAGTGACCAGCCGGACAGGGCCTATGTGCCGCTGCATGCCGCAGGCTAATACTTCCAGACACACGCACAAACACACTATGAATGACCTGAATTTACTTCTCACCTCGTCCATCCAGCACTATGAAGAGCTTATTGTCATGTTTGAGGCCATCAACCATGACAAGGGAAGCTGCAACCCGGCAACCTTGCAGGCCAGATGTACAGAACTCCTCCAGATGCAGTCGGAAATCGCCCTGGCCGATGAGGCCCTGACGGTAGCAATGCAGGCGACAAGCGGTGATCCTTCTGCGCTGAGCTTTCAATATCCCCTGATAGAAAAATGGCAGGCACTCATGCACCAGGCCTTCATCCACAATCGTTCATTGCTGGCAACCATCCAGAACCTCCAGTCCCTGCTGGCCCATGAGATCAAGGAAATGCAGGGCGGTCGCGCAGCCCTGCACGGATACCGCCAGACAACCGCTTCGCAGCAGGGCAGTATCCTCAATGCCTCCCGTTGACCCATTTTTCCCTTCTCTTACCGATCTCATCCCGCTCTCTGTCCAGACCATCACCGACACAGAACTTTCCTTTCGTAATGCCGCAGCGCGTTACGCTCTCCTTGATCAGGCCGCTTCTTCACTGATTGCTGACCTTGCGGATTTATCACCGCAACAGATTCTCCAGCGAAGCAGGCAAGTATCCAGCATGCAGCAAGACCTGACCCTGCAAGATGAGCAGCTTATCTCCATCCTGATTCTCGCGGGCCCGGAAATCGTCAATGCCGACTTTATCAAGGCCTACCGGGACATCCTGGCGAAGGTTCTTCTGACCTGCGATCGGCTTTGGGGACAGATGGACGATATTAAAAAAAACACCGAAAGACTGGACAACCCACAGAAATCTTGATAGTTGTTGCCAAGACTGATACTATGGAAATTACATTCCAGAGTTCGTTCGTCAAAGCAACCTTCATAATCAGAGACATAAAAATTACCAAGTTGCCGTTTTGAACATGTAGGTCGGACTTCAGTCCGACAACGGTGGTAGCATCGAGCCCTGCTGTCGGACTGAAGTCCGACCTACACTTCCTGTGAATAAATGGTGATTTTGCTATTTCCAAATCCCTCAGAGATCTAACATCGAGACCATGCAACCTGATTTTATCAAAGACATTCCAGATGCCAAACCGGTGAAGATCTTCTTGCCGATGAAGGATACGGATAAACGCCACCGCGAGTTCTGTATCTTCCAGAAGACAACCCCACCCCGCTTCAACCTCCTGTTCAAGTCCGGGACTCTGCCGATACACGCCATTGACACCAAACATCCGTGTATCATCAACCTGGACCTGGCTGGCCGCAGCGTTTCCCTCGAGGCCATGATCCAGCGCATTGCAAATGGCCAGCTCCTGGAGATGATTGCCAGCAAGACGGTCAGCCATGAGCAGA
>JAFLLC010000023.1 GCA_019162745.1 Deltaproteobacteria bacterium | reverse complement strand
TTATACGGCGGCTCCGCTTTGCTTCGCTACCGCATAAACTCTTAATCGTTGGACAGACCCGCGATATCTTCTTTCTCAACAGCCGGAAATGATACCTCTTCATCGCCATCCAGCTTTATTACCAGAGAGGTAAAGACGCGTCGTTCACCGCGGTTGATTGCCGCTATTCTGCCGCAGGCGGGTGCAGTAAACCGAATTTCAGGGTGTTTTTTGTCAACAAACAGCGGCTGGCCAAGCTTGACGAGATCACCTTCCTGAACAAGCATCAGGGGCTTCATGCCGATGTAATCACGGCCCAGCAGCGCCACATGGGTGACAGACGCTGCGGTATCTATACGAGTATCCGGACTCCCGCTCAGGGGAAGATCAAGACCTCGGGTTATTTTCACCATGTGCATCTGAGTACAGGTCATTAGCTCCCCTTTCGGAATAGCAGAACAGTCATTCCCGATTACCGCCTCGGGAATGACTGTAAGTTCTACCATGCTGAAATTGCCCTGTCCGCAATTTTTTCTAATTACCGGGTAAAAAAACGGGTATCTCCTCCCCGGTGCTGTTCTTCCGTTAATGGAAATATTTCCCGTTCAGCAACAGGTGCGCAGCGATACTGGCGGCATACCCCAGGGCTATTGCCCAGGTCCATTTGAGGTGGGCGCCAAAAGTGTAGGCTCCGCGCGCCGAACCCATCAGGGCGACGCCGGCAGCCGAGCCGATCGAAAGCAGGCTCCCCCCTACCCCGGCGGTCAGGGTCACCAGCAGCCATTGCCCGTGCGACATGGTCGGGTCCATGGTCAGTACCGCAAACATAACCGGAATGTTGTCAATGATTGCCGAAAGGATACCAACCAGCACGTTGGCGGTTGTATGCCCCAGACCGTCATACATGAACCCGGAGACCGCTGCCAGATAACCGAACTGCCCCAGACCGCCAACGCAGAGAATAACACCGTAAAAGAAGAGCAGCGTGTCCCATTCTGCCTTGGCAATCTTACGAAACAGGTCGAAGGTGGCGTGATTATGGCCGGTAAGGTCCAGTGGATTATCACCACTGAACATACGTCCTTCAACTTTTTTCAGGTAGTAGGAAAAGAACGACAGATACCCGAGTCCGAGCATCATTCCGACGGCCGGCGGCAGATGGAGGAAGTTATGGAATGAGACGGCGGTGACGATCGTCAGCAGAAACAGCGCCATGATGCGTCGCGCTCCGAGCTTCATAGAAACAGCTGCATCACCCGCTGCGGGCCTTTCTTTTGAAACCGTCAGGCTCATGAATATTGCCGGTATAATCCAGTTGATGACCGACGGGATGAAGATGGCAAAAAATTCAAAGAAGCTCACCTTCCCTTTCTGCCAGACCATCAGCGTGGTGATGTCGCCAAATGGTGAGAAAGCGCCGCCAGCGTTTGCGGCGACTACGATGTTTATGCAGGCAACCACGACGAATTTTTTGTTGGTGCCACCCACCGCCATGGCGACCGCCCCCATCAGCAGGGCTGTAGTCAGGTTATCGGCTATCGGCGAGATAACAAAGGCCAGCAGACCAGTCAACCAAAAGACCGTGCGCAGGGTGAACCCCATGTTGACCATCCAGGAGCGCAGCGCGCTGAAAACATTACGTTCTTCAAGAGCATTGATATAGGTCATGGCTGCCAGCAGAAAGAGAAAGAGCTCGGCATATTCAGTCAGATTGCCAAGGATAGCTGCGTGGGCATGATCCGGCTTACCGAGCGCCTGATATGAAAGAGCCACCAGGATCCAGATGATACCGGCGGCAACGATTACCGGTTTGCTTTTGCGCAGGTGGAGTTTTTCCTCCATGATCACCAATGCATAAGCCGAAATAAAGAGCACCAGGGCAAAAATCCCCATGCCGCTGCGGGTCAGATCAGCAATCTCGCCGCCACCTCCCGACGCAAGAGCCGATTGAGCATAAAAGAGGGTTGAAAATAATATCAATAATAATTTAACCATGTAGTGGTTTCCTTTTTTGTTAATCATGCCGCTTGAAATAGGTACAGATATATCCGGTTTAGTATCCTGAATTATGTTTCTTCGGTTTGACGGATTTACAAACAATATGTTATATCTTAACCACAAATTCAGTAAAGAGGTGATTTATGCGCACAGCTGCACCAACCTTTGATACATCTATTCTTCCTGATCAAGCTCGACAGGAACTTCAGGACTTTTATGCTTTTCTGGTCAATAAATATGTCAAACGTCCTGTTAAATCTTCCGACAGGATATTAAAAATGCCCGGCACCGCTGGAATGTTGGCGAACTCTCCTCTGTTCGGCATCTGGAAGAATAGAGATCTGGGTGACAGTATCACTTTTGCCAGGGAGTTGCGCGATCAAGCTCAGAAACGGATTTTATCATGATCATTTGTGATACCGATGTTATGATTGATATTCTTCGTGGACATGTAGCTGCGTTAGCATGGCTTGCCGCCAACAATTCAGAAACAATCGCTCTGCCGGGGATCGTCATGATGGAGCTTATCCAGGGTTGTCGAACAAAGTCTGAGCAACAAAAAATGATGAAACATCTGAAAGAATTTCCTCTTCTCTGGCCTTCAAACGATTCCTGTAACCGGGCACTCAGAAACTTTGCTGCCACTTACTCAAGCCATGGGATCGGCATACTAGATGCCATTATTGCCGAAATCGCCGTTGAGACAGGTTTCCCACTGCATACCTTCAACCAGAAGCATTACCTGCCACATCCCACTCTCCAAACGGTTCAACCCTATTCACGGTAAACAAAAAACACCGTACACGCCTCCCATACCTTTATACAAATGACAGGGGCGAGGTCCTAGACCCTCCATTGAATGCCATATAGCTGGATATTTTACAGCAGGGCGGGTCACAAACCGCGCCCCTACGTCCGGGTTCTTACACGTTTTGGATTGTTAAAACCAGGGTAGTTCTTGAGGGAGATGAAAAACATAATAATTCCTGGGTGGGTGTTTGTGTGACTGCCCTCAATCCCCCTTTCATAAAGGGGGTATTTTAAAACCTCCCCCTTTATGAAAGGGGGAATGAGGGGAATTTGCTTTTAATGAAACATCTTGTACTGCGCAATATAGACTGCAATACCGGCAAAGTAGCCGATCAGAGCCAGGCCGCTGATGCGCTTTACATACCAGAAAAAGTGGATTTTCTCAAGTCCCATGGCTGCTTAACAAAAAAAGGGGATGGCCGAAGCCATCCCCACTTTATCATACCGATCTGCATTTAGCAGTATCAGATCTTACGTGCTTA
>JAFLLC010000133.1 GCA_019162745.1 Deltaproteobacteria bacterium | reverse complement strand
TATTTCTAAAATATTTGGCTTGCATGGCTGCAATTTCTTAACCGGACATTACTGAGTCTGGATAGACTATACAGGTGACAGATTTATTCCCAACAAGTGATTATACGAACGATGAATTCGTATAACTCCCTAATTTCTGATGATGTACGGAACTGAGTTTCAATGGTGTCAGGATGGTCAAGATCTTTCTAAACAACTTGGACAAGCAGAACAAAGACATCTTGAAGGCTGTCAAAAAGACATTCTTCTTCATGTTGAGTGACTATGTGAGATCTTTCTTCCCCTACCCACCATGATCAATAGTCAAAACAGAATAAGGTTCGTTCTTCCTGTTATTTCTTTTTCGCCTTGCTGGTCTTGCTTCCACATCCACAACCGGCCTTTGTCTTAATTTCACAAAGAGACTCTTTCAGATTCTTGCCAACATTGAATTTGACTACCTTCTTCTCGGCAATTTGAATTTCTTTGCCAGTTTGGGGATTACGACCGGTACGAGCTGCCCGTGTGGTCACCGAGAAAGAACCGAACCCGACAAAAGTCACTGTCTCTTCATTAGCCAGTGCCGTGACAATTGTTTCCAACATTGATTTCAGGCTTTTTTCTGCTTCAATTTTGGTGAGGCCTGCTGATTCTGCAATCTGGCTGACGAGGTCTGCTTTGTTCATGTTCTTTCTCCTGTTAATTTTATGGTGATGTGGGACGGTAAATCCTCTGTAAGGCAAGGGATAGGGAGTGTAAGCAGGAAGACAGGTTTAATGAGAGATCTAACATTTCCAGCAAAGCAGCATCATACTCGCCACCGGTAACAGTAGCAGCACAACAATACCGAGACAGCCACCATTCCCTCCCTTTTGATCCTGAGACTCCTTCTCAATTTCTTTATAGATTATAAAATCAAGAACGTCGTCCTTGTCAAAGATGTTGTCATGCTGGTCGTCATCCATAAGACGTTCTTCCTTTGCTGGTTTTTTCCGCGAGAGGAACTTGGCTATATCATCCGCTCAAACATTTTTTTCAAATAAACTTGCCCTACGAGTCGGATATTCTCAAGGCCGATACTCTCACCTAACCCCAGCTATTTCAACAGCCCAGAACAAAAGCAGTGAAGTCCTTCAGAGTCGAAGAGCATCGCCAGGTCTTTGTAGCAAATAAGCAGAAAGACCGCCTGTTGCCTCTTCATGTTAAAAAAAACAATGCCCTGACATAATATGAAGAGAACCCTCTGAGCATAGAACACTTGATGCTATAGGCGGGTTTATTTAACTGTGGCAAGGACACGTGCAATAACAGAAACAGCAGCAAGAACCAGGAATTACACCCACCAGTCCAAGGAAAGAGAAACACTACGCCCCCTATCTCTTCTGAATACTTCCGACACTACAACTCCCCCCCAGGGTTATCTCCCCACAACCAAGCACATCTCAGTCCGAAGGACTATGTAACTAATTCGTTATTTATACTAACAACAAACTAGAGGTAAAAATGAGCACTAAAATTATGGTTACTTTGGTACCAACTGCAAACCAGACACAGCAATTACTTGATACAATGACCAGATACCATGAGCTATGCAACTGCATCTCGCAAGTAACAGTTGAGCACAATCACTCCCAACCAATTAACCTTAATTACTGGAAAGTAAATAATATATATGACACACTTTACCACCAAGTGGTCTGTAAGTTTCCAGGCACCAATAACGGTATGGTCATGATGGCTTTTCGTAAAGTTGGTCAATCCTATTCAAAAACTAAAGTTATTACCGGACCATTACAGTTCAGCGGTGATGTCGATTACAATTCGTATATGGTATCAATCCCATATATATCACCACTACCGGATAACATCGGCGTTATAAGGATTAGCATGTTATCTGGTTATCATTTGATGCGCTTCGAATTTGATCATGATCAACGTAAACATTTACGCATAGCTCTAAGTTTCAGGAAATATTGCGAATACAAGTTGTCTTACGATGAAGGTAAGTTCTGTTTGAGCAGGAACCTCGGTGATAGTCAAATCAAGGCATATCAGAGATATCGTTATAAATGTCTCATCCCAATATTTTAGATACCAGACAAGCCTTATTCACTCTTGCTTTAGGCGCTGCCATACACCTATAGCAGGGCCATAGAACGAAAGTTAGATACCCATCTCTTCGATGCTATCTAGCAGGATTTCATATATATATTACTCTGATGATATATATTGGGAGGATATCCAGAAATGGACCTTCTCTTTTTCCCTGTTGAACTCCCCTTCATAAGTCCTGGCAGCATTGCCTGCCATCCCGACAGCATTCTATTCAAGATCTCACTTCTGTTCTCTCCACTGCTGGATGCTCAAGACATCCCCTTGTCACCAATGGCTCAACCAAGTCATTCTCAACTATTTCACAGCAGGAACAATTAAGCAAGAAACAAACCCATGGAATACAGCGTTGTGCTGTATTCCATGGGATTTTCCATACTTATGCGCTCGATATAGCGTGTGGGCAGTCTACCTTTCTAAGGAGGATTCTCTATGGCAATAAACACTAACAAGATTCACGCAATTATTCATACCGCATCGGTCACCGCAGGCGGTATTGGGGCCGGTCTCGCGCAACTTCCAGGAGCTGATATGCCAGCCCTAGCAGCATTGCAGACAGCCATGATCATAGCCATTGGCCATGAACATGGCTGTGAGATCACAAAGGCCAATGCCAAAAGCATCCTCCTTACCTTCCCTGCAAGCTATGGAGGCCGAGCACTTTCGCAATTCCTGGTCGGCTGGATTCCAGGATATGGCAACGCCATCAACGCAAGTACCGCCATAACCATTACCGAAACAATAGGCTGGGCCGCAGACTCATACTTTGAAAAGGAACGCGACGAGGAATGCGAACCAACAGATAAACAAGCAGATTAAATCGAGGTACTGGAGCGGCAACTCGGGGGAAGCTGAATAGGAATAGCAAACTCCCGTAGAAACATTCCAGTCAAATACTTCAAGCCATACAGATGGGCAGTTTTCATTACGAATCGTGATGAGGGCTGCCTTTTTTGTTTAACCCTAATCACATCGGAGGTTTTTATGATGAACAGACAACTACTTGAAAACGCATTTTCACCCAACCAGATCAAGCAGCGCAGTGGAAACTTTGGCAAGACCCTGGATTATATCGAGGGCCATTCGGTTATCCAGAGATTGAACGAGGCCTTTGATGGCTTTTGGAGCTTCGAGATTATCTCCCATGAAATATTAAAGGATGAAGTGATCGTCCAGGGAAAGTTGAGCACGGATAAGGTTATCAAAACTCAGTTTGGCAGCAGCTCCATTACCCGCAGCAAAGACGGTGGATC
>JAFLLC010000123.1 GCA_019162745.1 Deltaproteobacteria bacterium | reverse complement strand
CCAGCGACTACATTCCAAAGCCGGTCAATATGGAAAAACTCTTTTCCCTGCTCCAAGTCTGGCTCTACTCGGCAATATCAACGGATTCAGAAGATATGGGGGCAGGTGCATCTGAGCGGCCAGAGCAACCGGACTGGTCGGAACCAAAAACAGGAGGTTCACCTTGAAGCGCAAGTATGCATCCATCGGGATCCTTCTGACTCTATTGGCCGCATCAACTGCCGGCGCCGATGAATTAAGAATAGCGACCGGGCATACATTTATCAATAGAGTCTTTGACCCTGTCAGAAGAGCCTTCAGGGATAAAACCGGCATCGATATCAAAGTTCTCTTCCGCGATCCGATACCGGCTTTGAGCGATCTTGAGAAAGGGGGTGTCGATGCCGCCGGGGCAAGTCTGCCACTTGAAGAGTGGCTGGAACAGGGGAGGAGTGCGGGGGTACCGGTAAAGGAGCTTGCTGCCTACATCTCGTACGTGCCTGTTACCGAAAAACTAATGATTGTTGTGAATGAGGGAAACAGAATAAAAGTCCTCTCAAATGAGCAGCTCAAAGCGGTTTTTACCGGCAGGGTACTAAACTGGCGTGAAGTTGGCGGTGATGATGCCCCAATACTTGTTGTCTGGCCTTCCATTAATTCTGGCGCCCTGATTATTTTCAAGCAAAGGATTTTGGATAACGGACCGCTGACAAAAGTGATCTATGATGTTGAATCAATTGCGGACACTCCTGATGCGATAGCCGCAACACCGGAAGCGATCGGTATAATCACCGGGACGGCACCTGGAAAAGGGGTCAAGGAAATAGCCCCCGCCATTGTACGGCCACTGACGCTCCTGTACAAAGGGAAAGCCGTCCCCAACCTGCAAAAACTGCTGGATTTTTTAAAGGGTGAAGGGCAGCGGTATCTGCAATGACCATTAAGAGCAAACTTATAGCCAATGTACTGCTAACCATGGCGATTGTTGTTTTTGTTTCTCTGGCGGGTTTCTCCTCAATGAGCTTTCTGCAGGAAAAGTTTGCCTATCTTACGGAAAAAAGCGCACCGCTTCAGATGCGGACAATGGAGTTTCAAAATGAGCTGCAGCGCTGCATATCATCCCTGATAAAAGTGAACTCATCGCGCACCCTCTTCGAATACACGGCCTTCCGGGCGGAAGCGGAGAGCTCTCTTAAAGATGTCAAACACGCCCAGGAGGCACTAGGGGAAATTGACGGAAGCTCGGTTCGGCTGGATGTATCAAATGACTTCAACCTGATAGCGAGTGAACTTTTCATTGCCTCTGAGGCGAGAATAAAAAGTGATCTCTCTGCCCGAGAGGCCCACGCAAAGGTAGCGCAACTCATGAAGGGGTCGGCTGCCAGCCTCAAGAAACTGGAAGCACATATCCGCAAACTTCAGGCTGCCCGCTCCGGGTTATTTGCCGGAACTCTGACAGAGACCACCCGACTTTCGTCCCGCTTGCGTGCCATTGAGGAGCTGCGCAATCTAATCAAAGATCTCCGGTCAATTTCTGCCGCAGCCCATGATGCGCAGACCAAAGCCTCCTTTCTGATCGCCAAAGGAAAGATAAAGGCTTTGCTGGGGCGCATGGCCGGAAATAAAGCTGCTGACCCCATTGCAGCAGATATCAAAGGTGTCAGCGATGACACGGTTGAATATATACAGTTCAAGGAGGCTGCCGTTCTCCATAAGGATGATGACTCGGAAAAATGGGCTCGCCTGGCATTGATTGAGCTGACTGAAACCTTGAATCGTCTGCTTCTTTCGCTTAATCAGGACATTGGGCTGGCTTCTGCCAGACTTGATAGCGAGACAAAAAATCAGGGAGCCATTTTTGTTGAGTCACAACGAGCCAACGACATACTGCACGCCAATTCTGAACTGGCAGCATTGGCTCTTACGGTCACAGGTGATATAAACAGGCTGTTCACCCTCGGTGCGCCAGCAGAATTTGATACGGTTAAGGTAGAACTCCTCTCCCTTTTTACAACAATCAACGCACGTTTCAGAGAACTGGAGCGTTCTCTCGCCGCACTTGATGCCGAAGGTGAGATGAAGATACTTCAGTTGGCTGAGACATCCCTTGCAGCCATCAGTTCGGAGCTGTATTCAGACAATGGAATTGTCCCCATGTTGGAAAACAGGGTGCGGGCGATAGAACAGGCTGACAGATCCGGCAACAAGCTGCATGCAATCGTGGCCAGACAATCAGCGGAGGGTAAAGAGAGCGTCCTAAAAGCTCAGAGAGAACAGGAGAAATCGACAGCAGCGGTAAACGGCATGTTACAGCGAAGCTTATCCCAGGCTTCCCTCTTTGTCACAGCTGCGTTCACCTTAAGCATACTGCTGGGCTTTTTAATTTACCGCTCTGTTGTGAAACCGCTCGGAGCAATGCTGGGAATAGTTCGCTCTCACGAGCATCTGGTGAAGGAAAAAGCCGGAATCGCAGAGGCGGTCGCCAACGGCAATCTTGATGTGGTGGTACCTATTGGAAGTCCATTGAGCCTTGACCCCCTGGATATAAAAAAAGACGAGATCGGCACTGTTTTGAAGGCGATTACTGAAATGAGTGAAGCACAGGCCGCGCTGGACAGGTCATTTGCCGGCATGACGGAATCTCTCCGCTCCACCAGGGATCAGGACGCCCGAAGGGAGCGCCTGAGCAGCGGACTGTACGAACTTAATAAAATCCTCCGCGTCGAGCATAAAACCGCCGAACTGGCTGACGAAGCACTGGCTTTTATAGCCGCTTTTCTTGGTGCCGGAGTTGGCATCATATATCTGTATGACGAAGAGGGCGAGATGCTTCAAACTCTCTCCACCTACGCCATTTCCAGAAGCAAAAGACTGAGCTGGGGGTTCCCCCTCGGTGAGGGTCTGCCGGGTCAGGTGGCGCTCGAACGTAAGATGATCTGCTTAAACTCAACCCCGCCTGATTATCTCCCGATCACTTCGGCACTGGGTAATGCGGATTCCTTGAATGTCGCCATTCTGCCGATTATGCACAATGACACCTTGGCCGGAGTCATTGAGCTGGGCAGTTTCAAGCAGTTCAGCGACGACGATTTTGAATTTCTGACCCAGTCACTGGAGGGGATTGCCATTGCGATCAACATCAACCGTTCCCGCCAGACCGTCAACGACCTGCTTGAGCGGACTGAATCCCAGGCGGAAGAGTTGAGGGTCCAACAGGGGGAGCTGCAGCAGAGTAACGATGCGTTGGAGGAACGGGCAAGGGCTTCGGAAGGACGGTGGCAATAGCATGACCGGTGACGACCTCACAGATCTTGAAATCAAACTCCTGCTGAACGGGATATACCAGGTCTACGGTTACGACTTCAGGGAATATTCCG
>JAFLLC010000220.1 GCA_019162745.1 Deltaproteobacteria bacterium | reverse complement strand
CACTGGACAACCGATCGATGGCCGCTTTGTACGAACAACTGCAGCAAATGAATCGTCTGCGCAGAACTGCACGAAAGCAGCGGATTGTGGCGCCTGATATTCATCGAGTACTGGATCTGACCTCAACATCGAAGAGCAGTTGGTCTGAGGCCGTGTCGGTCGACCGGGATGAACGGCTGTGAATCGCTACTTCCTTGATACCTCGGCACTGGTAAAAATCTACCATCGAGAGACTGGCTCTGACTATTGTCTGGAGCTTTATGCAGATACAGCACCTCTTATCATCACTGAACTTGCCCGTGTCGAATTGCGTTCAGCACTCTTTCGTAAGCAACGCGAGGCTGAACTAAGTACAAAGGCGGTGAAGGCGGTGCTGCAAAGGTTCGAGTATGATTGCAAAGAACGGTATGAAGTTCTCCCTGTCGCTGCATTTGTTTACGATGAGGCGTGCAGGCTGCTTTCCCAGCATGGCGGTTTTGGACTTAGGACGCTCGACAGCCTTCAATTTGCAGCGTTTTTAACATACTGCGAAAAAGACCGGGACCATTTTGTATGTGGTGACAAAAAACTTTTAGCGGTTGTGGAACAAGAGGGAGTGAAAGCGGTTTTTGTGTGAGCAGTAGCCCGGCTTTTCAAAGCCCCCTCTTGATGTTAAGAGGGGGTTGGGGGAGTTAAGATACCACCGCGCCTGGAATTCTGGGGACATGACCCGAATTGTCTTTTTAATTCGGTATCGTGTACCCATAATTCCGGACCTGCGGTAACCCCTCCTAACCTTCCCTTAACCTCAGGGGAGAAGCAGGACGGAGGAAAAAATAGCCGATTTATGCTGGAGAGCTACTGTCTCTTTTTTGAGTCTGGTATCCCTGAATTTTGGCACCGGAATCCACCCCGGAAATACGAATGCGAAAAGAAGGATGAATAGCGATGGCGACACTAACTCATACAATTGACGATACGTTTATCAAGCTCTTTGCTGAACATAAAACAGAGCTTCATGAAAAGTTTCACGTCGAGTCGTTAGCGATTTTTGGATCTGTAAGAAGAGGCTCTGCAGGTACTGATAGTGATATCGATATGTTGGTGCGATATCGGGAAACCCCTGGATTATTTGCATTCCTTGATTTGAAAGACTATTTGGAAGAACTTGTTGGCAGGCCGGTTGATCTTGTCACAGAAGGTGCCTTGAAAAAGCAACTGCGTGAACAGATTCTGCAGGAGGCTGTACGTGTCGCCTAGAAACTGGAAATTCCGTGCTGTGGCGAACAGTCCAGGAAGATCTACCTTCGTTGAAGATAAAAAATCAAAAAGTTATTTAAAGAATGGCTTCTGGAAAAGATAAACAGTTGATCTACGAGAAAGTGCGGCAATATATCTCGCTTCTGGAAGATAGAAGTATCCACATACTCCAGGCGCATCTCTTTGGGTCATATGCCGGAAACACGGCAGATGATTGGAGTGATATCGATCTGGCCCTTGTTACCGATAATTTTATAGGAGACAGCTTTGATTTCCGCTTTCTGTTAACTCAATTAGCCAGAAAGGTTGATCCAGACATAGAACCTCATCCGTATCTCTTGTCAGAATTTAATGAAAGTAATCCGTTTGCCGAGGAAATACTGAGAAAAGGTGAAAGGCTTGTGTAAGGCACAAGCCCCTCCCAGCCTCCCCAAAACCTAAGGAGAGGAGCAGGTCGGAGGAAACAAATAGCTGATCTATGCTGGAGAGCTACCTTTTCCCTTTATTATTTGGAGGAACCCCTATGCTGCATACAGTAACTGGTATATATGAGAACGGTCAGGTTCGGCTGAATGAACATCTGGTAAGGAAACCAGCCCGAGTCATTGTGACTTTTCTTGATGATGAGAATGGCTTAAAAACTTTGGGAGGTATTCCAGATTGCTTTAATCATCCAGTGGAAGTACCCAAGGTCGAACCATTTACGCGAGATTAATTTGTGATGATTTGCAGGGGAAACTTTCCACCGCAAAACCGGCAAAGGGTAATAAAAAAATCTGCCCCCTTTTAAGGTGTTAATCACAGTTTATCGGCCGAATTCTGAGCGGTGGACTGATTGGAAGGTGAGGGTAAAGAAATGAAGCCATTTGAAAAGTGTCCTGTATGTGGTGGTGAGTTAGAAACCAAGCAGGTAGAAAAACTCCTGAGAGGCGGCGGAAATACGGTTTCGATGAAGGTTACCGCTGAGGCGTGCTTTCGTTGTGGTGAAAGACTCTATGCTGAAGATGTCGTCAAATCATTTGAAGAAATTAGAGGCAAACTGCGCAGGCAGGAATTCAGTCATCTAAAAAGTCTTGGTCAATCATTTACGGTTGAGGAAAATTGGCCAAACAAG
Source organism: Deltaproteobacteria bacterium (assembly GCA_019162745.1). GTDB lineage: Bacteria > Desulfobacterota > Desulfuromonadia > Geobacterales > Pseudopelobacteraceae > JACRCG01. The sequence goes on along the minus strand of JAFLLC010000220.1, from coordinate 1,114 downwards.
GCCATCCAACCGACTGCATAATCCGCTGCTTCCCATTGGGTTATATGCCAATGTCATTAACTTATAAGCAGAGCTGATGGGCACGGCCTATCGGCCTTTGCCCATCCTACATCACTACGTCACTGAGATTTTCAGGAAGAGTTGTGGATAGGATTCATTTGTGGGGTACAGAACGATGAATATAGACGAAGCGATGGAAATTTTAAGGAACCAGTCTTCCCATATGAGATCTGTGTATCATGTTGTTGATATTGGAATTTTTGGGTCTTGCGTGACAGGTAATTTGAAAAAGCATAGCGATATTGATGTGTTGGTGAGTTTTGAACAGGGGCACAAGGATTTTTTTAATTATATGAGATTAAAACAGTATCTTGAAGGACTTCTGGGCCGGAAGGTGGATCTTGTGATTAAGGAGGCTGTTAAGCCGCGCTTGCAGGAGCGCATTTTTAACGAGGTTCGGCATGTCCTCTAAGCACAGAGATTATGTGTTATTTCTCGAAGATATAGTGACGGCAATCACAAAGATTGAGGACTATACTGAAAACATAGAATTGGAGAGCTTCTTGCGCAGCAACCTGATTCAGGATGCAGTAATCAGAAATTTTGAGATCATTGGAGAAGCCGTAAAACATGTGCCTCAAAAAGTTCGGCGTCAATATCCTCATGTCGAATGGAATGAAGCTGCTGGTTTCCGTGACGTGCTGATTCATGATTATTTCGGAATTGATGTCGATTTAATATGGGATACGATTCACAATAATCTACCTTTGTTCAAGGGACATGTGATAGACGTTCTTCAAAATGAGATAGAGAAATATCCTAACGCGGGATGAATCCCGTAACCCAAGTAGTTAGGAGTCAGTAGAAAGTAGACAAGAGGAATTCCGGGGACATGAACCGAATTGTCTTTTTAATTCGGTATCGTGTACCCAGAATTCCGGACCGGCGGTAACCCCTCCCAGCCTCCCCTTAACCTCAGGGGAAGAGCATTTCGGTAACAGGTGGTGGCGTTGAGGAATTGGGAGTCTGTAAGGACGGAGGAAGACAACTGTTCCACAATCAAAGCCCCCTCTTGATGTTAAGAGGGGGTTGGGGGAGTTAAGATACCACCGCG
>JAFLLC010000060.1 GCA_019162745.1 Deltaproteobacteria bacterium | reverse complement strand
CTTATCGATTCAACCGCCCGTATAACACCGGTTTTTTCGTTAAAACCGCCTTGGCCCGGATACAGAGCCTGAAGCCCTGGCGGAGCATCCTCCCTTTTCCCATGGCATCTGATGCACTTAGTCGTGGTTTCAAGAAATGGAATGGAGTAATAGAGAAACTTCTTACCGTCAATAGTAACAATGCTCCGGTACTCTTTAACATGGCGATCTTCATTGAACATCCTTATCAGTGAAGACTCAGATTCGTCAGCCTTGTTGACCGGATTGCGCGGATTATTTGAGGCCATCTTGTAATATATTTCAGGGAGACCGGCTTTATTACGCTCCTCATTATAAAAAACATGCATAGTGCGAATTATGTAGGTAGAAGAAAATATCTCTGGAGAATAATAATCCCCCGCCACAAGACCATTATCGCGCGCCTTAAAAAACACCGGATGCATGACCTTCTGGATATAACGGTGAAGGCCGCGGTGAGAAAGCAGAACATTTTTTATTTTTTCTTCGGCATTGTTTAAGAAAAAAGCGGATATGGCATAATTGAGAATGACAGCCACGGCAACCATCGCCACAACCGGCAAAGCTGCCGTTTTGATAATGCGCCCGGCTTTTTCGCCGAAAGTTTTTTTATTTTCAGGACTCATGCATCCCTCCCTTCACCTGTCCAGCATTTCTCTCACCTTCCGCAACAGATCGGTCGGTTTCAGCGGCTTCATAATCAGATCTGTTCCCTCGTCAAGATCACCACGGCTGCGGATAAAATCATCAGTATAACCGCTTGTGAAGAGAACCTTGATCTCCCCCAGTGCCGGTTTCATCTCGCGGTACGCCTCAATACCGCTTTTTTTAGGCATGATCATATCCATGATAATGAGCTTGATCCGGGAACTGTCAGCAGCAAATTTATTAACCCCATCCTCTCCATTCTCAGCAAGTATCACCTCATACCCGGAACAAACGAGCAGCGTTTCTACAAGCCTTCGGATTGCAGAGTCATCCTCAACAACAAGTATCGTCTCACTACCACCCTTTGGCGGCGCGGCAACAGCTTTGGTGACGTCAAAAACTTCATTTTTATCAAGCAGCGGAATATATATTTTGAATGTTGTGCCATTTCCAGGCTCACTGTAGACATGCACAAAACCGCTGTGCTGAGTAACAATGCCATGCACGATGGCCATGCCGAGACCGGTTCCTTTGCCAACCTCTTTGGTTGTAAAGAACGGTTCAAATATCTTGTTGCGAGTTTCCTCATTCATGCCGCTGTCAGATACCGACACCACCGCATAGCGCCCCGGAGTGCCATAACCGTAGCTTGCCACAAAAGCGCCGTCAATTTCCTGGGATCCGGTCTCAATGGTCAGTGTCCCGCCTTCAGGCATGGCATCACGGGCGTTTGTGGCCAGATTCATCAGCACCTGCTCAATCTGGCCGGCATCTGCCATGACTTTGAGCGTCGCATCACTGAAAATTGATTTCAGCGTGATATCTTCACCGATAATCCGGATGAGAAATTTTTGTACCTGCTGGACAACATCGTTCAAATACATCGGTTTGGGATCCATAACCTGTTTATGGCTGAAAGCCAGTAAGCCACGAGTCAACTGGGCTGCTCGCTCTGCGGATGAATTGATATGCTCAATCGCTTCTTTTTCTATGGGATCTGTACGCGGAGTCATGCTCAACAGGCTGCAGTACCCCATAATCACCGTCAAAATATTGTTGAAATCATGGGCAATACCCCCTGCCAATAACCCGAGGGCTTCCATCTTCTGCGACTGGCGCAGTTGTTCCTCCAGTTTGCGGTTTTGGCTTATATCGCGTATAAACGCAACAAATCGCCCACCTTCCATCGCCTGGAAGGTAGTGCTGACCTCAACGTCGAAAACAGACCCGTCTTTGCGGCGATGCCGCGACTCAAAACGATCCCCCCCAAGTGTTATGATCTTTTGAATATGGGCGGAGGTGTCACCCTCGCCTTCCATAACCTCAATGTCCGTGATGCTCATCGTCAGCAGCTCCTGCTCGCTATAGCCGCTCATGCGGCAGTAGCTTTCGTTCACTTCCAGCAGAAACCCCTGCATATCGGTCAGCCAGTATCCACTCAGGGCTGTTTGAAGAATGCTGCGGTGCCGTTTTTCGCTTCTTTCCAGCGCTTCTTGCGCCTGCTTTTGCGTCGTTATATCGTCAAAAACTCCCATCACCCCATAGATTTTGCCACCATTGTCCACAAGCGGCATTTTCGTTGTGTCTATCCAGATAACCGAACCATCCAGCTGGCGCTGGGTTTCGATGATGTGAATTTTCCCTTCTCCGCTGTCCATAACCTGCTTGTCATCAGCACGGTACCCCTCGGTTTCTTTACGGCTCCAGGGGAGATCAAAGTCGGACAGGCCAACGATATTCTCCGGTTTTTCCAAACCGGCTTGTCGGGCGAGTAACCGGTTGCATCCCAGATAACGACTGTTGCGGTCTTTCCAAAAAATAGCCTGGGGGATGGTGTTTATAATGTGGGAAAGCATATTACGATTTTGCAGCAGTTCCGCATTTAAAACAGCCAGAGACTCGTACGGCTTTCTCACGGAAGCGACAAAAATACCTTTGTATATCATGCCGAAGGCGATGACTTTGTAAACATGCCCGAGCATGTTGTACGTATCAAAAGCACTTTTGTAGAGGGTAAAGGCAAGCTCGCTGAAGATGCAGAGAACAAACGCCGCCAGATAATAATGTATCATCTTGTCACCGCTTTTGGACAAGCGCCGCCAATAGAGAATAGCGGCAAATACCAGCAAAGTGATGATGACATATTCAGAAGCTATCTTGAAAGGAGTCAGACCTGCCCCATCGACAAAGGCGGCGGGGAGGTAGTCTGGAAAATAAATTACAGCGATAAAGACGATCGAAGAAAGCGCAACTGCGGCCGTCATAAGAACAGTTTTTGACAACCAGCGGTTTGTGCTGGCTGTGGAGATAAAGGCGCTGGCAAGTAATGTTGCGGCGCCTAAAAAGCGCGCCGCTATCCAGAACTGGGTAGCCTTGTTAGTGACGTTGGGCGTTATAAGCGGCGGCATCCCGGAGTAGCCGAGGGTATGCATAAAATCTATCAAACCGATGGCAAGAAAAGCGACGCTCAAAAACAGCGCATGCCGGTCTCTGTTCTGCTCGCAGGCATTCCACCCCAGAGCAAAAATTGAGAACGAAACCATAACGCTGAAAAATTCTGCCACGTTATGAAAGACCAGATAGGAGGAAATGTCCATTACGATATAAAGATGAGATTTAAAAACAGCCACGGCAAGAAATGGGAAAACTGAAGCTGCTGTTACACCTGCTAATAGTTGCAGGGGAGAGATGCTCTCAATTTTTTTCATGATAAATATCCTTTGTAGTTATCATACGCACGCCCCTTTGCACCCTAACCCAGATAAACTGGATAAGTGCGTTAACGAAATTATTTTCTTGCCAAAAAGCGCAAGAAATAATTTCTAACTTACTAAAAAG
>JAFLLC010000141.1 GCA_019162745.1 Deltaproteobacteria bacterium | reverse complement strand
CATTGATGCAGAGTCGGGTTGATGAAGATGGTCGTTGGCAGACCATAAAAGGGAGCGCTATGAAAAAGGAAGCTTCTGAAAATATAGTCAGGGTCAAAGGGGTCCCAAAACTGACAGAAGCACAGCTTGAAAATCTGAAGCGTCTCGCTGAACGCCCGGATGATGAAATTGATTATTCAGACATCCCGGAAATCACCGACTTCAGCGGCTTTGAGGTCGGCAAGTTCTATCGCCCCATGAAAGAGGCGGTTACGGTCAGGTTGGATGCGGATGTTGTTCATTGGCTCAAGCGTGATGGCAAAGGGTATCAGACGCGGCTCAATGCGATTTTGCGGCGGGAGATGGAGCGGAGTGGACGGAAGGCGGCTTGATGGGACTGAAGATAGGAATACAGATTATGAGTACAAAATCCCCGACCAATTCACATCAGCAGATGGTGGTCGAGTGGAAGCAGGATCCTGCGTTTGTTGCCGCTTATGATGAGTCGGAAGTAGAGACTGTGGAGTTGCAGAAAGGATTGCAGTCACATAAGCGAAGTGGTTTGACGCAGTTTTTTAGGCAATCGCCACTACACGATATCGAAATCGATCAGGACCGAAGTGTTGACTATTCACGTAAACAATGAACAGTGAAGAGATTGGTGGTCATGGTCCATGCTTGTAATTTCCCTACCATCTGAGCAACACACATACACATCCTTTTCTCCCATAACGGCACGATCGTCTGCTGTTCAGAAAACGCCGGGAACGGTGGGCACAGCATGACGGTGCTCCCGTGGCAAGTGGGAACCACACCGCTGATGCTGGCAGCGATACAGGGGTTGACCAACCGCGACTTCAAAGCTTACCCGGAACTCCCCAAAATACGAAAATAATCTCAAAAAGAATTTCTCTTCTATTATTAACGCGTCTCTGTTATTTTTAAATTATGCATACTATTTGCAAATTGTTTGTCTTTTGCTGTGGTTATTTGCATAAAATTAGCTGATTGAGGTAAACAGTATGGCTCTTAATATCAAGAATTTGCCGATTATATTTCTTTCTGATGCCAGTATGTCGGCTGCTATTGGTCGAGAAATCAAAGCTGGAAATGTTAGAAAGATCGGCCCGCGTCTCTACACAACTAACGTTAGTGACGAGCCGGCATATATAATCCGTCAAAATTGGATGCAGGTGCTGTCTTTGCTTCTGCCGGGGTGCGTACTTAGCAACCGTACGGCTTTTGAAGGCAGTGTCTCTTCAACCGGCCGTGTTTATGTGACCGGGGAATACTCTCGCCAAATTGAACTCCACGGGGTCAAATTTATACAGACTAAAGGGGTGTCTCATGTTGACGGTGATACTTTTATGGTTGGTCTCTATATGCCTTCCCGTGCCCGAACTTTTCTTGTGAACCTTACCCCGTCGAGAGAGAGGAATAGTGGCAAATTGAAAAACCTTTCTCGTGTAGAAATTGAACGCCGCCTGGCTGAGATTTTGAATGCTCAAAAGGAGGAGGGGCTTAACAAACTTCGGGATCAGGCCCGAGCTATCGCTCCACAACTTGGGCTTGAGAAGGAATTTGCAGAGCTGGACGATATTATCGGGGCTCTGCTCAGAACCCGTAAAGCAACGCTTGCAGATCCGATTGCCAAAGCTCACCAATTGGGAATACCGTACGACCCGGCTGCATTGGAACGAGTGGAGAAACTTTGGGCGGCATTGCTGTCAATACCTCACGAATATCGACCCGCTTCTGCCGCCAGTGGTACTCTATTCTATAATGTCGCATTCTTTGATGCCTATTTCTCGAATTTCATTGAAGGAACCCGTTTTGGTGTTGATGAAGCAAAAAACATAGTGGATACAGGGGTGCCGCCGGCATCGCGAACAGCAGACGGCCATGATATTCTTGGTACGTATCGGGTGGTAAGCAGTCTCGATAATATGAGAAAAACTCCAGGCAATTCTGTTGAGCTTCTTGAACTGTTATGCTCCCGGCATACTGATATCATGGTTGGACGGCCCGACAAAAGACCTGGCCAGTTTAAGGAAGAAGTGAACTATGCCGGCGCCACCAAGTTTGTCGATCCTGATTTGGTGAAGGGGACTCTTACGCAAGGTTTTGGATTGTATCAATCGCTTGAGCATCCCTTTGCGCGGGCTTTGTTGATCATGTTTCTTGTTGCAGAGGTACACCCGTTTGATGACGGTAATGGTAGGACGGCACGTATCATGATGAATTCTGAGCTTGTGTCTGCTGGAGAGACCAGAATTATTATTCCCTCGGTGTTCAGGAACGAATATGTTGCCTCGTTAAAAAGAATATCAAACCACAAACAACCTGAGTCATTTATTGCGGTGATGACATATGCCCAGAAGTTTGTTACCAGTATCTCATTTGATGATCATGCAATAGCACGACAGCAAATGGAGGCATGCGCTGCATTTGATGATCCGGCCGATAATAAGAGGTTGGGGATATTCAGCGAGGTGCCCACGGCATGACGGTGCTCCCGTGGCAACCTGGAACCACACCGCTGATGCTGGCACCGATGCAGGGTCTGACCAATCGGGCTTTGCGCGCCTATTTCATCGAGCATGTCCGGCCCGACGTCATCTTTACCGAGTTCATGCGCGTCAATACTGCGCCGGCGGGAGCAGGTCTCACCGCTGCCGACCTGCGGGATGTCTCCTCTGAGCAGGAGGGGGTGCCGCTGGTGGTGCAGTTGGTGGGGCATGAGCGGGTGGCGCTGGTCTTGGCGGCCCGGATTGCACAGGAGGCCGGTGCTGCACATATCAACCTCAACATGGGGTGCCCCTATGGCCGGATGGGGGGCGGCCTGACCGGTGGAGGAATGCTCCGCTGTCCGGACAATCTTGCGGAGGTTATCCCCGCTCTGCGGGACGCGGTCGAAGGCTCTTTCTCCGTCAAAATACGGACCGGGTACGATGATCCGGACCAGATCCTGTCGCTGCTGCCGCTCTTCGAGTCTAGCGGGGTGGATTTTCTGGTGCTGCATCCCCGTACTGTGGTCCAGAAGTACGATGGAGTTGCCGACCATGGAGTGACCGCGCGGGTGGTGCGGGGTACACGGCTGCCGGTGATTGCCAACGGGGATATCCGGAGCGCTGCCGACGGCGAACGGGTACTGGGCGAGACCGGCGCTGCCGGGTTGATGCTGGGGCGGGGGGCTATCGCCGACCCGGCGCTGTTCCTGAGACTGCGGGGGGTGGTAAAACGCGAGTCCGGCAGGGAAGAACGGCGAACGGAGCTTGGCCGCTATCTGAGGGAGATGCTGATACGCTATGGCCAAATGTTCTGCGGCGATACGCAGGTGCTGAACAAGGTCAAGGAGATCCTCGCGTATCTGGATGATCCGGAACTGTCAAAACGTCTCAAGGAACTCCGGCGAGCCAAAACCGTGCGGGCGTTCGAAGCTGCTCTGCACGGGATGTGCTGATAAGCGGAGTTCAAGGGCGTTACTGGCAACGGCAGGAGTTGAACAAATGCAAGTGCATTCCCCCTCCTGAACCGAAGGTTAGGAGGTGGGTCTAACGAGCAGTTTT
>JAFLLC010000091.1 GCA_019162745.1 Deltaproteobacteria bacterium | reverse complement strand
TTTATTGGCAACCATTGAGTTCTATCCTGATGAAGGAAAGTATTACCATGATGGACACCGTGGCTGTGGCTTCAGCTGTGATCCACAGCAAAGCAAAAAAGAAAGTGGTCAATGTCAGGTCTGCGGAAAGCCGATGACGATCGGTGTTCTTTCCCGGGTATTAGAATTAGCTGATCGGCACGTGCCAGTTTATCGTTCTGGTGCTCCAGATGTGTGCAGCCTTGTTCCTCTTACCGAGATCCTGGCTGAACTTCTTGGTGTAGGTGTTGGGAGCAAGGCTGTTTTGAATCAGTATGTGCAATTGATACAACGGCTTGGCCCTGAGCTCACGATCATGACCGAGACTCCGTTAGCACAGCTTGCTGACACGGAAGTCCCTCGTTTTGCTGAGGCTGTAAGTCGTGTTCGCCAGAATCTGGTTCAACGAACAGCTGGTTTTGATGGTGTCTTTGGTAAGATTATAGTTTATAATAATTGAAATATTAGGATTTATAATTAGTTAGTAAAATTAGTGTCATGTAATATATGAAAGAGGCTGAAGATGCATTTATTTGAAACACCAGACGGTGACAGGTGGGTATGTATTTCCTGCGGCCAAGAGCAGGTGCAGTTGATTGAAGAAAAAAAATGGGAATATATCTTTGATAAGGATGACCCAGTTTTACGATGCAGTCTTTGTGGCCAAGGAGATTTTGAAATAGAAGATTAATGGTGGCCATTTGAGCTTTTTGATCTTATGGCGCTGGATTATTCTTAGCTAAGCCAAAGTAAAAGCCTGGAGTCCTGCCTACCCCGTGAGTGACAGTCCCTCTGGACTCAGCGACGCTCAAGAATCCAAGAGACCCGTATTTGTAAATTTTCCAGAGTCAACAGAGTAGCTGCATGCTGAGCATGTCAAGCCATATTGGATTATATGACTTGACATGCTCAGGGGTATTTGAGATATATATAATATGTAAACAATTATTTTAATGTAATAAGGATAACTTGCTCATTTTTTCTGGCAAATTTGGTAGTGTAAATAGCCGAATATCTTACTAATTATATTTAGGGCTAAATGCGATGAAAGCAAAAATTCAGCTGGGCGAATTACTTGTCACGAAGAAGTTGGTCTCTAAAGAGCAGGTTAATGAGGCACTTCGTCTTCAGGTAAGCGGCAATCGACGTCTTGGTTATTTGCTGATTAAAATGGGGATAATCACAGAGGAACAATTGCTGGATGTTCTGGCTGAGCAGCTTGAGATCCATAAGATTGATGTTGATAAAGAGTTTATGCAAGAGGTTAAAGGACTCTTGCCTCGTTATCTTTGTCGTCAGTACAGTGTGCTCCCCCTGCGAACAGAGAAAAACAATGTTATTTCTCTGGCTATGGCTGATCCTTTAGATGACGAAGCTATCAATAACATTGAGAATTATACTGGCATGGTTGTCAGGCCAAGTCTTGTTGGTCACAAAGACATTGCCAAAGCGATTAAGCGGCATATTCCTTTCTCTTTAAAAGAATTTTTCCATCTGTTGACCTTTAATCGTGCTATAAAATTTACAACTACTGTTGCGATTATTTTATTACTCACGAGTAGTTTTTTTCTGGCCAATTATATATATCAAGAAAAGTATGGAACCATATCAATAACACAGGATTCTACTGTCTATAAAAATCATGATTTGATGCTTGGGGTTGAACGGAGTGGAAAAATTTCTTTGTTAGGCCGTGCTGCCAGAGCCGAAGGATATTATTCAGTAACCTTTGATAAAATGGAAACATTGAAAGATTTTATCGAGCAAAAGAAAAAGAATTTTTCTGACAAACAAGCTGCTTGGTTACAATGGGTTATTGAAAAAAAAATTGAACAAAAATATAACTCTCATGGGTAATGTCTTTTGTTGAAATTTTTTTTGAAGAGATTACAATTATTTTTAAATGCAAAAGTTTAAATAAAGGCAAACCAACTGAAAAGTTGGGACGCAAAGCCTCCGGCCTAATTCAGTAAAAAAAATACTGAAATGGTAGCGGGGTTGCCGGGGATGGATTTACCGTTAAGTTAAATTCTCCGCGGCATCTATTCCAGATTGCAATAATCTGGATGACAATTTATGTCAGGAGGTGCCGATTATGTTTACCAAAAGTTACTCCACGCTACAATCCGCATTAAAATCATCCAAGATGCAAAATCCCAGATTGAAGCTATTTGCTATCATTGTTGGTTTTTTGATAACCGCTTTATCTTCCCCCGCTGTTGCAACGGTCTATAAACAAATTAATTTTGAGTGGGAATATGATACGTCCCTTTCAGGCTTGTCAGGATATATTCTCTACCAGGATGAGCAGCATCTTCAAACCATTACTGATAAAGCTGTTTTATCTATGGATTTGAGTGTTGGGCTGGAACCAGGTCACACCACGGCTTTTACTATGAAGGCCTTTGATGAGGATGGTAATGAAAGTGCGATTTCCGCACCTTATTCTCTAGATGTTCCTGATGCTGTTGAAAATAATAATTTTCTGCCGACGGTTCTTTTAAATCTTTCTGCTCTTTCCGGTGATGCCCCCTTAGAGGTTGAATTTTCCGCAGTAGGGTCAACAGACTTTGATGGTACAATCGTAAGCTACGAATGGAATCTAGGTGATGGCGGGATATCTTCATCTGTCTCAGGCATTTATACTTTTGTCTCAGCAGGCACATATACTGTAACTTTGACTGCCACTGATAACGATGGTGGTGTCTCCATTGCTCAACGTACAGTTACGGTTTCCGGTGTAACTGCGTCAAATGTTCCTCCCACTGCCCATGTAAGTCTATCGGTCAGTTCAGGCCAAGCCCCTCTTCTTGTTGAATTTTCGCCACAAGGATCGATGGATTCCGATGGTACTATCGTTTTTTATGCATGGGATTTTGGTGATGGAGAATCTGCACTAACATCAACAGCCAGCCATGTGTCTCATGCGTATACTATAGCCGGTACTTACGCGGTTACTTTGACTGTAACCGATAACTCCGGTGGAGTTGCAATGGCTCAAGCATCCGTTATCGTTACAACGCCTCCTCCTAATGTCGCCCCAACAGCTATGTTGAACCTGTCGACTAGCTCAGCGCAAGCGCCTATGGCTGTTGAATTTTCTGCGGAAGGTTCATCCGATTCTGATGGAACTATAATCTCTTATTTATGGGATTTTGGTGATGGTGGTACTGCTGTAACCCCTACAGCCAACTATACTTATTATATAGCAGGTATTTATACTGTGACAATTACTGTACGCGATAACCACGGGACAGTTGGGAAAGCTCAGAATTCAGTCACAGTCTTAGCCGCAAACAAGTTGCCTACGGCTACGGTTACCTTGTCTCCTCAGTCAGGAAAGGCTCCGTTTGATGTAGGGTTTTCTGCATCAGGATCAACAGATGTTGATGGGACGATTGTCTCCTATGCTTGGACCTTTGGTGATGGTGGTTTTGCTGTTACTGATGTCGGTAATCATACTTTCACAGCCGCAGGAGTCTATATAGTTACTTTGACTGTAACCGATAATAATGGCGGTGTGAGTAAAGCTCAAGGTACAGTGACGGTATCCGCAGCGAACAAGGT
>JAFLLC010000053.1 GCA_019162745.1 Deltaproteobacteria bacterium | reverse complement strand
TCAGGTGGAGCTAACCGACTACCCCCTTTAACAATTTCATAAATTTATAATCTTTCCTTGAAAATTGTTATGTTCGCACCTTTTTCGAGGGTGATTACCATATTATTAAATGCCTGTGCTTCCTTCTGCTGAAGAATAGCCACACGAATTTTCTGCTTAACTTCCTCAAGGGGTGAAATTTGGGCAGGAATAATTTTGTCCACCGTCAAAATATGAAAGCCATAAGGTGTCTGGACAATTTCACTGATCTCCCCTTCTTTTAAGATAAAAAGGACGGCATCAAGTTCAGGAAGAGTTTTACCCTTCTCTATCGTTCCCATTGCTCCTCCTTCCTTAGCCATGGGAAGATCAATGGAATATTTTTTCGCCAATTCGGCAAAATCATCAATTTTTTTGAGTTTTTTGAGCACATCTTCCGCCTCTTCTTTGGATGGTAGAAGAATATGCCGGGCAACAACTTTTACCGGGCTTCTGAATTCATACGATTTATTTTTATAGTATTCTGCAATCTCCTCATCCGAAACCTGCAAAGTGGTGCCGATGGAATTTTGGAGATACTTTTTGACGACCAGGTCATCCTCAAATTCTTTGACACGTTTGGAAATTTCCTGTTCCTTACGAAAATCGGCAATTTCTTTCTGCTGAAGAATAAGCTGTCGCCTTATAATATTCTTTAACAGCATCCCCTTATCTTCGGCGGATACCTCCTGTTTCTTGGTTTTTGACTTAAACTCTTCCATCATAAGTTCTACCTGGAAGGGATAAATTTCAATGCCATTGACTATTGCAACCGGCTGAATAGGGGCAGCTGCGGCATGGCAATTTCCTAACAAAGGCGTGGCGGACACACTTGCCAACACAGTCATGCACGAATAGAGGATAAAAGAGTAAAATTTTCTCATAATTTTTTGCCGTTATTTATTTATTTTATCGAGAATTAATTGAGCCTGTTCACTCATGTAGGGATCGTTTTGCCTCAATACTCCTTCAACTGTGGGAATATCCGATTTATCTAAAAAAGGGGAAGCAAACAACAAGGCACTCCTGCGAATTTTCATATCTTCATGCCCGAAGAGATCTAATAACGGCTTATAGGTATTCGGTGTGGAATACTGAGCATACGTTGATAAGGCTTCCCTTTGTATTTGAATATTATCGGATTGCAGTTTTGGAATGAGCAACGATGACTTATCTCCAGAAGCGCCTATTTTTCCCAAGGCCCTTATGGCGGAAATCTGTATCTCTGGATTCGGGTTATCGAGCAGAGGTTCAATTATTGTGGCAGTTTCTGAGCGAACAGACCCTGGCGCAAGAACCGTATTTTCTTCAATGATCTTGAGTACCTGATTGATTTTATCCGTGGACATGTCTTCCCTTTGCAAAATACTGCCAAACACAGCAGGACCCGCCTGGCTTTTCGCAAGGACAGCCATGGATTCGGGCGTAAGGTCGTCCGAGGCAACAGCCTTAACAAGATACTCAACATGATGGCCTGAAGGACTTAAAGCAAGAGCCCAAACACTTTCCTGTTGCAGTGCTTGTTCTTGGGAATGAAGATTTTTCTCTAAAATCGCAGTCGCCTCCGGAGTATTGATCGTGGCAAGAGTTCCAAAAGCAGTGCGTATGTCGTCAGAAGATTGCAATTTCCCAAGCATCCCGGCAATAACTGGAACACTGTCTTCCGAATCCAAAAGAGACATTGCTCGAATAGCATATGTAGAGACTCCCTCATCGTCAGAAGATCCATACTTCTCAATTACCGGCAATATCTGTTTGCCATCATCGAGAGATGCGGCTGTCAGAAGAGCAGCACCACGATATCCATAACCATCATCGGTTATTTTATTGATGAGAATATCGAGAACCATCTGCTTGAGGTCGCTGTTCAAGCCAATATAGCCAAGACTGTCAAACGCCTCTTGAGCAACTGAAGATTCCCTATCATCAAGGAAAGCCGCCAATTGCTTCACACTGTCGCTGCTGGGATTTTCCCGCAACTCATTAACTATCCTCATCTTGCTAGACAAGTCAGTAGGAGTATGAATATTACCCTTCTGTGCGTATTGGGCTGATTCGTTTTCAATTTTTTTACCGGTATCCCCCGTCGATCTTTTCACGGCCTGGGAAGATGGGGCAACAAAGGGAGAACCGCCTGCTATATCTTCATGTTTTTTCCCTGAATCCTTGAAAAACATGAAAGAGAATGCCCCCGCGATAAGAAACGCGGCAATTATGAGAACATTTTTTTGATTGATCATATAAGAGCCCTCATGCGGATTAACGCCTGCAACCTATAAAATACGTTAAGCCGCTATAAAAAAATACCATGGCCAATGAGTTGACCGGAGCGGCATATGGAGCCGTAACGAAATCAATATAAATGGCCAAGTTATTGCGTAACGGCTCCTAAGTTATCCTCACCCAAAATAATAGTAAAACCCTCTTTTGTGCTGACTTATAAACCTGTTAATAAAGTTTCTTGTTTTTTTTGACAGGCTTTTAGGAGTAAAGTGCTAATACAATAAATATATTAAGTAACAGTCTAAAACTATTGATAAATAACGTTTTCAAACAAACTCGTCCGACTTTTGGGCGCCTGAGTTATCGCTGATGAATAAGTATTGCATATTCAATTAATAATCGGGTATATATTCCGGAATAAAGGGTGGGGCATAGGACGCCCCACCCTTTTGCGTTACAACCAGGGCGCAGAAATAATTTATTTATTTCTGCGTCCTACCTTACTGTGGTGTCACAGGGCCAACGGGTGCATAGAGCCAGGTACCAATGATCCCGATGTACTTGACGGTAACACTGTCTTGACCGTAACGAATGTCAGCAGTATTGTTCCCAGGAATAGCGATATCAACGCTGATCATATCGCCTTGTTTGAGGTTATACATATTTTGGCCAGAAGTATTTTTGGTGCCTGTTTCAGGCATAACAACAACAATATCATCTGCCCACAAGCATTTAGAGGTATAAACCGCGCTGCTCAAAGGAACTGCCTGCAGTCCCGGAATAGCTCTGGCATCCAAAGTGACTGGAGCCTCAAACTTTGGAGTATGATATTTACCCGGAATGGCCTGTACAGTAATCTGAGGATTAGCACTGGGAACGAAGAATAGCTGACCCCATGGTGCTCTGTACCTGCCTGTTTGCTCAGCAGCCGTCCAGGGACTGAATTCATTGTGCTTCAATACGCTGTCATAGATGTTGATATTAAGGTCGCTCTCGGGTTTCATCTGCAGAACGATATTCCAATGATAGGTTCCCTCGTTATAAACATCTGTCAGCGCTGAGAGCATCCCCGGAAATACCGGATCGTCGTACAACCAGCCAGCTGTAGTGGTGAATTCCTCATATGTTTGTTTAGTATTATCTGCGGGCCAGCAGCTCACCAGCTCCAGCGGTCCCAAGGGTCCGATGTTGTTAGCGATGACCTGACCATACTGAGCGCTATTAGTAGCTGCAAAATAGTTCGTAGAGTCGTCGCAAACAGCGTCGAACTCAGGAATATTACCAGCTTGTGCTACTGCCGCACCGATAACCACAGAGAAAGCCAATGTCGTTAATATTGTTTTTTTCATTTTTTCTCCCTTAATTTTTCTTTTTTTG
>JAFLLC010000032.1 GCA_019162745.1 Deltaproteobacteria bacterium | reverse complement strand
TTCAATACGTGCTGAAAAGATGTGTTCATGTTTGTCATCATACTTCGGCTCCTGATCCTATTATTACGGTACGTACCCACTGCCTATTGCTGAAAACGGAAGTTCAAGTCCGAGTTCAGGCACCTTTTTAGCTATCCAAGCAGTGAATGTATTGCGCATGGGACCTGGTAAAGCCTTATAGGTGTCTGTTGCCATATTACAAGAAAGTAAATGATTACGGCTGCCGCCAGGGCAGATTACAATTACAGACCAGCCTCTGCCTTCATACAGACAGTGCCGTTTTCCAGGGTTGCACAAAGAGTTATTAATCTTTCCTGTATTGCTGCATGCAAAGTAATCGAGTCGCCAAGTATGGCAGGAAACAAACCTTGGTAACTGAATGTGCTTAATTTAGTTCCGCAGATCTCTTCTGCAAAACCGGCCAGCATGGTAGCATTCAGTGGACCGTGAATCACCAGATTCTGGTACCCTTCATTAGTACGACAATAGTCAACATCGTAGTGAATGCGGTGCCCGTTAAAAGTTAACGCCGAATAGCGAAACAGCATTGTTGAAGTTGGAGTGTAGGTTTTGGTGAACTGCGATGACGGTAAAATGACCGGAACGTCCGCAACCTGTTTTGTCGGAGTAGACCCCTTGTAGACGATATCCTGTTCCTCCCGGATCAGCAGTTCCCCCAGTTGCGATTTCACCTCATGGAGCACGGTTACAAAGACAAGATCCCCCGAGCGTCCCTGTTTATAATCAACCTTCAGGATGCTCGACTCCTTACGTACAGTCGAACCGATAATCACCGGCGAGATGAATGCCACACGCCCACCGGCCCACATCCGGTTGGGCAGCTGAACCGGCGGCATAAATCCGCCGCGTGCCGGGTGACCATCGTTTCCAAGTTCGCTTGCCGGTACACCTTCCAGAAAACAGGTCCAATGCCATAATGGAGGCAGACTTTCACCGTCGCATATTTTTTCTGCAGCATAATCAACCGTAGCGGCCATAAGGCGGGCATGCCGGGTCAAAATTACGTCTTCATCGATTCGCGACTTACCGATCCAGGTGCGAAGATAATCCAGATCTATTGTGCTCATGAGTTATTCCCTCCTGAAGGCGTGCATCATATATCTACAGCCAACGTTTCCTCTGCAAAGCGGCGCACCAGCGGCATAAAGCCGCGGAAATCGAAGCGCAGGTCATCAAAGTGCCGTTCCAATTCACCCTCCGGGACATCCGTTCCAACGCTCTGCCTACATCATTGTCTCATTGGCGTTTACGTATGGCGGCGTTGTGTCACTGTATTGAAGTTCAGTCACCTTGAGACGTTACTTCGGCTTTATCTTTAGTGGTAGCCGGTGTATCAGTGGCATTACTCTTCGTTTCCATTTGTGTTGGAGCGGATGCTTGAGTTGCAGGTGAGGTTGTTGTCTCTGCCGGAGCGACTTCTGTTGATTTAACTTCCGTTGCAGTTCCAGTTCCAGCAACTGTATCGCCTTCTGAGTTAGTAGACTCTGCTTTTGTGCCGTAGCCGTCACCGAACCATCCAGCACCTTTGAGGCTGAATGAGACTGCAGACACTAACTTACGGACGGTCCCACCACATTGAGGGCATCGGTCTGCAGGTGGGTCTGAGAACTTCTGGCGAAGATCGAATTGTATATTACAGGCATTACAGCGATATTCGTAAACTGGCATGTGATAATCCTTAAAATTAGTTACTTGGCATGTCCTAAAAGATTCTTGAGTTCTTTACAAGCAGTAATTATCATGTGTATCACCTTGACGTAGATATTTATATAGCGTTTCTCCGGAACATTTTTATTCTCTCCAGAAGCGCTGAAGCAATTCCATCCTTTCGTTATGAATCCAGGAGGGGGGAAGTCTCTTCCGTTCGCCAGCAATCAGCAAGAGATACTGCCGGAACTTTGGCCAAAGTTCTGAAAGAGCGTTTCCATGCTTCAAAGGTCATGCTTTTTGGATCTGTAACACGACTGACTTCAGTCAGTGTTCGGATATCGACCTTTGCTATTTCAGCGGTGAGATCTGGTGTTCCTTACTGAATAAAGTTAACTGATACCAGGCTAATGATCCACCTGGAAACTGATTGCCCATAAAAAGCATTTGAAACACGGAGATTCTCACCCAACGGTCTCAATTTGAGATTTATTCTCATTTTAAAATGACACCGACTACAATCGACCTGCCAAGCTGCCGACAACTCAGGCAATATCATATTTTATCCTGTCGGCATGATTATTGTATTTATTTGAACATGATTACACAAAAAGTCCACCATACGTCGCCGGCGGAAGCTGCTATGAGGCCGGAATCTCACCGGGTTCTGATCGTTGATGATGAGCCGGCCATCTGCTTTGCCTACCGCAAGCTGCTTGAAAGTGAGCGGTTTGCCTTTGATGTCTGCGATACCGTTGCAGACGCAATTTTGCTGCTGCAGAGAGAGACATACTTCGCCGTTATTTCGGATGTCCGTTTTGAAGGTTCGGGAAATGAGGATGGTTTGTATCTGGTATCTGCTGTGCGCCGTGAGCAGCCTGAGTCAAAGATGATTCTCGTGACCGGATATGGCAACGACGAGTTAAAAAACACCGCGCGGGAACTCGGCGTTGCCCACTATTTTGAGAAGCCGGTCATCCCGACGCTGATCCTTTCCCTGTTGAGATCGCTGCATGTCATTGCCGATGAACAGGAAGAACAAGAGTATTTAAAAAATATGCTGTTGACTGAAGCTTCATGCAGCTGATAACTTTTACAGAGAAATCATACCATGTAGAGGAGAATGCCTGATGAAACCAACCGCACCATTATACAACGTGATCCGTATTATGAAAACAGCCGTCTGTGCGGCATTGCTGCTGACAAGCACAGCACTGTACGCCGCAGAGCCTCCGGCCATGACAGAAGAGCAGAAAACACTCTATGCCATCGGGCTTTCCGTTTCCCGCTCGCTGGCGGTTTTTGAGCTGACTCCGGAAGAGTTTCAATCCGTCAGGCAGGGGCTGACGGATGCCCAGAGCGGAAAAAAGAGCGCTGTGGAGCTATCAGCCTATAACGTGAAAATCCAGGAACTGGCCAAAGCCCGTCGCAAAGCTGCCGGTGAGAAGCAGGTCGGCGCCGGCAAGGAGTTTCTGGAAAAGGCCGCCAAAGAAAAAGGAGCCGTCAAAACCGCCTCCGGTATGGTCTACAACTCACTGGTTGAAGGAAAAGGCACATCACCGCAGGCCGATGATATCGTAAAAGTCAATTACCGCGGCACACTGGTCGACGGCAAAGAGTTCGACAGCTCCTACAAGCGTGGCAATCCACTGGAATTCAAGCTCAGTAACGTCATCAGCTGCTGGGTCGAAGGGCTGCAGAAAATGAAACCGGGCGGCAAGGCGAAACTCGTCTGTCCGTCAAACCTCGCCTACGGTGATAACGGTGCCGGAGAAATGATCCTCCCGGGAGCCACCCTGGCATTTGAAGTGGAACTTATCGAGGTCAAGAAGATAGAGGCCGCCGCACCGGCAAAAGCCGTGGTACCGGCAAAAAAATAATCAACAGCCATTTAACCGCCGATACACGCAGATGCACGCCGAGAAAACCAGTAGGGGCAAAAACAAAACAACAGCAGAAAACCGTAGAACCATTATCGTAGGGGCAAAGCAA
>JAFLLC010000148.1 GCA_019162745.1 Deltaproteobacteria bacterium | reverse complement strand
TAAAGGGAGGTTTATTCATGCCTAAACCAATAACAGGAAAAACTCACATCGGGGAACGGCACGAGAATCGTCCAAATGGAGATATTTACATCTATGAGCGGATTACCGCCTACGACGAAAAGACCAGAAAGACCTATACGGTCAGCCAGAAGCTTAAGGGAAAAATCAAGTTGGGAGCACAAAAAATTGTGCCGACTCGTCCGAAAAAGCACAAAGGCGAAGGAGGCATAGCCGATGCGACACGTCAGCATACCGGTCTCACGGGCATCCTGGAATGGGTGGGCAAGGCTTCCGGCATTGATGATGATGTCCGTGCTTCATTCAGCGAGGGTGATGCGGCAAAGATGCTCTCTATTGCACGCTACTGGATCGGTTCCGGTGGCAACACGCTGCCGCGCCTTGAGAGTTGGCAGGTGATGCACCCACTTCCGTATCGTGAAGGGATCACTGAAGACATATATGGCGACCTGTTTAAGGATGTTGGTCGCAATGAAGAAGGCGTTCAGCGCTATTTTTCAGCTCGGGCGGCACGCATGGGAGAGTCTCCTGTGCTGGCGTTTGACTCAACAACTATCTCTACCTACTCTGAAAATCAATCGGAGGCACGGCAGGGGTTCAACAAGGATGGCGACGGACTCAACACTATCAAGCTTTTGACCTTATATTCCGTGAAGGCTCGCGAACCTATAGCCTTCGCTAAGCAACCTGGTAATATTCCGGATGTCATTTCCATCGAAAACACTCTGACACAACTCAAATGTCTTTGTCTGGAAAAACCTCTGATCGTCACTGATAACGGCTACTACAGTCAGAAGAACATGATGGAATTCGCCTTGCGCAATTTGAAGTTTCTGACCCTGCTCGATCCAAATATTATCTGGGTTCGCGAGACAGTTGATGCGCTTCGTGCAACACTGGCTGGTATGTCCAGCACATGCCCGTTCGACCCGTCCATCTGTGGAGCAACTTTGCCCAGAATGCACCAGTTCACTCGGGCACGCCAGCTATCACGCAACGGCAAGGTCGCCGGAGAAAATGAAACGTTCTCGCGCCGTCTGTATGTGCATGTTTACTATTCACCCGATAATGAGGCCAAGAAAGAACTCGCTTTCCGTAAGGATCTGTTTGAACTGAAAGCGCAAATAGAAGGAGAAAAAACAGAGCTCACGGAGTCAGCGCAAAAGAAAGCAGACAAGTATCTGACCTGTTCCAGAAAGGGGCGTGGGGGGCGTCTGAAGGTGGGATTCAACGACAAAGCGATTACCGAAGCAAAGAAGTACTTTGGCTATTTCTCCCTTGTCAGCAATCAGGCTATGGACACATTTACAGCACTTGAAAATTATCGGCTGCGTGAAAAAATAGAAGAACTCTTTGCCGTACAAAAAGGGAGGCTTGACGGTGCGCGACCTCGCACATGGTACCCAGACAATCTGAGCGGGAGACAATTCGCACAATTTATCTCGCTGGGCTATCATTGTTTCCTGACGAAAAAAATAAAGGAAGTACAGGCCAATCTTAGGAAAGAAGAACCAGGGAAAACCAAATCACTTATCAACCTCGAAAAGAAACTGGAACAGTGGCTTGCGCAACGTTCTCTCGCTCAGATCCTTGATTGGTTAGACTGCATTGAAACCACAAAGGTTCAGACTGTCATGGGCAGCTATCGATGGTCTACCGAATCAGTAGCCAGAGACAAGCTGTTCTTGAAGTACTTGGGAGTGGATGCCAATTAGTGTACGCTTTATCCGATTTTCAGGTTATTATGAGGTGATTCCGTTGTCGGTCAGATGTTAACCTGGCATAGATCTCCTGGATTGTTATTGAAATGTCCGTATCCGACAGGCTGAAGTCGGTTTTCCGTAAAATTAAGCGACGGGTGAAATCTTCGTCTATTGCTTGCTGTTTGCGGTCAGTGAAAATCTGGTCGGTCCGCACTGCAGGTGGATTATTGGCTGGTGACCATCCCGCCGGTAAGGGGTGGCGGTGAGTCCTACCACGTATTTTGCCTTACCCACTGCTGAAACCACATTATCCACTGCTGGATCACATGAATCCACTGCAGCATCCACTGCTGTGTGCAGTGGATTTAGTGAGCAATATGCAAATAATGCATATTGCTTCGGAACGGATCCAGTTCGTGCAAATATTACACAGACTGAACCGAGCCCAGTTATTGCATATTTTGTAACAACTGAATTGAGCCAACCGTTGCAATTTTTGCAACAGTTGAAAAACTGGCCGCAGTCGGGCAGCCAGGATCAGCGGCAGATCGTTGATGTCTGCGGCAAGATCCAGAATAAGGGATTTGCGGAAGGTTGCGAAGATCAGGAGTTGCCACTGGTGGCGTGACTTTCTCGTGCGTGAAAAAAAATATTGACGACTTCTACTAAATCTTACAAAATAGCCAAAAGCAAGGAAAAGGAGATGACTATGTCAACCGCAACCATAACATCCAAAGGGCAAACGACAATTCCCAAAGACATCCGAGAAGGTCTCGGGCTGCACGCCAAAGACCAGATACAATTTACCATGCTTCCGGATAAAACGGTCATCTTCCGAGTGAAAAAACGAAATATAGAAGACCTCTATGGAATGCTCCACGACGAGTCAAGAGAAGCTATACCTCTTGAAAAAATGAAGGCTTGGCGTTGATGTACGGACTGGATACGAATGTATTGGTACGGTTCATTCTTCGCGATGATCCTATTCAAGCGGAGCAAGCAAAGACGGCCATTGCAGGTGCAGTGGCAGAAGGAAAGTCTATTGCAGCAAGCCTGCTCACGATACTTGAAACGGAGTGGGTTTTGCGATCCTGCGCGAAACTTAAAAAGGCAGAAGTAATTACTACCTTCAGAATGCTGCTTGAAACACGAGATCTACAGATCGAACGGGAGGAAGTCCTGGAAGCCGCACTTTATTATTACGAGTCGAGTAAAGCGGATTTTGCAGACTGTTTAATGACGTCCCGGTACGCAGATCTAAAATGCGAGGCGATGTTCACTTTTGATAGGGGTGCTTCAAAATTGCCGGGGAACTTATTATTGCCGCTGGTAAAAGGCATATAGCCGCCATGCACAAAAGAATAGAAACAGATATCGCAAATATTGAGAAGTTAGCTCAGCAACGAGATGCTGAAAACTGGGATTTCCGCGGTTTCCTGAAGCGGTCTGATTTTGCCGTAGCAAAGATAGATTCGGTCGTGAATGACCTTTACCGCAAGGTTTTAGTTCAAATCGACTGCACCCGGTGCGCCAACTGTTGTAAGGTGATTCTGCCAATTTTGAACGAGTCTGACATCGCAAGATTAGCCCGCCATCTCAGGCTAGAAGCAACTGAATTTAAGTCGCGCTTTCTAATGGAGGATGAAAACGGTTTTGTATTCAATACGCAGCCTTGCCCTTTTTTAGTTAAAAATCGCTGTACAGTATATGAACATCGTCCTCAAGATTGTCGTTCTTACCCGCATTTGCATAAGAAGAATTTTGTATTTAGAGTCAACCAGGCATTCTCTAATTGTTCCGTATGCCCGATTGTGTTCAATGTTTATGAAGAGCTCAAACAGATATTGAAACCACCTCGGCGACGTTAGATTGCCGCTGAGGTGGCCGCAATTGATTCAGCGCATGATTTAGACATAATGTCCGCCAGTAGAATAAAAAAAGGACTCGCCCCTTGCTAACGT
>JAFLLC010000103.1 GCA_019162745.1 Deltaproteobacteria bacterium | reverse complement strand
CCTTGGCTATCCGCATTTCATCGCCGGTCTCCAGCAGTTCCCGGTTAACGGCAGTCAACTGCAGCGCCAGCAGGACACCGATACCTGTAACAAGCAGGACAATCGTTATTACCAAACCAAGCTGGATCTTCTTATAGGTGCTGCGCCTGGTGGCAAGCTGCACTTCCAGGGCTGAAATGCGGTTGCTGGATTCGTAGTAGAGTCGGTTGGTATTTTCGTTCAGACGAATAAACAGGGAGGGAATATGCTTGAAAAAGAGGTTAAGTTCTTCTTCCATCGCTAACAACCGGGGGCCGTTGCGGGTTTCACGGGCCTGTTCGCGCTTGGCCAACAGGGCGGTCAGTTCATCCGCCTTTTCCCGTATCTTATCAAGATGAGGACCTATTTCAATTAATTCAAGCAGGTTGTGTGGATCATCAGCACTTGGAATATACGTGACCTGTTGGTTCAGGTAGTCAACTCCTTCTATATTGAGATCAATGGTCCGCTCCACCCGGCCGCCATCTTTCATCACCTTCAAGTCCTTCTCCAGCTTGAGGGCCTTACCCTTGATTCCACCCTGCAGGCGCTCATGTACCGCAATATTGGCAGACGCAACCATCCGGTTAAAATCCAGTTCAATACTCTTGATCGTGCGGACCAGCTCTTCACCGACAAACAGGCGGGCACGCTCATTATCTCCGCGCTTTCCCAAATCATCCACAAGTTGACCGATTACCAGATTTACCGTAATCAGTGCGGCAAAACCTGCCAGAAACAGACAGAGCAGCAGCAATAATAAGCGGGCAGCCCGCGAGGTAGATTTGGCCAAAGGGCTGGACTGATCGGTAATGGCGAGCATATCCGTTTAGCGTCCGGCCTTGGCAGCGGTGATAAATCCGTATTTATTGAAAATAGCCTGCCCTTGGGGGCCGGCGGCAAAAACGATAAATTTGCGGGCCATCTCCTTGTTTTTTGAAAAATTCAGCAAGATCAACTGCAGCTCTTGCGGGGTGGCAATCTTTGCGGGAAGGTCAATTACATCAAGCTTGCTGGCGTTGTCCGGAAAAAAACCGGTGGCACGCCAGCTCATGGTGACATCGGCCTCGCCACGACGCATGGCCGCCATGATATTGCGCGAGTCCGGCAGCATCTGTTCCGCCTTTGCCGCAACCTTGTTGTAGATTCCGGCCGCCACAAGAATCCGCTGGGCCTCCTTACCAACACTGCCGCTTTGATCGCTGCCCAGAATAACGACAAGGTCCTTTCTCAGAAGTTCTTTAAGGTCGGGCTTTACCTTTTTGGGATTGCCTTTTTGTACGACGAAACTCATCTGGTTTAATCCCAGGCTGCGATACTCGCCGAGCAGCCCTTCAGCCTGGTGCTTGGTCCTGAAGACCGGTTCACCCGGCAGGTAGAGATCCCCTTGAAGGCTCTTGCGGGCGCTCTGGTACAGGTCTTCGGATCCACCTTGGGCGATGGTGATAATAATCTTTTCCTGTTTTTCAAACAGCCTGGCAATGTCAGTTACCGGGCGCACCATGGTGATGCCGCAGTATATCAACAGGTTTTTGGGAGCCGTAGCCGCAAGGGCTGGTGTTGTCAAAACAAGCAGCAGCAGGATAAAAAGTAACGGACGAATGGTACGCATGGGTGTTCTCCTTAAGGTATCGTTTGCTGACCAGCTGAATAACATGCCTGATTACAATTTGAACCGACCTACCAGCCCTTCCAGATCCTTGGCCAACAGCAAAAGGGAAGAAGCCGCTCCGGCGGTCTGATGGGCACCGTTTGCGGTCTGCTGCACGACATCGGTAATCTGGTGAATGTTGGTGGATATCTCACCGGTAACGGCAGTTTGTTCTTCGGCTGCAGTGGCAATTTGATGAACCTGCATGGTGACTTCGTTGATTCCTTCCAGTATCTGCTGCAGGGCCTCGCCGGAACGGCGCGAACTGTCCATCCCTTTCTCTACTTCCTTTACTCCCGATTCCATTGAAGCCACCGCTCCGCCGGTCTCTTTCTGAATAGCCTTTATCATCTCTCCGATTTCACGGGTGGCGCGAGTAGTTCGCTCCGCCAGGGCCCGGACTTCATCGGCAACCACGGCAAAACCACGCCCCTGTTCGCCTGCACGGGCCGCTTCAATAGCCGCATTCAGTGCCAGCAGGTTAGTCTGATCGGCAATGTCCTCAATAGTTCCCACAATAGCACCGATCTGGTCAGAACGTGCTCCCAATGCCGCGACCGTATGAGATGATTCCCGCACCTTGTCGGCTATGGATTGCATGCCGGAGATTGTTTCCTGCACGACGTTTGCCCCACTATGCGCCATGTCACTGGCCCGATTGGCAATGTCGGAAGCCAGAGTGCAGTTGTGGGAAATATCGTTGGATGTGGCAGACATTTCCTCGCTGGCCGTGGCGACTGTAGACGACTGGCTGGCAACCTCCTCCGCTGCAGTGGCAATCTGCTCGGCGGTGTTGTGCAGCTGGTTGGAGGCGGTGGCCACCTGTACGGTGGTAGTTGAGGCCTGTGAGATGATGGAGTGAATGTTTGAGATGAAGCGGTTGAACCAATGGGCGACCTCACCGGTTTCATCCCTGCTGTTTTCCGGCAGTCGTCGGCTCAGGTCACCCTCACCTTCGGCGATGTCTTTGAGCATATGTACCAACTCTTGCAGCGGGCCGGTGATGCCACGGATAACCACGAGACCCAGCAATAGTGAGATGATGACAAGCGCAGCGGTAAGAACAAGGCTGATAACCATGGCGGTTTTAGCTGTGCCGGCACTTTCATTGGCCAGGTTGTTGATGTCTGCAGCCAAAAGATCTTCAACTTCCTTCAAAAGGTTGATCTTGGCTGTTATCGTGCTGAACCATTCCTCCGGGGCAACCCCCATACCTCCCTGAATGCCTTTATCGAGCGCTGTTTTGCGATACTCTTCAACCTTTTGGAAAGGAGCTGCTGCACTGCGTTCCTGGTAAGCGGCAATACCTTTTGAATCGGCATATTTCCTGAAAAGATCAAGGTAGGCGTTCTGGGCGGCAATAAGGCTGGGGACTTTCAGATACAGTTCCTGGTCAAACTTGTCAGCGGCAAAACCACCGTTGGCAACAGCTCTCTCCTGCCCGGCCATCTCTTTGGTACTGATGAAGGCATGGTAACCAACAGCATCCATGGCAATTTCACGGCTTTTACTCACCATCGGGATAACGGCTATGGCATCAAGATAGGAGCGGATCAATTGAGTGTAACTTTTAATGGCGTCACCCGCCGGTATCGTAAGGATATCCACTTTGCCGCGCAGCTCCTTCAAGCCGGACAGTTCGACACTTGAATTTTTAATTTCCTTGTCCATGGCAGCCAGTTTACTGTCAGATGCCGATAAGAAGGAGGTCAGACTGGTAACCTGCTGATCACTTTTTTGGCGCTGGTCTGCCAGTTCATTCTTGAATTTTGCCCCTTGAGACTTGAGGTGGCCAGCGGTTAATCCCCGCTCTTTTTGCAGTTCATGAACCAGCGCACCGGCTTTGACAGAAAAGGCAACCAGGGTCTGGGTCTCACGTATATTTCGCAGGTTGGTGTATCGATCAGTCACAGTCATGGCGCCAAATATCAGCAGCCCTATAATCGGGACGAAAATCAGCAACAACAGCTTTGGACCAATCTTAATATTTTTGAGCATAATTATAAAAACCTTCCTTTTATGTATTTGCTATATCTCGGTAAAGCTCTCTCGCTCAGCATCCGAAAACATCCGGTCAATATCCATAATGATCAGCAAGCGCTCGGCGTGGTTATACACGCCGGTGATAAACT
>JAFLLC010000085.1 GCA_019162745.1 Deltaproteobacteria bacterium | reverse complement strand
TTTTGGTTTTCTGACACGGGCGGGAATAACGGCGACGCCATAGTGGGCGGCCAGCGCAGCATAGGTTGGATTTATATCGGGCTCATAACGGCAGGCCTTGGTGACGGCGGATAGTAAATTATCCGGGACAACGCATTTTGGCAGACAACCAAGAAAGGAAAACGATCTGACGTGTGAACCGGTCCAGTCAGGAAGCGACTGCGACCAAGTGGCGTCTGCGTAGGTGTAGTTGCTTGCACCCATAACCGCCACGAATACTTGGGCATCCCGGATCTCACCGGTTGATGCATCAACAATCGGGACGGTTTGGCCGCAGTAATCAACAAACAGCTTTTCCCCGGCGCGGTGTTCCTGACGCATGGAAAGATCAAGTTTCTTCTTCCATTTGCGAAACAATTCACAGAATTGGCTGTTATGTGTTTAGCTACATAACAGCCATTATGTTGCGTCTTTGGTTATGTTGTTTGCCTGAGTAAAGTTGCCGTATTGCATCCAAATTTTTTATTTTGACACCACATAAATAATTTCTTCACATGGTTGAATATTCCAAAACAAGGAGGTTCGACTATGTGGGAAGAAATCTTTTCAAAGCCTTCAACTATCGCCCGACATGAGAATGCCCCATACAGAGAGGAACGGGAACGCTATCTCTCAGACTGTGCTCGACAGGGGTACGCCCGCGGAACACGGCGTAATCTTGCCAAGGAACTCCTATGGATCGCCAGAAAAGTGCGCATTTCAGCGGAGCACGCAGTGGATCTGGAACAACTTGAAACTGCGGCTCAAGACTGGAAGCTCCGCGAAGACGAGTGCCACGGGAGACTAAACCCGCAAAGCACCCGCAAGCGTTTCATTCTGGTGGCAAAAAAATGGTTTCGCTTTCTTGGCTGGTGGAATGATCACGCCGCGTCTACCAGGTTCGATCACCTTATGGAAAGTTTCAGCAAGTGGATGGAAAAAGAGAGGGGGTTCACTCCTCTTACCGTTCATCGTCGATGCGGCCACCTCAAACTTTTCCTCCGATGGTTTGAAAATCAAGATCGTCCATTTTCCGCCGTTACGCTTGATGACATCGACACATACCTCAGTATTTGCGGCGCCGGCGGCAATGGCCGCACTTCACTCAATAACATCGCTGGAGCTTTAAGGGCATTTTTCGCATACGCGGGCTCTCAAGGGTTATGCGCTTCTTCTATAGCTCCCGGTATTCAGGGACCCCGAATCTTTGAACACGAACAGTTGCCATCGGGGCCAACCTGGCCAGACGTGGAGCGTCTACTTGCAAGCATGCAATCGGCAAGAGAATCGGATATTCGTGATACAGCCATAATCCTGCTGTTTGCAATTTATGGGTTTCGTTCCAGTGAAGTCGCATCTCTCCGACTCGATGACATCGATTGGGAGCGCAGCCTTCTCTCAGTGTCCCGAGCAAAGCGAAGGATGAAACAGACATATCCGTTAATTCCCTCAATCGGAGAGGCGATCATTCTGTACCTCAGGGACGTACGTCCGCAGTGCTCCCACCGCGAGGTATTTCTTACCTTGCTTCCTCCTTTCCGGCCTCTCTCCAGAGAGTGTCTTCGTTCCGTGGTCGCCATCCGCATGAAGAATATGGGTATCCAAAGCACCCGTTATGGTCCTCACGCTCTGCGGCACGCCTGCGCTACACATCTTCTCTCGGAAGGACTCTCTCTCAAGGAAATCGGTGACCATCTTGGTCATCAATCCACCTCAGCCACAAGAATCTATGCAAAAGTTGATCTGGCCGGTCTCCGTGAAGTAGCTGCCTTCGATATAGGAGGTTTGCTATGAAGCTCTTAGAACTGGTCACACGTTACGTAGCGTTCAAACAGGCAATGGGAGCTAATTTTACCTGTCAGTCTGGCATCCTTCGCTCTTTCTGTCGCGCAATGAGTGACATCAGCATCTCTGATGTCGATCCCGTGGCAATTGAGGCTTTTCTCAAGGTTCGAGGGCAGGTGACGGCGTACTGGACTGTGAAGTACAAGGCACTGAGCGGATTTTTTCGTTTCTTGATCGCCAGAGGATATCTTGACATATCTCCGCTACCTGCTACTAATCCCAAAGTGCCGGAGCGAAGGGCACCTCACATCTATACCCTTGATGAGCTGAAAAAACTGATCGCAGCGACGGACACACTATATCGTTCTTCAAATTCGCTTCGTTCAGCCACCTACCGAGCACTATTGCTGACTCTTTATGGAACCGGTATGCGGATCAGCGAAGCGCTTTCTCTCACAATTGCGAATGTGGATCTCTCTGATGACATAATTATCGTGTATCACGGGAAATTTCATAAATCGAGACTCGTGCCGGCGGGCGGTCTTCTTGCTGAGCAACTTCGAGCATACGCCGGAATGCGTGATAGATTCCCTCTTCCAAAGGGAAAAGACTCTGCGTTCTTTGCCACCTTAAATGGCTGTGCCATATCCTACCAGATCGCCAAGGTGACTTTCTCGCAACTGCGAACCATAGCCGGTATTTGTCCTGACAATGCATCGCATCGCCTTCCGCGCATTCATGACTTGAGGCACACATTCGCTGTACATCGCCTTGAGGCATGGTATCGGGAGGGCGCTGATGTTCAGCGTCTACTGCCAAAGTTGTCGACCTATCTGGGACACCAGGACGTGTCCGCTACTCAGGGGTACTTGACGATGATTCCTGAACTTCTTCAGGAGGCGAGCCGACGTTTCGAACGTTACGGCCTTCAGGGGGTGACCCATGAGTGACAGAAACCTAATCGGTCCTTGGATCCGTCGATTCCTCTTGGAACATATTGTGGAAGATCGCAATCTCGCACGCAATACTCAGGCAAGCTATCGAGACACGTTGGCTTTGTTGATCCCCTTTATCACAGACATCGTCAAAAAGCTGCCGGATCAACTCGTATTCGAAGACTTGTCCTCTAATAATATCCGTTTGTTCCTGCTTCATCTCGAAGAGCACCGGCGCTGTTCTGTGGCCACCCGCAACCAGCGACTTGCCGCTATACACGCGTTTTCACGGTTCGTCAGTGAGCGGAGTCCCGAGCACATCGCATGGGCCGCTACGATCAGACTTATTCCCTTCAAAAGAAGGGACACGCCTTCCATGCCGTATCTGGACAAACCCGAAATGGACGCTCTTCTTGATATCGTTGATCGCACAACGGTCACTGGGCTTCGCGATTACGCAATTCTGTTGTTTCTTTACAATACCGGTGCACGCGCAGATGAAGTCGCACGGCTGACAGTGGCTGACGTTTATCTCGATCGTTCTCCGTCGGTGAAGGTACTTGGTAAAAGAAGGAAGGAGCGTATCTGTCCCCTCTGGTCTCTTACCGCTCAGAACCTTCGAACTTTAATTGCCGGACGCCCAGACGACGCCCCCGTCTTCGTTAATTGTCGCGGACAGGCATTGACGCGGTTCGGCATACATGCTTTGGTCGCCAGGAACGTGGAAAAGGCAAGCCAAAAGATTCCATCATTGTCTGCGAAACGAGTGAGTCCTCATACTATTCGTCACACTACTGCAGTTCATCTGCTACGAGCCGGGGTAGATATCAACACAATCCGCGCTTGGTTGGGGCATGTATCTCTCGATACGACAAATGTCTATGCAGAGATTGATCTCGAAATGAAGGCCAAGGCACTGGCTCACTGTGAGATTTTTTCATCCCAGCCACAAAACCGAGACTGGAAAGAACAGCCTGAACTGATGGCGTTCCTTCGATCATTATAGAAAAGAGACCTCACTTATGTTGCGATCTATCCGGGAAAAGATCAATGAATCAAAAGGCTACGTAAGTCATACCACATAACCAAAGACGCAACATAATGGCTGTATTGATAGCCTGAAGGGTCGGCCTCTTTGTACTCCTGCCATAGGAGCA
>JAFLLC010000051.1 GCA_019162745.1 Deltaproteobacteria bacterium | reverse complement strand
CCCACCTCCTAACCTTCGGTTCAGGAGGGGGAATGCACTCGCATTTGTTCAAGGATTGAATCTAAATCTGCTTCGGCCTCTGGTTCCCAAATTACATCCACGTTAGGCCGCCTTTTTAAGAAGAGCCGCCTGCTTGGATTTTAGCCGCGTACCAACGTCCTCATGTGAAGCCGATACCCTACCTGGCTGACTCACTTTTGCCAGTACCGATTCAACTTGCTCTCTAAACCAACGATCGTGCTCAGTAGCAGCAGTGGCGTTAAGCTTCATTTCAAAAGGTAAGCCCTTCACCGTATTAACCTGACGGATAAAGAGCCGGATCGCCTCGCTCATAGTGAGGCCCAGACTTTTAAAAATCGACTCACACTCAAGTTTTTCTAATTCGTCAACGCGAGCTCTAATAATAGTTTCTGACATGAGTACCGCCTCCATGATATTGTAGCCTATTGTAGCTACAACTAATCATCTGTGCAACTTATTTAGAGGCAAAAGTGGGCGGATGGTGTTGAACATGGACTATGACAAGGCTATTTAGGCACCGTTGAACGAAAGTGACGGAAACAGACAAGCCGAATCGGCCTGCTCTCTACTCTACCCAAAGATTCTGCAGCCTCGGGATTACTAAGATTACTCGGGATTTTATTTCAAACACGGAGTAACATTTTAGAATTGTAGATAAAATAAGTAGTTTTATGGTTCACCAAAAAGGATATTTTGTTTTAAACTCTAAGCCTTTGATTTCTCCGTGTACTCCGTGTCTCCGTGTTATTGAACTGCCGATTTTGGTCTGTGTTTTAATAAAAGCCTGGTTTTATCGGCGTTCATCTGCGTGTATCGGCGGTTCCAACAAAGAACCCCCAATTGCATTGACGTTTGTTTGTGGTGAATGTTATTTTATCTCAGTTATTACTTGAGCAAGGAGATTGTGCCATGCCAAAAACAGCTTCGCTTACAGAACTGGAACATCATATAGAGTCGCTTCATACGTCGGACCAGCTGAAACTACTGGAAAAAATGGTTCGTCACCTCAAAAGGACCCTTACCGTACAATACCCGGCAAAAGCACAAAAAAATAGTACGGTTGATTATTCACCGGTCCGAGGGGCGCTGAAGCAGTACGCAAACCCCGCGCTCAAAGAAC
Organism: Deltaproteobacteria bacterium; assembly: GCA_019162745.1. GTDB lineage: Bacteria > Desulfobacterota > Desulfuromonadia > Geobacterales > Pseudopelobacteraceae > JACRCG01. The sequence continues at coordinate 2,840 of JAFLLC010000051.1, read as the reverse complement.
TTGAAACAGGGGCCTTCTCCCAAGCAATGCAGGAAAAACATGGTTATCGTTGATGCCAACATAATACTTCGCTACCTGCTGGAAGACGATGCCGTACTTTCTGGAAAAGCGGCAAACATACTCGAACATAAGGATGTACACGCCCCTTTTGAAGTACTTGCCGAGGTTGTCTATGTAATGCAGGGAGTTTACAAGGTTTCAAGGCAAACAATATCTGATGTTTTGTCGCGTTTTCTCATGCTGCCAAATATTTCTACAAACGACACCCCGGTAGCAATTTAAGCTCTTCGCCTGTATGCAGAAAAAGGACTGGATTTTGTTGATTCTCTGCTGTGTGGTTACGCCAGGGTTAACGGAGTAACTGTTAATACCTTTGATAAAAAGCTCATAAAATGTTGTTCTGAGCCAATAAAATAAATAATATAGCACTGAATATCTTCCTACCCTGAAGCCAGAATCGATTTTCAACCCGGAATTTCAAGTCAAAAGCTTCAGGTTGACAAACCGCAGATGAACGCCGATACACGCAGAGAAATCAGAAACGTGGAGATAATCCATTATTCTCAACCTCTAGCCATGAGAATAGCAGGAAGTCAAGCCTGACCCCAAGGACAGAAGATCCAGAAGACCCCTTTTAATGAGTGACCCTAAGGACTTTACTTTTATGCAGCAAGCGGCAGTTCAATGGTAAGCTTTTCATATGGTGCAGTAATATGGTTCTTACCATCCCGTTCAATTAAGCCGGAATCCTCAAGTATTTTAACATCTTGGTAGACATTTTTATAATCTCTCTGTAGTACCGATGCCAATGCCCGGATACTCAATCCATCATGAGTATGGAGAGTCCGCAGTAACTGGTGCCTCTGCTTGGTAAGAACCTTGGACAGGGCCTCAGCTGACGCAAAATATACACGGTGGACAGGGCCGGGAACAGTATCCCCCCTATCAATTGCCATCCAATCTTTTTCCAGTTCTGCAAAAAAAACATCTGTACTCTTTATTGCTATATGTACGCTCATATATCTACTCCCAAGTTTTTAATTGATTGCCTGAAGTCATGTAGTATTGTTGGAATATCAACAAAAACATATGGTTCCTCTGCGCCGGCATAATGTCGGTGGTCGCCCTTTCCCTGCTCGTTATCGTATCGTACTAGACACACACCATTTTTACCGTAATACAGGCGATATTTGTAACGATGGAGCGAACCTGTTAGCTGGATTGGTAACAACCAGATAACGGTCTGGATAATGCTCCCATCAGCAAGGTTTTCTTTCCGGTTAATAACAAGAGTTGCTTTCCGATTCATTATGGTATCGTATGCCATCACATTAATTCATGTCAAGCAGCTTTTTTTAAAAAAAGTAGCTTTGAAAGATGGTCTCAGTCCCTTGAATCTCTCAGCGTAAATACCCTCCCCTTGGGGCGATTTAACAATCAACTTAGGTTGCAAATACCACGTCCGCTTGCGGCGGGGTGATTCATTAGTGAGTTAAAACCTTATATCCAGCCTCGGGATTAAGTAGAAGTAAAGCAAACCAGACCCCAGAAGTTCCCAAAGATTCCTTCATCCTCAGGATTAAGTAGTGTAAAACAAACCTGCCATAAAACACGTGTCCTGGCAGAGAATAGCAGTAAGTCATGCCTGCCCCCAATGACCCCTACTGTAAATTCGGAAAAAATTCTGCTACCATTTCTTCAACCAAATCAGCCTGAATAATGTCCCTTTGACGCTTCAAAATCTCTCTATCCCCCTGTCCAGCCATCCATCGCTTGAACTTCACAAAAACAACCGGCGAAATTGTGTTCATTCGAGCCATTCTGCCGGTACTGGATACTATCATTGTCGAGAACTTCTCTCCATCCAGCAGTACACCGGCTCTTTTTGCCTGAACTACACAGAACTCATCTTCGTGGTCGGTTAATCTCAAGGGATGAGGATCACTCTCTTTAGCTTCCCGGCGGATTACATCAACTTCGAATCCATGATTATTAACAGCGGTATATCGCTGATCATTACGAAGGTCAAATGATGGATCAACCTCCCGAAGAAGACCAAGGAACGAAATGTCAAGTCCTTCCATCTGAGCGATGAAGCTCAACCGCTTTCTGATATCCCATAGCAGATCAACATCCCTTGTTTCCATCGCCTCGTTTTCTTCGAATCTGATCCCTGCTGCCGCCTCATACGCATAAAGCGAGTGGGTTCCTATCACGGTAAAATATTCGGCTAAACCGGAAGTGGCGAGTTTATTAAGTATTGCCACCAATATTTCCGGTGCCCGTCCAACTTGGAAAATCTTATTCATCTTGCGATGACGTTCGAGTTCTCCGCGAAGCTCTGATACTCTTTTTTCAACCCTTTGTTTTCTTGCGGTGAATTCCCTGTAGATATTTTCGTTTTGTTCGGATCGCGGCCCCAGGCTTTTCTGGCCTCTGCGGGTCGTGGTCCGGATAAGATAGTCTGTTCCGTTCTGGGTTTTCCAGAGCATCCCTCCCCGCACTTCAGCCGCGTATTTTTTCGCTTCTTCAAGCGCTGTGAATACCGACTTGGCATCAATGTACTGCCGCTGGGCACTGCCATCTATTTCCTTAATTTGTTTTTTCCGCGTATTATTCATTTTTTATTTTTACACTGAAAGACAAATGAAATCAAATGGTAATTGCAATATTTAGTACAGAATGCAAGGCGCCATACCCCTGAGAATAGCAGTAAATCAAACCTGACCCCAAAGATTTCCCTATTTATTTAGTTTCATTCTGAAAAATGCAGAACAAAACCTATTTCTTAGGACTCGTAAAATAATTACATAATCATTTTGTTGTTAGATGGGGTAATG
>JAFLLC010000180.1 GCA_019162745.1 Deltaproteobacteria bacterium | reverse complement strand
AAATCAGGGGCCGTCACCACTTCGACCGGCATTCCGAGTACTTTTTCCAGATAAAGACGCAGCGGCTGGTATATCTCAAGGATGACTCTGGCACTGGTATGTGGTGCCACACCCAGCACAAGCACATCCTGTGAGTGAGCGTTTACCGCACCGGCGAAGAGACAGATTGCAAGAAATACAGCGGACAGTCCTGTTTTCATGATAACTCCTTTTTCCTGCATCAATTATCGACACCATGCCATATTACGATTAACGTCACAACCTTCTAAACTTCACACGGTCAGGTTTTGTGTATTTGTAACAGACATGTTTCAGTTGTTATCGTAGGGGCGATACCTTGTGTTCGCCCCGGCGGCACCACCACCCAAAGGCGGGCGAACACAAGGTATCGCCCCTACAAAAATCTCAATTTAATGCCGTTTGCAGTATACCACCGATCAGTTCCACTTTGTTCTGGTGCCGTCATACAATTAACACACGCGGCGACTCTGTTATTAAACCGCTTCCGGGCCGTTGATAGGCAATATGATCACAAAAGTTGTGCCAACACCCAATTCACTTTGAACTTTTATTTCTCCGCCATGCTTTTTGATAATGCCATAACTGATACTCAGCCCCAGTCCGGTACCTTTACCAATATCCTTTGTCGTAAAAAAAGGATCATATATTTTATCAACGATCTCCGGGGTGATACCGCATCCCGTATCGACAATCGTCAGCATAACATGACCTTGTTCGTGCGAGGTGGTAACGGTGATTGCCCCAAAATCCTTCATTGCCTGTGCCGCATTAACCAGCAGGTTAGCGATTACCTGGTTGATTTGCTGGGGATTGCAGACGACCAGCGGGATACTTCCCAGTCGGAGATTAAGATCAGCAACATACCTGATCTCGTTGCGAACCATGTTAGCCGTACTCTGTATACAGTGGTTCAGATCGCTTTCTTCCATTCGTCCATCATTGGAATGGGCAAAATCTTTCAGATCGAGCACAATCTGTCTGATCCGCTCGGCTCCATCCAGGGATTCGGATATCAGCGACGGTATATCACCCCGGATGAACGGCAGGTCTAACTGTTGGGCCAATTTTTCAAGCTGCTTGCACACCTTTTCGGAACAACACTCCTGCACTGCATTTTCCAGAGCATGCTGGTACTGTTTTTCCGCCTCAGCATAGTTACTAAGTGTTCGCAGATTACTCATGATAAAGCCCATGGGGTTGTTGATCTCGTGGGCAACTCCGGCTGCAAGCTGGCCAATGGAAGCCAACTTGTCCTGATGGAGCATAATGGCATCCTTTTCACGGTTTTTACCCACCTCATCAACAACACGTTCTTCTAACTGTTCATTGAGAAGCTTCAATTGCTGCTCTGATTTGCGCACAGCCAACTCAGCCTCCTTAATGACAGTAATGTCAAGGTTGGTGCCGACAAGCTGCTTCGGCGAACCATCATCAAGGTGGCCAACAGCTCTACCTCTGGACATTATCCAGCGCCAATCGCCTGATTTACTTAAGAGGCGATGTTCAACCTCACAATGCGAGGAGCGACCGGCAAGATACTCCTGCAAAGCCGTATGCACCGCCATAACATCCTCAGGGTGCATCAAAGATTCCCAGGTTTTTACATCAGAGACCAGATTCTCCACTTCATATCCCAGCATGGTGGCCCACTCATCACTATAGAGCGTCTTGCCGGTTTCCAGATCCCACTTCCAAAGGCCCAGCTTGCCACCCTCCAGTGCCAGAGTCAGCCACTCCCGTTTATTGCGCAACTCTTCGGCAGCAATCTGCAAAAGTCGGTTCCGGTACACTAGCAACGCTATATAAATTGGTTCCCCATTAACTTTAAAGTTAATGGTAACCTGACGATGCCCCATCGCAGACAAAGCATAATGTTGGCCGGAGACAACTTCAGGGGTTGACAGCTGAATATCAAGTCCGCCAACGGAGAGACCCAGCTTTATTTCACCGGCAATGACACTGGCTAGCTCTCCCATCGCATCAGGAATATCTTTTTGTTCTCCAACACTTTCCTGTCCCGACATATACCCCGCCAGCACCCCGGCAAGGGGAGCGGGACAATGAATGGATACCGATCCAGAGTACGTTCCGACAAAATTTACCGTCGCGGAAACCGAGTTAAAAAACTCAGCGGGCAACACGGAATCCATCTCCAGCGCTTCCGGCTTTAACTGGGTCATCGTTTCAAAGACCCACACCGCAAGCATGGCAAGGTGACTTGAGACTACCTTGCCGGACTCTTCGCCAGCATTACTGGATGACGCAACAACATCAAAAAGTTGCCTGAGTGCACACACAAAAGACTGCGGCTCTCTGTTTGGCGACTGCAACGTATCATTCGTCATTTTCCCGCCCTTTCCTTTATGACAGCTAACTTCAACTTCATTTATTCTTCCGTGCTCCGTTTATTGTCTGTGCTTGTGGCGTGTACCACCGACTTATAATTTTGCCAGCGTCTGCTCAAGTATGATTGCCTGTTCAGGCTGTGCTGCCGGAAGGTCAGCGCACTCATCTCCAGATGGTGCAAACCACCATCCCTGCTATTTCTGATAAGCGACACCGGCCCCTGAATATTTTCACTGGTCAGCTGAAAAGCCTGCCCGACAATAAGCCTGACATTCTCGTAAACAATACGGTGAACATTGATAACTACCCCTTTTTGCATGTCCATTTACCGGGCGCGCCACAACTGCAGCGCGAACCGCAGCTCGCTGCAAAGTTCACAGAATTATAACCTGTCGACTATGCAAGCTTGAAACGCCTTACCAGTGTTTGCAACCGTTCCGCCATATTGTAGCGGCGTCAGCCGATTCATGGGCTCCCTGTGATGTTTCATGCACGACTTGAGAGATCTGCAAGATGTTGCTGGTTATCTCGTTGGTAGTAGCGGTCTGCTCTTCGGCGGCTGTAGCTATCTGGTTAACCTGCTGCGTTACTGCGTTCACCTGGGCGAGGATCTGTTGCAGCGCCTCGCCGGAACGGCTGGCCTCGGCGGTGCCATGGGCAACTTCCCGCACCCCTTCCTGCATCGCATCCACGGCGGTCTTTGTCTCAGTCTGAATGGTTTTGATCATGGTGCTGATTTCGTGAGTAGCCCTGGTGGTTCGTTCTGCCAGAGCCCGCACTTCATCGGCAACCACAGCAAAGCCACGCCCCTGTTCACCGGCGCGGGCCGCTTCAATAGCGGCATTCAGCGCCAACAGGTTGGTCTGATCGGCAATATCCTCTATCGTACCCACAATGGCGCCGATCTGGTCAGAGCGCTCACCAAGTGATTTAATCGCTTCTGCGGTATGCTGAACCCGCTGGGCAATCTGTTCCATAATGACAACGGAGCTTGACACAACGCCGGAACCGACGGTGGCCGCCTGCCCCGCCTGGTCCGAGCTGGTGGCAGCCTGCAGACAGCTCTGGGCAATGGATGAGCTCGTGGCAGACATCTCTTCCGAGGCGGTGGCGACGGTGCCAGATTGGGCGGCCATCTGCTCGGTGCCGGTGGCGAGCGCCTCGGCAGTGCTGGATAATTGCTGCGAGGCGGAGGCAACCGAGGCAGCCGTTTCCGTCACCTGCTGCAGTGCATCCCTCAAACCACCAACCATACTGCGAAAAGCATCTGCCAGTTGGCCGATCTCATCCTGCGAGTGGTTCTGCACGCTGACAGTCAGGTCGCCGGCCGCTATCCTCCGGGCGTCACTGATCAGCTCTGTTACCGGCACAGAGAAGGCACGGATTGTTGCAACAGCCAGGATACATGACAAGAGCAGCCCGCCCCCGGCCAGCCCCAGCATCAGCAAACCGGCAAAGTTTGCCAGCACGGTGTTATCGTCTGACAGTATCTTGCCCTGCCTGCTTTTGGACGCAACCAGACTGTCTATAGCCTTTTGCAGCGTTCGTGCTGCCTTGAACTGTTCTCCTTCCAACAGCTCCCTTGCCTCTGCGGTCTTCTCCTCTTTAGCCAGCGCAAGCAGCCTGACCACACTGGCTTCATAGGTGCTATATGCCAATTGGAACTCTTTAAACAACCTTTTACCTTCAACACTGAAAAGGGTTTTTTCATAGAGCG
>JAFLLC010000056.1 GCA_019162745.1 Deltaproteobacteria bacterium | reverse complement strand
TTCATCCTGAAGTCCGGGTTCCACATCTGGCCTCCCATGTTTTGGGGAAAGCGCTTCGTCGCTTGCCGCATGACTGGCAGAGCCGTTATGGAAAAGAACCTTTGATGGTAGAAACTTTTGTTGAAGGGGTTGTAAGCCCTAATCCACGAAATCTTCAGAGTATAAAATCACCTCTGCTAAAATAGACTCCAAGTCAATCAGAATCCGCTTGTCGCGAAATGCGTAATGCCCAAGAAAATGCAGGTGCTGCCACGCCGCTGGTAAAATTCGCCTGAGCAAGTCTATCGCTTTTTCATTGCCGATGGTCAGATACCGGCTTAGAAGCCCAGACAGTAACATAGAGTTGTATGCAATCACGACATTCGCAATCAAGCGACCGCAATGGTTGCTGACAGCAACATCCAGGTCAGTGCGTCCGGTCAGCTCTTTTTTGCCGTTCACCTGGGCGATGGTGGAGCGCAATTGGTGATAGGACTCAATACGATTTTCTGAACGGTGAACATCACGTTGCAATTGAGGATCTCGCAAGTAGCGAAGCGTGTAGATGCTGCGGATCAGCTTATCAAACTCAAAAATGGCTTTGCGCGTACGGTGTAACGCGAAAATTGCTTTTGTAATTTCGGTAATATTCTTTTGTAACCCAAAATCCGGCAAAGTTGCAAATATAAAGGCCGTTTACAGATGATGTAACCGGCCTTTATATCCGTCTGAATGGTAATTGCTTTGGCAGTAGTTTACATGGCTTCCGTGGACATCAGGGCATCGAAGAAGCTACCTCTACGCCCTCCTATATTGGCGCTGGTGGACATGTCGTTGGAGCGGGCGGAAACGCGCCCGCCGGAATCAATCTGCAGGTCGATCTTGATTTCGTTTTTTAATGCTGATTGCCAACGGCGCGTCTGTTCTGCGTCAATGGTTTTCACTTGGAATGAACTTTCACCGCCACCCATGACCATATGCCGCGCACGTATCTCCGCCAGGTCTTTGCTACTGCGCCACGATGCCTCATTTTGTGCCAAATTTTTACCGGTCTTAATTGAGACATAACCGGCTACAGCTGCAACAATAGCCGGAATGGCAGCAACTCCGACTGCAATGGCAGCTGTACTTGCTGCCGCACCACCAGCGGCAGCACCAGCCGCACCGCCCAGAGCACCGGGGATAGGTACGCCTGAGCCAGGCCAGTTGACGACGAATACAGACGTGACACCGGACGCGCCTCCAGAGAAATTCCCTCCCATGTTGCTGTTTTTACCACCCCCGATAAACCGTTGCAATATTCCCGGCAATAACTTCCATCCAGCGTATGTTCCTAGAGCGGCCCCAGCAGCGGCGATCGGATGCTCAATCGTCCAGGTCCCCGCCCCCATGCTCTTCTCTGCAAGCCATGAACTGCCGGTGCTCTTCATGGCCTTTGACCTTTCAATTTCAAGGCGTTTCGCCTTTGCAAAGGTTGTTTCATTTACGTCATCAAAGTCTTTGCCGACTACATTTTTATCCGCGGCACCAAGGGCTTCATCACGTATTTTTTCATAATCATTCCAATCCTTCATCAGTCCCGCCATGAAATTGGAGGCTTCGTAATCCTGAATACCCATGGCCTTCAGCATTGCCGCTGATCCACCCTTGGACTTTATTTTCAAATCTTTGAAAAATTCATCTATGTCCTTGCCAGCTTTAAATTTTCCAGATTTGAGATCAATGTAGTCAAAAACATTAAAACCTACTTTTTTAAATTCTTTTTTATAGGAAATCATATGCCCTAAAAATGCTTTCATATCACTGGCAGCTTCCGCTGGCTGTGCACGATTACGCCGTGAAATCTGGAGCATGGCGGCAACTTGTGCAACCCCCTTTTCACCAGTAATACCGTATTGACTTGCGGCTGCCAGCACTTCGGGAAAATAGGCCGACATATTTTTTAATTCGAAACGTCCACTCTTACCGGCTTTGTGCATGATGTTAAAGGCCCGCTCCAGCTTTTCCGGCTTGATGTCCATTTTTTGAAAGAGATCTATAGCTGTATTACCAATGTCAGTTACGTTTGAAAATGACGCCGTTGCGGTCCTATTTATGGCCTTTAGCCCACTCATTACTTTTTCAGGTTTAATGCCTGCGGCAACCATATTTTTAAACGTTTCCAGCTGATCCTCTGGAAGCTGTAATGTTTCCGAACTCAAAGCAATCATTTGCTTACGGATATCGTTCATTCCCTTGGCGCTTAACTCGCCTGTGAGCCTCATTTCCGTCAGACCGCGTTCAAAATTCATGACATCTACAACCGCCTGCCTCAGTAAAGCTCCACCCCCCAATAATGCCGTGAGCTTCATTAATGATGTCGATATGCTGGACATCCTGTTTTCCACTGACCCCCAAGATGCAACCATTCTTTTGGTTGATCGGCTGGTTGTGTTCGCCATATTATTCATGGTCGAAGTAAAGCCACTCTGGCCTTTTACGCCCAACTGCAAGAACAATTTCATATCTGACATCATTTATCTCCGGGGGGCTTTGCCCGTTTTCTCACGATCTGTTTTTTAGGTGTGTCAGGTGACTCAGGCTTGATGAGTGATTCCATAAGCATGATGTAGAACCACTGCCCGTGGGTAAGCTCTACCGCTGGTTTTCCAAATAATTGATAAGCCTTCTCAGCGTGGCGGTATTGGAAACACTCAAAATAGATTCCGGACTTTTTTTTACCAGTTCCAGTATGTCATCGAATTCAGCACGTTCCATGCCGGGGACAGAGGGCAGACACTCGTTTTCAAGAAAAAGGTATTCTTCAATCAGATACTCACGCTCACCTCGCGTCAGCAGATCCCGGAAGCTATCAATGTTATCGGCTACACGGTTGCCTTCTGTGTCACTGAGTACAGTAAAGAGTTGCCGCCGGGCGTTTTCAGCAGCTTGGCTTTCTTCGTCTAATTCCTTCTTTTTTGCGTATGCAACGGTATCGAGGCGGCACTGTAGTATCTCAGCTTCGGACAGTAGACGAAGCTTTAGAGGAATGCCGTGGAAGTTAATATCTCTTGTGTTTTTAGTTCCTGCCTTAAGTTTTTCAAGTATCATTTAAAAATCCTCCTGATTATTTTATCTATTTTTTGTTGTTTTTCTTCCCTTTCCCTGAGCTGCTGCACCAGCTGTATGGAAGCGCTCCCTGAAGAGGCGGTCTTTTGCAAAAATGCTCCAATCTTTTTATTTTGCCCGCGAAAGGTCTGAAAAAACAGTTCCGTACCGGTCATAATATCTCCCTTGCTGGTTGAACCGAATGAAGTAATTATTATTTTTTCAAGTAATCCTCCAGTATCGCCATGATCTCCTCCCGGTCAGAAGTTGAGACTCCAAGGAACGGCCGTGGAGGAATCTTAGGATCATAATTTCTCACCTGTGCCCAAACAGGAAAATTTAGTTTTTTGCCGAATACTGTTGTTACTTTACGCTTATGCTCAGGCGTTTTATCTCGGCCAAATTGATGCGTTGCTGCATAAACTTTATTGGTGCCGACTCGTAAACCGTTATTCCTGACAGCACTGATTATGCTGTCCCTCAAGCCCGCAGATTCAGTAAGTATTTTTGCTCCCTTTTTCCGCTTCAACGTGGATGGCTTGAGTGCCGCCCACCGGTTTCCATCGGGATCTTCTTCTTTGTTGAATCTCTGCTTTGTGGATTCTTCCAGGTGTAGGCCGATATTTTTCAAACAGGGGTGCAGGTTGCCTGCCTTCTTTTGCAACCGGCCCAGAACCCGTTTAATATCGCTGTCATCGATCTTTGTTATAACAGTGAATGCACCAGACATTTGAATGCTCCTTCTGCAATCTGTTAAGGGCCGCTGAGGGCTCACTCTCAGCGGCCCTAATCTGGCAAGGTTAGCGGCTTGATTATAAGCCGGGGTCTCCCTTGATAATTCTGCCCCTGGATAGCCATAAAAGGAGTGCTGCGCCTGATCCTATATCGTCAGATCCCGCTCTGTGGTGGAAAGTTTGGAACTACATGATGCCGAACACTTCTTGCAAACGAGGGTTTGTGAGAAGCGTACTAATCGAGAACCTGCCGTGCACAAAATCTATGGTTTGCAATTCTTGAAAATAGTTTGGGTATTCCGATGAATCCGACCGGTTGAACTGACGTGATGCCGACCGCCGTTC
>JAFLLC010000067.1 GCA_019162745.1 Deltaproteobacteria bacterium | reverse complement strand
GAAGAGCCAAAGCCCCGGCTTGCGATTGTTCGGCAGATTCGACCCGTGGCTTGATCTCAAAGATAATCAATCAGGGAAAACAGAAATGAACAAAACCGCCCTCCTGGAAACACTGAAGCTGATGCAAGATAAAAAAATTATAGGTATGTGGAGATTCAACCCACAAACAGGCAAAGAGAACGAACCTATAGAGCAACGGGAGTTGACTCAACAAGAAGCCTCCCAGTGGTGCGGCGTGGCACCGGCTACCGTTAGCAAATGGGCAGAAAATGGGCTTAAATTTGTAGCCAAAGGGAAAAGAAGACTGTACCGGGTGAACGATATTGAGGACTTTATAAGAGAGAAGATTGCAAGTTGCTGAAACTGTTCATGATCTTTTCACCACCAAAAAACACTGCAAAACCAGGCAGATAGAAATAAAAGGACAAGAAACAGCAATGTCGCATAATCATCATTATGCTTATAATTATCAATATCTGCAATGAAAACGAACAGTTAGCGCACATTGAAAACGGTGGTGCAAAATTTACATGAAAAAGTGGTGGTGCAACACGGCCAAAAAGAGCCAATAATTCAAGGTTCAATCCCTATTTCTTGCGAACCTTAAGCCCTGCCCTGGCTGGCCGAAGTGGTAAGCCTCAAAAAGCGGCAAGGATGAGATTTTTTTTACAGGTTCGAATTTCTGACGGATGAAAAACGAAGTTTCTTCGAGCAAATTTACAGTCAATAAAATCAATAGCTTGCCTTTTTTAATACCTAACCGCTTTTCCTTGTCAAGAGGCTAATTAGCACTAAATACGGGCTTTACTTCGTTTCAATACACCGGCGGTTGTATATTTTCTATTCCAAAAAAAACCGACATACATTAATACTGTTTTCAGGCAAGGGCACAATATGACCCCTGCAAAAACAGAAAACCCGACACCCTATTTGCTTGGCGGCTGTAGGTATCGGGTTTTCATCCATCCAAAGGTTTTACCCGTTGGAGTATGATTAATTTTTTACACGGTTCAAAAGCTAATGTCTATAGTATTTTGCAAGTTACATTAGTATTTTTTGGCTAATATTTGCACCGTGTAATATCCCTCCGATGGGTAAGGCCCCTATGCCAATGGCAAAGGAGTTTTACCCCATGTCTGAACTGACCCCCACCCCTGCACCACAAACCACCAATGCCCTTGTCATGAACGATTTTGACGCGGCGGCCCTGCTTGATCTGAGCGTCCACACTTTACGAAAAATGAGATCAACGGGCACAGGTCCGGTTTATCTTAAAATCGGGAAGTCCTGCAAATATCGGCTGAGCGATATTCACGAGTATATTGGTAGATCAGCGGTCTCTCGCTAATGGCCAAAGAAAAAGGGGCTTGCCTCGAGTATCCACCCCGGATGCAAACCCCTAAAACCAAACAAGACAAGTTTAATCCTATACCCTCGATTTGTCAACGAAACTACCTGTTAATGGTCCACTTCCTGGCCTGGTTGGTTGGCAGTGGTACTGGTTTGGTTCTTTTTCTGTCTGCGTCTCTCATTGGTGAGGTGATCAAATGACCGCGCCTATTGATGAGGAGCCGGGTTACCTGGAATCGCTGGGCGAGATGAAACAGCGCATTGACCAGGCAAGGGCAGAAGAGGAAAGGCTTTTCGGCCCACCACCCCACCAAGGAGCACCCGTTGACGATGCAATCAACGATCAGACAGGAAGCCAGTCAGAAGATGACCTGCTTTCCCACCTGGCAGGGCTGACCTCTTTGGAATATGAGAAAGAGAGAGTCGGCGCGGCAAAAAAGCTGAAGATCAGAGCCAGCGTCCTTGATCAGCTTGTCAGAGAGCGAAGACCGGCTGAAGAATCCGAAACCGGATTTTCCATTGAAGACATTGAGCCCTGGCCAGATAAAATCAATCTGGTTGGTCTGTTGGATGATGTTGTTAAGGCAGTAAGGCGGTTCATTGTCTGCGAGCCTGAAACAGCTCATGCCGTTGCACTATGGGCGGCCTTCACATGGTTTGTTGATGTGGTGCAAGTCGCGCCCCTGGCTGTAATCACTGCACCTGAAAAGCGATGTGGCAAGAGCCAGCTTCTTTTCTTCCTGAGCAAAATTGTTTGCAGGCCATTACCGGCAAGCAACATTTCAACGGCGGCCCTTTTCCGTACTGTCGAGGCATGGAAGCCCACCTTCCTGATTGATGAAGCCGATTCTTTCATGAAAGACAATGAGGATATGCGCGGCCTTCTGAATTCTGGCCATACTCGAGACGGCGCCTTCTGGATTAAGACCGTGGGAGACAATCACGAGCCAAAGAAATTCAGCACATGGGGAGCAAAGGCCATTGCAGGAATCTCTGCAAAGAATATTGCTGGCACCATTACCGACCGCGCCATTCTGTTTGAGTTACGGCGGAAACACCCTCACGAAACGGTTGACCGCCTGCGATATGCTGAAGCCGATCTATTCGAGACCATCGCGGCAAAGCTGAGCCGGTTTGCTGAAGATCACCGGGAAGATATTTTGAAGGCCCGGCCTGTTCTACCCCATGAACTGAACGACCGCGCACAAGACAACTGGGAGCCCCTTCTTGCCATTGCTGACGTGGTTGGTGGTCACTGGCCAAAGACGGCAAGACATGCGGCCCTGAAGCTGGCCAAAGTGAACGGGGAAGCCTTGACCATTGGCGTGGAGTTGCTTGCCGACATTCAAGAAATCTTTGAAACAAAGGCGCTGTCCAGGATCAGCACCATTGATCTGATTGCGGCCTTATGCGAGGACGACGAAAAGCCCTGGGCTACTTACAATAAAGGAAAGGCAATAGCGCCCCGGCAGGTTGCCACCCGACTCCGTGAATATGGGATAACCTCAAACCAGTCAGTAAGATTTTCTTCCAACCATACAACAAAAGGTTATCACCTGGATCAGTTCAAGGACTCCTTTAATAGATACATCCTTCCAGCACCCCCCCCCTGCATCGGGCACAGAGTCACAACCCAATAACAGCAACGGTTTAAGCGTGCCTGTTTCAGTATTGCTTTCAGGCACAGAGTCATTTATCGGGCACAGAGACACAACGAAAAAAATTGTGCCCAGTTCCGAAATGTGCCCGATAAAAAGGAACGTGCCCGATACGAAAAACAATCAGGCACGCCCACAACCCGCGCCACCGTTGACTTGTGACCTTGTGCCCGATACAGCACCCCCCACTGGAACAAGGGTAAGGGTGACAATATGAACCTCGAAACCGTCCTTGACCTGGCTGAGAGTCTTTGTTGTGAGATCTCCGTAAATCCCATGGGTAAAATCGAGATTGAAGGCGACCCCCAAAATATTGACAAGCTGGCGCCTGCTGTCCGTGAAAATAAAACCGCTTTACTCTGCCACCTGACCCGCGCCCGGCATCATGATCTTGACCCCGGCAGAAAATGGAAGCCGGGCAACCCCTTTGTCTGTCAGTGCGGATTTCTTACTGGCTGGCTGAGAGATGAAAAACCACTCTGCCCGATGTGTGATGACAAGGCCCTGGCAAGAATGAAGCAGGTTCACACCAGCATGTCATTCATTGCCATATCCTGGCTGGCAGTAAACCGGGCCCACCTGAAAGCGGCTGGTTGGACAATGCGGGAACTTTACCGCCGGAACAAGTCAAAAGGTATCGCATGGGCTGGCCTCTGGGACATGCCGGGCTTGACGGTAACGATTGAGGGAAGCGGCTGTATCAGCTTTTATTTCCAGGCTGCTACCGGGCAGAAGATCAAGCAAACCGCCTGGCCAAAAAAACACCAACGAAAAAGGAGTACCAAATGAGCTACGACAAAAACGAGTGCAATTTTACCGGCAAGGTTGACCGGTTCGAGATCATAGCCACAAAAACCGGAACCCCCATGATCAAGTTTTTCCTGGCATGCGGCAAGGAGCGGCTGGCAGTTGTCGCTTTTAAGTCCCTGGCTGATGCCACCCGGTTAATTGATGGCGATCCTGTATCAATCACCGGCGCGATCCAGACAACATGCTGGGAGACCAACGCCGGGGAAAAAAGATATGGAATACAGATCATCGCCACCAGGATAAACGACAACGAGCAAGAACCCTTCACCCCGGCAGTCAAGCAAGCACCGGCGGCGGCACCGGCCCGATCAGCGGCACCATTAAATCAACCTGACCTCCCATTCTAAGGAGCCCCACCAT
>JAFLLC010000191.1 GCA_019162745.1 Deltaproteobacteria bacterium | reverse complement strand
CAGGATTTCAAGATCCAGCCAGAAAGACCAGGTTTCGATATATTGAAGATCCAGTTCCAGCCATTTTTCAAAGGGAAGATTGCTTCTGCCGGAGATCTGCCAGATGCAGGTCAGGCCGGGTTGGACACTGAAGCGTTTTCGCTGGGCCCCTCGTTCAAAGAGATCAACATCTCGCAATGACATGGGCCGCGGGCCAACCAGACTCATCTCGCCGCGAAGGACATTGATCAATTGCGGCAGCTCGTCAATACTGGTCTTTCTTAAAAAACTGCCTACCCTGGTGACGCGGGGATCATTTTTAATCTTGAAGATGGGGCCTTCCGCCTCGTTCAGATGCTCGATCTCTTTCAGTTGTTCTTCCGCATCAACACTCATGGAACGGAATTTAAACATGGGAAAGACCCGTTTTCGCATTCCCACTCGTGGTTGAACGAAAAAAACAGGGCCTGGTGAATCGAGTTTAATAAAGATGGCGACGACTAAAAAAACGGGGACGAGAAATGGCGCGGCGAGCAGGGTGCAGACCAAATCAAATACTCGCTTGGCCAGAAGCTGTTGAGGGTCCTGAGCCACTGGCTCCATGGTCAGCAACGGGATGCCCTTGATCTCCGAAAGGCTTATCCGCGCAACCTGGACGTTGAAAATATCGGCCATAAAGCGCAGTCGAATCCCTTCTTGCTCGCAGGCTAAGACAATGGGTTCAGCATCGTCAAGAAGAGAACGGGGGATGGCGATGATGACCTCGTCAATGACATTATTTTTCAGGCATTCATGGGTATTTTCAACAGTTCCGATAACCGGGATACCCTGAACTTTTTTCCCAATCATAGAGGGATCGGGATCTATAAATCCGACAATCTTGACCCCCCACACCATTTTTTCATGAAGCGCCTTAACCAGGTCCAAGGCACGACCCTTTGAACCAATAATCAACACTCGAAGTGCTTTTTCACCGCTTTTTACCTGCTTATTAAAATAAACAGTGATAATCGCACGGCTAATAAACAACATGCTCAGCTCAAGGAGAGCAAAAAGAAAAATAACAAATCTGCTTACATAGGGGATATTAAAGAAAAACAAAATGGCCAGAAGCATCAAAACCGTCAGCACCGTAGCTCGGAAAATTGACCAGGCATACCCCACCAGATTCTTATTTTCAGGACTCTTGTATCCTCCAAAATAGGAAAGAAAACTTGTAATAAAAACGAGGAGAAGGGGAATTAAAAAAAGATGTGAAAAGAAGCTGAGCGGCACAGATGAAAGAAAGAAATAATCTCTCGCCCAGAAAGAAATGCAGAAAATTATAAGTGTTAAAAAAACATCGGTAATAAATACCAGATTACTGAGTTCGTTAGTGGTATCTTTTTGCATAAGGGAAAATAAGAAGAGAAGAATCCCCAACAAATCAGTTGGTTATTTATGTAGGTCGGGTTTTAACCCGACAGAATGGGCAACATAGCAAGCCCTCCGTCGGGTTAAAACCCGACCTACGCTATCATGGTGAGTAATTACGATGGCGACGTCCGCGTTAACTTATAAGGCTCAGGGAGTACTGTTTATATAGTTCAAGAAGACGGGGTAAAAGGCAGCGATAAAATTTTTACCTATAACTTCGGCCTCTTGAGGGCTGGACGTACCAAGAGGAATGGATATTCGAACAAACGCATGCTCTTGTTTTTTCTTGGTTATTTTATTCAAGAGGGCATTAAGTTTATTGCTATACACCTCAGGAGCCGTTTTTTCATGGGCCTGATACCAGAACATCACCAACTCCTGATATTCCCCCCTGCCGGCGGTTACCTCTGCGTAATGAATTGCATGCTGATTGACGATAAACCGATGTTCTTGCGGCTGATTAATTTTCCAGCCTTGCCCCGGATAACACACAAGGGGAGAATGTGCCGCCGAAACTTTATCCAAGGTATAATAATATCCGATATATAAACTGACACCCCGGCCATCTTTTTCATAACTGGTCTGAACGTAATCGTCCAGGTCGAGAAAGGATACAATATGGTCATCCAATGGACTTGACCGTACAACCTGGTACCCTTGTATCGGCCCGAACATCGTTTGAAGGGGAACAGGCTTAGTAACCTTAACAGAATCCGTAGACCAGTAGACCAGAATACTTGTCAAGAGCAGTAACCCAGCCAGGATAATTAGTTGTTTGTTTTTGCCGTTTCCCACAATTCCAGTACTCTTTGAAAAGCAAATAATAAGGCCAGCCCGACAACAAAAAGGACTAATCCAGCGACGGTATGCGATGTGCCAACGGAAAGGTCGATATGAAGATAATGAAAGACCAGCACCAAAACCACCACCCTGATAATATTGATAACAATTGCCACGGGAATACTGAACAGAAACAGAAAGGCAATACTCCGTGCTCGTGTCAGGGTGAAATAACCAATAAGAATGCTCAGGGTTGTCATCGAAATTAAAGACCGAATTCCGCTGCATGCCTCAACGACCTGAAATGACATGTCCTGAAGCTGCAAGACATTCCCTTCCCTGAATATAGGCACTGAAAATAGTTGAACAATACTTACACTGATTGCCGAGATATTGAGCTGAAGGGACGCAGTCAGCATTGAGAGCAGCTGATTCGGGATTGGTATAATCATGAACAGCAGCAAAATCGGAATCGCCAGCTCTTTTATAACAGAAAAACCAGCAAGATAAATGAACGCAGTGATAATCGTTATGACAGTAGCCAAAAAAATCAGCGTAGGAACCTGCATCTGAAGCGAGAGAAGATACAGCAACAGAGAGAGAACAACAAGAACAAGCCCTGTCGAAGCCCCCCTGTTATTATCGGCCAACATCTCTCGCTTCAGCCAGATCATATATACGATGACCGGAACAATAAAAAAGGCATGGGTATAATCATCCGAGGCCAACCATTTTTTAACAAATAAAGTCAGCGCGGGGTAATAGCCCACGACAAAAAGCGCTAAAACCAAGGTTAATAATAACAGAGATTTATATCTGGATAGAGGCATTTGCTTTCAATAAAGATGAAAAAAACGATAGCTCTTTCAAGCACTGATCCCCTGCCCTGCGGCCAAAAAAGTAGTTGTGGGAATCACAATCCAAGGGAGTAAAAAAAGTCTCCCTGCAGCTTCCAAAATAATATGCTTTCATAATTTCAAAAGAACTACCATAATACTGCTGACAGTAATCTAAGTCAAATGAACAATATTGAAGAGAACACTAATGTCTCAACTTCTAAGGCAATTTTCAGAGAAACAATCTAACCCCGATGAACGGGATAAGTGCCTTATCAGAAAAATTTCTTATTTAAAAAAAACAAGAAATTTTTCTGTAAGGCACTAACGAGATGGCAACATGACGGAAAGACATAATAATATCATCTGGCATCATGCCACAGTCACCCAAGTTCGTCGTGAGACAATGAACGGACATAAAGCGGTGAATCTCTGGTTTACGGGACTTTCCGGTTCCGGCAAATCCACCCTTGCCCATGCCGTGGAAGAACGGTTACACCAAATTGGTTGCAGAACCTTTGTCTTTGATGGTGACAATGTTCGACACGGCCTCTGCTCTGATCTTGGTTTTAGTGAAAAAGACCGCAGTGAAAATATCCGTCGAATAGGAGAGATGGTTAATCTATTTCTGCAATCAGGGATTATTGCCCTCACTGCTTTTATCTCCCCCTTGAAACAAGACAGAGAAAAAGTACGGACAATTATCGGGACAGATAACTTTCTGGAAATTCATTGCGCATGCTCACTTGAAATCTGTGAACACCGCGATGTCAAAGGACTCTATAAAAAAGCAAGAGCCGGCATTATTAAAAATTACACAGGCATTTCATCACCTTATGAAGCACCTGCCAATCCAGATCTCTGCTTGGATACTGGCCTGCTCCCCCTGCAAACATGCGTGGAGAAGGTGATCTCCTGTCTTTACAAGAAGCAAATTCTTTCATCTCTATTGGAAAAGAAGGCTCTTCCAGATTGAGCGTACTTCGATCAAAAAATGAGTAAAGAAAACCTCCTTTTTTTTAAGGATGGGTTTTGGGGTGGTTACTCTTTTATCGACCCAGCAGGTTTCTCCGTTTGCTTGGTTTCATGCGACGCTTGGGAACCAGATTATGGGAATTCCTACTCTAACCCAATCGTATCCAGATAAAGCGTCAGCGGTTTTTTCTCCTTCACCACAAAAAAACCAACCCCAGCGATATGCTCAAGATCCAT
>JAFLLC010000174.1 GCA_019162745.1 Deltaproteobacteria bacterium | reverse complement strand
GTTTTTCACGCGCCGCTTCACAGGCCCGGTAGCCGATGGCCAGGCCCGGACAGGAGTGGCCGTGGAACGCAACGCATCGTTCCCAATCGTTTTTAGCTGCAATCGTAGTCGTGGTCATGGTCATACACATAATGATTATTCTCCCGATATATTGAATGAATGGTGCTCGTTATTTGTTTCTGCTGTATCCGCATTGTATTCCGAGGCTGGTTTTTAATGACTTACAGATTATTTTCTTGTTTTTCTACAAGAAAATAATCTGCAATAGACGCCTATACCGTTCATCGGGGTTAGAATTCCAGTGTGGCGCTTAAAATGGCTGCAAAAGGAGCCCCCTGATAGTATGTGGCAACCCCGTCTCTTGTATCATCAGAGGCGTTGATCACCGAAACATACTCTTCATCGAAGAGGTTCGTTAAGTCAAGAGAGACTTTCAGGGCTTTTGATTTCATTATCCCATTAAAGGTATAGGTTAACCGAAGATCTGCGATGGCATTGGAATCCACTTCTCCCTTGTTTTCAGCATCACTGTATCGTTTGCCCTGAAAACGAACCATGGGGATGACCTCAAGATTGCCGGGATGATAGATGAGACCTGTTTTTACTAGCCACTCGGGAGTATCTACCACTTGATTTCCATCTGTGTCCATTCGTATTCCTGCGTATGACAGATCCCCATCATAGGTCATGGTTGTCCAGGAAGGATTAACAAAGATCGTAACAGTGTCCGTGAGTGTCGTATTTATCTCTACATCAAGCCCGTAACCTGTAGCCTCGCCGATATTTTGTTGATAGTTCAATTTGACCCGAGGGTCGTAGATGGTGGTGAGCAGATCCTTATGCTTGCCGTAATAAATGGTGGAATCAATATCAAATCGGCCACTGGTGTAACGTAAGCCCAGATCAACGGTATCTGATTGTTCGATGCCATAGCCGTCAAACATCTGCTGGAGATTTACTCCCGCTGCCTGGAAGGCACTTCGGTTGGTATTGTAGAGATTGACTAAGGGCAGATAGGAATACGGTCTAATAAAGGTTCGTCCGTAACCTGTATGGGCCTGAATCTCTTCGTTGATATGATAACCAGCGGCAAGGGTGGGCAGCCAGATGTCATAATCCTTGGCCTCCCGGTCAAGGTCAGTGGCCCGTACCGGAGAATAGCTGGGGCCGGAACCGGTAACGTAGCCATCGCTGGCCGAGTCTTCAAACAGGAAGTATTTAAGTCCGGCCTGCCAGTCAAATGAACCGTGCTCTCCAGCGAGCTTCAGATATGGACTGTTCAGATAAGTAGTGCCGGTGGTGCCTATTACCCCTTTGCCGCGATAGGATAGATTTGAACCAGTGATGGCGTAATTTTCGGTGGATATCTCCATGTCAGAGCTCTCGTAATGATATCCAGCGGTTGTCTTGATGCCAGAGAGATCAAGACTTCCTTCGCCGATGACACCGGTTCGGTCTATATCCCTGAGCCGTTTCTGGACCATGCCGCCGCTAGTGGCCACACCTTGAAGGATTTCGGTATCCTCCTTGGAATGGTAGGGTTTCAAGGAAAAATTAAGGGTATCGGTTGCCCGCAGGGTAAGGATGGCTAACTGATCATCATTTTGATAGGTGCCTCGATTGTAATCATAATAATTCTTATCTTGGGCGGCGACACCGGTACGGGATGGATTAAAATCCTTGTCGTAGTTGGCAGATAAGTTCTGAATTTCTGCATAACTTAAAGCCCGGTAGAGATTTTGATCAAGATCATTATGGTTGACCCAGAGCTTGGCGTTGAGTCGTTGCCCAAGGGATTGATCTACAGCGATATTGGCATTCTTTCGAGGGCCAAGATCACCAGGGCCACGCCATTTTTCGGCATCAGTATAGGAAAAAGAGCCGGAAACTCGGGTAGTGACTTCTGGAATTGCGCCTGAATCAAAACGGGCAAAAGTCCTAGTATAGTCATTTGTACCAACTACCTGCTTGAAAAGAAATCCAAGCTCTTCGTGGGGCCAGTCCGGTTTAAGATTTATGGCGCCGCCTCGCGAACCGATGCCGGTGCCGATATCTCCAGGCACCGCCCCCTTATAAACGGAGAGCCCCTGCATGTTCTCAAGATCATAGAGATAGTCGCGGGGGCCGATGGGATTGCCGCCATAATTGGGAACACCTTCCACGGTCAGGGCGCCCATCAAACCTCGGACTCCACGAACACGAACATTGCTCATCTCCGCAGCCAGGCCATTACTGTCCGGGCTTTCCACACTGATCCCCGGGAGCAGGTTCAGGGCGTTGGAAACACTGGTAGCCGCCCTGGGTCCCTGAATTTCTATGCCCTTGGCCGTTATCTCACTGCCGGTATAAACTGTTTCACTTGCCTGCATCGTGGGTGTGATGATCTTGTCCGCCGAGACCACGATCTCCGAAATATTTTTGGCCGTCTCTGCTTTTTCCGTTACAGAATGAGCGTCTTGCGGTGCTTTCTCTTCAACGGCTACGGCTGGACTAACACACAGTGATGAATGGAACAACATCGCTGAAAGAAAACACCCTGGCAAAACTCCTTTTCTGCTGAACTTCATCCCCTTCCCCTTTTTCTTGTGATTATTAATTACTGTTGTTGTTATCATTGCCAGATCAAGGAGAATACTCCACTTGACTGTCAACGCTGGTTTTCAAGGCTGCTTGTTAATCCCTAAGTAATTGCAGTTTTGACATGGGATCAACGCCAGGCCTTGCCCAATCCTTTGGAGAAACGCCCTCGGGAAGTTCAAACTCTTTGATAACCTTTACAAACTTTTCAGTGGTATCCATTTGCTTCAAAAACCACAGATCGCCGCAAAGCTTGTCGATCATCTTGCTCTCGGTCTTTGGACAGGAGTTTTCTCCCCACTCAAAGGCGAGAACCCTTCCTTCCCATTTTTTGTTTTTTTCTAACTGGCGGTAGACAATGGTGGCGGCATTTTTGGCCTCAGGCTTCCATTTTGCTTTGTCTTCGGCGGTGGGGTAAGACACACAGTACCCATTTTTCCCGGGGGTAGTATTCAGCAGGACCAGCAAGGCGTCTTCCTTACACCAAGGATCAACTGAGTGAATAAAATAGCTGCCATTCCCACGGCTAAAATGCTGCTGAATGTAGGATGCCATCAGAATACCGGAACTCACTCCCGGACAGAAATGGTCATGAAATTCAAATGCGCGGACGGCACTGGAAGGGGCTCCTTTTGCAACGGCATTGGCAATGGTGACGATGCGGAATTCATTGCCGTCGAAGGGTTTTTCTTCAAATTTCCTGTGAGCCGTTGCAACATTGGCAAAGAGATAGTCAGCATCGATGCGCATCACCGAACGGTGGGAAAACAGCCCCGAACTGTCCTTTATGCCAGCGCTTAATTTTTCCAACACCTTTCCATCTGCCTGCAAATACGCACAGGCACCTGTACCGGTGTCGTACACAGCAAACCACAGTTGGCTCTGGCTGTCGGAATGGACTTCAATCAGGGACTGCTTTCCCCGACTGGCACCAGTTACTTCTGAGAGGCCATCGAGTGCCGGTTGGGTCGAGCGGTGGTTGATTTCTGCATATCCAGCGTTGGAGAGAACAATCAGCACCCCTTGTCTATGGGGAAATCCCTCCTTTCCCATCATGCTCAGCGCCTCCTCGCCTGCCTTTTTACCCACAGCAAACCATTGTTCAGAGTGAAGATCTGTTTCTTGCGCATACGATGATCTCTGCCCCATAAAGATCAGGGCAAGGAACATTAGCCCAATGGTCATGGGCCTTTGACTGAATAAGTGAGTGAATTGAAATTGCCCCATTTTTCCTCCTATTACGTGGTTGTGTTGGTAAAATAATATCTTGTCTTATCTGGTGTTGGAATTTCATCCGTAATATCTTTACTGAGGTCAGCCAGGCCTTGCGCCAGTTTGGCAGGGTCTAACATCGATACACTCGAACGATAAACAGGTGGATTTCGTCATGGCAAAAAAAAAGCCACAGAGACCTTTGGTTCCTCTAGAGAACACAAAAGCCTTCGTGGCTTGAATAATACGCTACTGCTGTCAGGAAATCGGTGTTACAAACCTCAATCCTGTTTACTTCCTTTCTTCGATGTCTCTGATTACTTCTGTAATCACAAAGACGGAAAAACTCTAACCCCGATGAACGGGATAAGTGCCATTAAGGAGTTAAAGGAAAAACCCAGGGCACCCTTTATTCTTCAAAGATAATCCGGTGATCCACCAGATTCATCAGCTTGATGCGGGCAT
>JAFLLC010000084.1 GCA_019162745.1 Deltaproteobacteria bacterium | reverse complement strand
TTAGTGTGCCTGCTGTAGCAGCTAAACGCAAAGAGCCGGGGTAGCAATACGCTTCCCCGGCTCTTTACGTTTGTAGAAAACTACACTTAAAACGGTGCTTTTACCAGCTTCCACGTCGGGCTGTTGACCGCCATATCAACATCGCGGGCAAAAATCTCAAAGCCCTGATACGCGTGGTAGGGGCCGGAATAATCCCAACTGTGCATCTGGCGAAACGGGATGCCCATCTTCTGGAACACGTATTTTTCCTTGATACCGGAGCCGATGAGGTCAGGCTTCAGCGCGTGGGCAAACTTCTCGAACTCGTACTCGGACGGATCGTCATAGACCACCGTGGCATCCGGCATCTCTGAAGAGGTACGGTCATAATCATCGGTGTGGGCAAATTCATAGCCTGAACCGACACAATCCATACCGAGATCTTCATACGCGCCGATGGTATGACGGGGACGAAGGCCACCCACCAGCAGCATCACCTTCTTGCCATCCAGACGCGGCTTGTATTCATCGACGATCGCCTGCATGATCGGATCGTACTTGGCGATTACCCGCTCCACATTCGCCTTGATGGTGTCATCGAAACGTTCGGCAATAGCCCGCAGGCTCTGCCTGATCTTGGTCGGGCCGAAGAAGTTGAATTCGAGCCAGGGAATACCGTACTTCTCTTCCATCACCTTGCACATATAGTTCATCGAGCGGTAACAGTGAATCAGGTTCAGCTTGACCTGATGGGTGGCGGCAATCTTCTCCAACTCACCATCCCCGGTCCAGGTCGCTTTCACGTTCAGACCGATCTCTTCCAGCAGCGCCGTGGCAGCCCAGACGTCGCCGCCGATATTATAATCGCCGATCAGCGCGATATCGTATGGGCTGGATGGTTCGGCAAATTCACGGGTTTCGATGATGTAGTCGCGAATCGTGTCGTTGGAGATATGGTGGCCAAGTGACTGGGAAACACCACGGAAACCCTCGCAGTTGCAGGGAATGATCGGAATATCCAGCTCCTTGGATGACTGTTTGGCAACGGAGTTGATATCGTCGCCGATCAGCCCAACCGGGCATTCGGAAAGCACCGAGATGCCTTTGGCGAGCGGAAAGAGGCTAACCGCTTCCTGCAGCAGGGTCTTCAACTTCTTGTCGCCGCCGTAGACGATATCTTTTTCCTGAAAATCGGAGGTGAACTGCATGGCAAACTGGGTGACTCCGTTAACACCGGTAACCAGGTTGCGCCGCGTGCCCCAGGAGTACCAGCCGCAGCCGACCGGGCCGTGGGAAACATGCACCATATCGCGTATCGGCCCCCAGACAACACCCTTGGCTCCGGCGTATGCGCAGCCACGGGCGCTCATAACGCCGGGGACGGTCTTTTTGTTGGACTTGACACAGGCAGAGCCGGAACCCTGATCATTCACGCCAAGGTGCGGCGCACGTTTTTTTTTGGCCTTCTCCGGATAAACCGACAGAGCATCATCGATCATCGCCTGAGTTGATTCTTTGGTAATGCCTTCAATTTTTCGTATTTTGTCTGACATAATATGTCTCCTTGAAGAGTGTTGATGAACACTCCCCCTTTTACAAAAGGGGGGCTGGGGGGGATTTGTTTGTAAGCGTCAATGGCAAATCCCCCTGAATCCCCCTTTCTTAAAGGGGGACGTTTATTATGCCGCTGCTTCGACTACACCAACCACGCTCTCATCTTCTGCTTCCATAATACCGAACTCCATCAGCAGGTCTTCCAGCTCTTCCATTTCTAACGGTGTCGGTATTACCAGCATCTTGTTGTTGAGGATCTTCTCTGCCAGGGTACGGTATTCCTGAGCCTGCGGATGTTCAGGAGAGTATTCGATAACAGTCATACGGCGCATCTCGGCGCGCTGCACCTGGTTGTCGCGGGGTACGAAGTGGATCATCTGGGTGCCGAGTTTATTTGCAAGGGCACTAACCAGTTCAAACTCTTTATCGGTCTTGCGGGCGTTGCAGATCAGACCGGCCAGGCGGACCTTGCCGGAGGTAGCGTATTTAAGGATACCCTTGGCAATATTGTTGGCGGCGTACATGGCCATCATCTCGCCGGAACAGACGATGTAGATCTCTTCGGCCTTTCCTTCACGGATCGGCATGGCGAACCCGCCGCAGACAACGTCGCCGAGGACGTCATAAAAGACGAAGTCGAGGTCGGGGGTGTAGGCGCCGTTCTCTTCCAGAAAGTTGATGGCGGTGATAACACCGCGACCGGCACAGCCGACACCCGGCTCAGGTCCGCCGGACTCGACGCATTTGGTATCGCCGTAACCGATCTTCATGACATCTTCCAACTCCAGATCTTCAACGGTGCCTTTTTCACGGACAAGGTCCATGACCGTGTTCTGAACTTTGGCGTGCAGGATCAAACGGGTGGAGTCAGCTTTGGGGTCGCAGCCGACGATCATGACCTTTTTGCCGAGGTAGGCCAAGCCTGCCACCGTGTTCTGGGTTGTGGTTGATTTGCCGATGCCGCCTTTACCGTAAATAGCTATCTGTCTCATGTGATGCTCCTTTTGCTCACCAATCCGTGAGCATGTGTTTTTTCCTTTGCACTCTGCGCAAAATAAAAAGGCGCCCCATTTTCTTAGAATGGAGGCGCCTTTGCCTGTACTGTTATCCGGTTTTTTAATGACATTCAGTGAAATGCACGGTGTGTGCCACTATCTTAAATAAATTAAAATTCTAAAGTTTACAGATAGTTAATTGCGATTACACTAAGTGCCGCATCAGAGAGGTCGGTAAGGAATTGCGCGGTGGTACATCTCGGCTGTTTAAAAAAAAGGCAGTGGTGTGATTTTATCAATGCAAGATAGAGAAGTAAAAGTCAGCGTTGTTCGTTTTGTTTTTAAGTCCTTTGTTTCCTTTTAAGCTGCTTAACCGACGGCCAGTATCGGTAGTACTGCAAGCTGCGAGATACTCCTCACCCGCCTCCCTTTCTGGCGAACTTGTAAGTAATCCTTACAGGTTGCCGCCTCATCCAGTTCTGCAATCTGCCAGTGGCTAAAACCAACCCCCCTCAGTCCCCCCTTATCAGGGGGGAAGCCTTTAAGCCTCCCTTGACAAGGGGAGGTTTGGAGGGGTTTGGTGCACAAGTTTAAATGTTACAATCTGCTCGCGTTACCTTGCTCAACTCTTCATAAACTCCTTCTATGTTTCTCAATACGTCATCATTGGTGAAGCGGAGAACATGCAAACCCAGAGATTCCAGGACGCTTGTACGCACAGCATCATACTCAACGGCTTCGGCGTGACTGTCGCCATCGATCTCGATCACCAAGCGAAGCTCGGAACAGTAGAAATCAACGATATAATTATCGATTGGTTTTTGGCGAAGAAATTTGAATTCGGTAAATTGTCGCATCCGTAAGACTTCATGCCAGATTTTGCTTTCTGCCTTTGTTGGATTCTTTCGATTTTCTCGGGCACGTTCGGTGAGGTTCTTGTTGTAGGGGAGAAAGGGAGAGGCAAAGGCAGGCCCGTCAGCGGCAAAGGCAAACCCCTCCCCGGCCCTCCCCTTATCAGGGGAGGGTGCAAGATTAAAGCCTCCCCCCTGATAAGGGGGGATTGAGGGTGGTTGGTTTTGACTTTGTTTTTGACTCATTCGACTGTATTAGCCTCGATATAGGCAAACCCGTCTTTTCGTCCTGCTCAATAGCGATTTCCAGCAACCGTTCGCTTTCAGCTTTCAGTGTGAAACTTTGTTGAACCAAGGCGGAGATTTGGGTTTGGATTGACTTGTTCACGAGTGGCACATAGAAACAATCGATGTCTTTGGGGTACAGTTCTGGCGAGCGTGATATTCATGGAGGTTTTCCTACCTGTTTTTTTGGCAGGATTGTAAACAAAAGTCCGGCAACTAGCAAGATTTCAGCGTTTCTTGAAAGCTATCGACTCAATCAGCATGTATTTCTCACTGGGCAACAGCCACCGACTTTATCTGAGCCCAGACCGGCAATCCCGGTTGGAGGTCCAGCGCCGCCACCGAGCGCTTCGTAATACGGGCAAGCAGCACGCTCTTGCCGATTTTAACCCGCACCAGGGAATGCGCAGGGTGATCGTCATCGCCGATTGCTTCCACGACACCGGCCAGCGTGTTGAGAATGCTGCTGTCCT
Source organism: Deltaproteobacteria bacterium (assembly GCA_019162745.1). Taxonomy (GTDB): domain Bacteria; phylum Desulfobacterota; class Desulfuromonadia; order Geobacterales; family Pseudopelobacteraceae; genus JACRCG01. The sequence continues at coordinate 166 of JAFLLC010000084.1, read as the reverse complement.
GCTGCGGGACGCGACTCAGGCTTATGCCCCCGGATGGAATCCGCACCCGGACCGGGTTCTCCAGAGGAAGACCGCGGTCACGCATCCAGAGGGAACCGCCAGGGAACGCAACCCGTTCAAGATGCCACCTCTCATCTCGTTCCGCAACGACCCCTTCCAGCACCAC
>JAFLLC010000088.1 GCA_019162745.1 Deltaproteobacteria bacterium | reverse complement strand
TTCATCCCTGTTAAACCTGTAGACGGCAGATTGGTTCAATTAAACAAAATTGAAGTCAATTTATCCTTGCAAATCAGGGAGTAAACATCCATTATTGCACACATGATCTCCCGTCTGCTTTATCCAAAACTATCTGAAGCACTTGCCCACTCTCCAGCGGTCGCTCTGCTTGGGCCTCGTCAGGTTGGCAAGACTACTCTTGCTCATGAAATAGGCCAAACCGTCAATGCGCTCTACCTCGATCTTGAATCCGAGCAGGATCTGGCCAAACTCGCTCAGCCGGAGCTGTATCTTGCCGATCATCAGGATAGACTGGTCATCTTCGATGAGGTACACCGCCTCCCTGGGCTGTTCCCCGTCCTGAGAGGTCTTATTGATCAGGGGCGTCGCGCCGGTCTGCGTACCGGACGCTACCTGCTGTTGGGCTCTGCTTCACTTGATCTGTTGAAACAGTCCGGTGAAACATTGGCAGGACGTATTGCCTACCTTGAATTAGCTCCCTTTCATGTGTTAGAAACCGGGGAGTTGCCGTCTGAATCCCTCTGGGTAGCGGGTGGTTTTCCGGAAAGTCTGCTTGCAGCTGATCCCCGGCAGAGTCTGCGCTGGAGACAGGATTTTATCCGGACCTACCTTGAAAGAGATATCCCTCAGTTTGGTCCACGAATTGCTGCTGAAGCATTGCGTCGTTTTTGGGTCATGCTGGCTCATAATCAGGGCGGCCTGCTGAACACGGCCCAATTTTCCCGTAACCTCGGTGTTGATGTAAAAACGGTCAACGGCTACCTCGACCTTCTTGTTGACCTTATGCTGGTACGGCGTCTCCCCCCCTGGCATGCTAATATTGGTAAACGACTGGTAAAATCTCCCAAGGTATATGTGCGTGATAGTGGGCTTGTTCATGCTTTGCTTGCTATCCAGGATAAGGAAAGCCTTCTTGCTCACCCTGTGGTAGGCCAAAGCTGGGAGTGTTTTGTGATTGAAAACCTGCTTGCCGCAGGAATGGGACAGGTGCAGGGCTTTTTCTATCGAACAGGCGGCGGAGCAGAAATAGATTTGCTGCTGTTATGGCCGAATGGCAGCCTATGGGCCGTGGAGGTCAAACGCAGTCTTAGCCCGAAGATTGAGCGTGGGTTCTATGCTGCCTGTGATGATCTGAAACCTGTTAAAAAATTTGTCGTGTATCCTGGTGTAGAGCGTTACCGAATTGCGTCTGATATTGAGGCGATATCGCTTGCAGAATTGGCAACACTTGTCAGCATCGCGGAATAGTTAGCCAGAAACAATTTTTTACACTGGAGACTGTGAGCCAGTTGGTGAGGGCGTTTCAGAAATGCGAATTTATGTCGGGCCTGGTTACCGGGTTTATTACACTCGCATAGTGGTCAATCGTTAATGTAAATAGACCCTTTGCGATAGGAGGTTTTATGGAAAGAGTCATTAATGCCATTCCTAAAAACAATTTTTCCCTGGAGATTGAGTTTAATACTGGTGAAAAGAAACTGTTTGATGCGCGACCTTATCTTGCCAAGGGGATATTCCAAAGATTACAGGACGAACGCCTCTTTATGCAGGCGTACGTTGCTCTAGATACCGTATGCTGGCCTGGTGATTTAGATATCGCCCCTGAAACATTGTACGACCGTTCTGTTCCAATAGAGTAATTAATAAAAAAATTATCCTGTTTTTGCCGTTATCCTTTTAGGCCCCAGAGACTCCTTCCATCCGCTTCAACCCTGATAAAACATGGTTCAATGTATGACCCATTCACTCCTCGGCAGCAGGGCCGGATCGGCTCCCGGTCCGAGCTGGATGATATAGCACCCCTTCGATACGTAGCGCTGTCCGGGACCGAAACTAAGCCGTTCATAATCACGCGCCACCAGGTCCATCTGCATACTCATAACGTCCATAAGATGATCACGGTAGAGGTTGTCGTACAGCAAATTCAGCCCGCGGAGGGTCGCCTGCCTCAGCATGGCCGTGGTTCGCGAGGTTATCCTCCGCTCGCCGAAATCTTTGGCACTGGCCAGATTCGGCACTTTGGCATTATAGCCGCCATCTTTCGAACCGACAAAGGGGGTCAGCCGGTAGGGGTAGGTTATATAAACCCTGTCGCGTATTGATTCCTGAATTGAAACCGTTTTTTTGCCCAGATAGCCCGACGACACAAACACCTTTCCATGAGGGGCAAGTTTTGTCACGAGTCCGGGCAGTCCGGGCAGCATGCCGGGGTCGGTCCAGAGCATGAGAATCTCAGGTTTATGCTTTTTTAGCAGTTTCTCCAGCAGCTTGTTGTCGCGAAGCTGTTGTACCGTGAGTGTGAGGGTAGTCACTGCCGGTCGTTCCAGTTCGCGCCAGCTATTCTGAAAGCCGTCCGCCAGCGCTCTTCCTGCGGGTGACTGCTGGACGATCTGCAGGATAGCTGTTTTGGGAGAAAGGGTCTCCAGCCGGTTGAGATAGCGGGCAACCGCCTCTCCCTCCTGGGCATAGCCTTTGTTAAAATAATAGGTGTACCAGCTGGTCTCGGAGATGGCAGGAAAATTGGTGATCGGGTAGAGACAGGGAATCCGTTCTGCTTCACAGAAATCGTGGATAGGGCGCCAATCGCTGTTGGAGATGCCGCCCAGTATGGCAAATACCGGATTTTTTCTGTTGTACGCATCAAGTTGGGCCCGCCAGGTTTCAGGGGGACCCTTCAGCTCCCAGACATCCAGAGAGGCATTACGAAAGGCATATTTCATCTCGATGGTTGGGCTATAACCGAACTTGATGAAATCGTCGTACATTTCCATCTGTTGATTTTTCCGCCCGATAAAATTCTGCAGCGGTTGCAGCAGAGCCTGGCGATCTTTCTGGCTGACATCATCGCTGATAATGGTGGCAAATCTGATCTCACTGCTGCCGGCTCCCGGAGAAGGCCCGGCCGAAAGTGCTTCCAGATAACCGATCAGGACGGCCATATCACGATCATCCAGCGGATAGCGCGGCATGATATCGTTGAAGGTCTGTCCGGTCGGGTCGGTTCCGAAACGCAGTGCAGTTGCCAGGGTTTCACGGTCGTAGGCCGGCCGCTCCAGCACCGTCTTGGCATATACATAGCGTCCGGCCTGATCTACAACGTCATTAAGGGAAGGGGGGCGACGATACGGTTTGTAAAGTTTGTTGCCGGTGGTTGGCGGGGTGACGACGCCGCCCTCAAAAGAGCCGAGCCCGGCACGGAGATGGCAGCTGGAACAGGAAAAGGCGCTGCTGTCAACTTCCACATCACCACGGATGAAGGCCGGCATGGGAGCTCCGGAGGGGAGGATACCTTCCCGGTACATCCTCTCGCCCAGGCGGATGATCTCCGCTTTGGGCAGGACGACTGCAGCCGTTTCGGCGCCATTGGCAATTGTTGTGCAGAGTAAAAGAAGCGTGACTAAAAGTGCGGGCATTGATAACGACGTTGTGACAAAAGGGAAACAGTCTTTAAGTGTTTTAATTGCGATCATCACAGAACCTTTAACCGCCGATAAAAGCGGATGCACGCCGATAAAGGCGAGAATCTTAAATCAATCTGTTCTTGGTAAGACAAACTGAGAATCTTTTTTTGGGTTAAAACAAGAAACTTTTTATCCTGAAAAAAGCAGTTAAATGATTTGTATCCGGTTGTTGCATTTATTTCCCCGCTACACCCTGGTATTCAGCCAGAAACTCCCGCGAACTCATGATGCCGAATAACCGCACCCAGCTGCCGTCTTTGGGGTTGCGGATCATGTTTAACGGATAATGGGACATCTTATCGGGTATGTAGGCGTTGAACGCCTTCATTGCCGTGTCGATATCGGCCCTGCTGCCGGTCAGAAAGTCCCACCCCGGTTTGGCGCGAAACCGTTTCAAATAGGCTTTCATGACTTTGGGGGAATCGTTTTCCGGGTCAATTGTTATCGACACCAGACGGACCGTACCACCGGTGGCGGCAAGTTTGTTCTGCAGATTGAGGAAGCCTGCTGAAAGTACCGGGCAGATGGTGGTGCAGGTGCCGTAGATGAAGTCGACGATGACCGGCGTGTCACCTGCAAGTAACGTGCGGAGGTTAACCTTTTTACCATCCTGGTTTACGAGAGCAATATCGGGGACGGTGTATCTCTCGACAGAACGTTTGTAGCTCTTGTTAGCGGCCTGGGCCGGGGAACAGGGGGGGGCAAGCGATAACAGTACAAACAACAGGCTTGTACCAATTGCTTTATAAAGAAATTTCATCAAGAAGAATCCCCTTTCGTGAGGTTTTTGTGCTTTTTTTGTGCTGTTTTGTACCGTTTGTAGGGGCCAAGCAAACGCCACACCTGCTTTGCCCGTGTTGGCAATGTCACCATATCCGAAATTAACATCAACGGC
>JAFLLC010000161.1 GCA_019162745.1 Deltaproteobacteria bacterium | reverse complement strand
CATTTTTAAGGGTCCGTTTGACATCTTTGTTGTGTGACATGGGTACTTCCTCCTTTTTGGTGTGAGTTTTTTGACTGATGTGGTTGTATAAAATTGCTACGAACGCCGCTACGCCTGTCCTTTCCTTCTTTTTGCCACCACCTCCTCATAACTTGGTTTTAGGATACCTGCTATATGTTGCAAATGAGCCGAATATCTCTACTGCAAGACTCATAATAACTAGGTTACCAATGACTTAGCAAGTAGAGTGCCAATTTTATTTAATGATTAATTACAGATAGTTATGCTAATTTACGTAGGAAGGACAACGGGCGGGAACATGGAAGCGTAGTGATAAGAAACAGTTTTATATAATAATGTCCACAATATGTACTATTGTTGCTATGGATTTTATCTACAGTGGGTAATTTACACCCAGTTGTTTTGAATGGGTCAAACGCATGGACTGCACCCCCTCTGATAGATCGCCCGCCTCGACTCGCATCGGTCGTCTGTACAGAGCAGCGTTCCATAGCTGCCCCAGGCGCGCCCCATACATCCTCCGGCACAGAGCCTTTTTCCGGGGCAATCCTGACACTCCGGTATTGAATCGGCACGGCTACGGCTGATTCTAAGCAGGGATGACCAGAGCGGTGCGCCTTCGTTAAAGGCGACAGCAAGCCCCTTCTCAAAAACGGATGTGACGGAAAATTCGTCTGTGTGGCACAGAAGGCAGGGATAAAGTCTGCCGGCTTGTGTAAGGTACGGGTTTTCGACAAAAGTACAGGAGCCATGGCGGACAGTATCTCCTCTCCACCATTCCAGTGCTGCCACGGTCCCAAGCTTATCGTAAAGAGCCCGGAAGCGTGCATCGCTACCGTAACGATCCAGCAATTCCAGGTACTGTCCAACCTCAGGCTGCGAAATCAATGACGTTTCGGAAGCGCGGCCACACAGAACCATGGAGCCGGTGGAAACAGAACCGATCTCCAGTCTGTCAGCAAAATCGAGGAGCTCAGGGATTTCGTGGAGGTTATGGTGCATCTCCGTGAAAAAAATCGCAATCCTTTGACCAAGCCCTTCCTGCACCAATTTCATTATTCCCTGCATAGCACCGCTATAGGCACCTTCCCCTCGGACAAGATCGTGCGTGAGGGGCGTAACCCCATCCAAGCTAACCTGAATTGAAAACCCGGGAAAGTCCAGTTCACGGAGCCGTGCGATGTGGTCATCCCGCAAGAGCATGGCATTGGTCTGGATAACAACCGTTTTAAAACTCAGAGAACGTGAAAATTGCACTATATCCAGCCAGTGCGGGTGGCACAGTGGTTCACCACCGGTAATGCGGATACCGTTTCCGCCGATGGTCGCAAACTCCTCAATAACGTGACACAGTGCCCGTAGTGGCACATGTGTGGCAGAGAGAGTTTCTCCTGACCTGACCCAGCAATGGCAGCACATAAGATTGCAGGCATCGGTGATGGCAAGCGTCAGCACTCTTGGAGGACGTAAATCAGCAAGATCCAGCTGATGCATGGACTCTGAAGATGTCATACTCTGACCTTTTTCGATAAAATGTAGTTTTATGCTACAGTGGGTATTTTTTACACAGTGTTACTGAAAGAGACACACGACGTAGGTTTGCGCAAAAAAACATAATAAAAATAATGTACATAGATAACTGTATGCAAGATACGTGTCATAACTTGAAGTGTACTATTAGATCAAATAGGGAAAAACGCTACAGCGTCACTACAAGTGAGGGCTCTGCGAAGCCCGCAAAACAGTGTTCCATGCTATGGAGCGATATACGGAATTTCGGCCTCGATCTCGGTACCGGCTGTCACAACCCCTCCTTTAAGCACCCTGGCAAAGATCCCTTCCTTGGGCATGACACAGTCTCCAGCCTGATAATAGATTGCACAGCGATTGTGGCATTCCTTGCCGATCTGTGTGACCTCCAAAAGAACTGAACCCAGAACGAGTCTACTGCCAACCGGAATTGAGACAAGGTCAATCCCAGTGGTAGTAATGTTTTCGGCAAAATCACCTGCACTTACACTCAGCCCCTTTGCACACATCTTGTCGATGCTTTCCTGCGCAAGCAGGCTGACCTGGCGGTGCCAATTGCCTGCATGGGCATCTCCTGCGATCCCGTGTTCCGGAACAAGTTCAACAGCGGGAACCGTTTTTTTTCGTTCACCTTTATTTTGGCTGATACAGACTGCCAGAACTAAACCGGACATGATGTGACTCCTTCAACAATCTCTGGGAATTGATGTTCAGCCGCCTATGGATGACATGCTGAATGCTTGGTGATAACACTCTTCCGGGTTCATCTGATGACGAACCGGCTTGGTGTCGACAACTGATCCCAATGCTTGGTTGAGAAGCATATTTGAGCCATTCCGTAAGGCCAGCTTCAGATCAACCTGCGACGTTGAGAAAAGGCACCCCTTAGCCAATCCTGAAGCAGTAACCCTGATACGGTTGCATTCGGAGCAGAAATCGTGTGAGACGGGGGTAATCACTCCCAGTGTGCCGATGGCACCGGGGATACGAAAGTTTCGCGCCGGTCCGGCCGTTTCTGACTGTTCAACAGGAACAAGGGTAAAGTGCTGTGCTAGTCGAGACAGGATTTCTGATCCCGGGACCACCAGCTTTTGCCAGTTATGTTCACGGATTGCCGGCATATATTCGATGAAACGGACGGTGATTGCAGAGGTGGTTGCAAGCGCAGCGAGGTCAACTATCTCATGATCGTTGATTCCGCGCATCACGACCATATTGAGCTTGATCGGGAAACCACAGGCTTTTGCCGCCTCTATGCCTGCCAAGACTCGCTCCAGGTCACCGCAGCGGGAAATGTGCGCGAAGGTCTTGGGATTGAGAGAATCGAGACTAATGTTGAGCCGCTGTACCCCGGCGGCGTGAAGGTCGGCAGCCATTTCTTCAAGAAGCACCCCGTTGGTGGTCAGTACCAGCTGTTCCAAACCTGGAATTTCGGATAACTGATGTAAAAAATGGACGATACCTTTACGTACCAGTGGTTCTCCGCCGGTGATCCGGATTTTGTCAATCCCCATGGAAACGGCGGCTTGTGCAATCCGGTAAAGCTCTTCGTAACTGAGAATATCACCATGGGCGATTTTATCAATCCCGGCCTCAGGCATGCAGTATGTGCAGCGCAGATTGCAGCGATCCGTAACTGAGAGCCGCAGATAGTTGATAGTTCTGCCAATTGGGTCGATAAGTGGCATCATAATAGTGGCCTCATACTTCCAAGCCGTAGCGTTCCAGCTTGCTGTAAAGTGTTTTGCGGTCTATTTCGAGCAGTTTTGCAGCCTGGCTCTTATTCTGGTCCACCAGTTCAAGAACTTTCCGGATATGATCACGTTCAATAGCCCAGAGTGGCGAGGCGGTGAAGGTTGAGTTTTCACTGCCAGTCGCGGGTGATGTCAACGGATACACCGCTTTTTGCGGTGCAAAAGGGAACAGGTCTGCGGTGATAATCGGTTCGTTGGCAAGTATGCATGCCCTGCGGATGGTATTGCGCAATTCCCTTACGTTTCCTGGCCACTGGTACGCGCAGAGTGTCGCCACCGCATCATCGGTAAGCTCCCAGCTTTGTGAATCATTTTCACTGCACTGCTGGATAAAGAACCATGCCAGTGGGACGATGTCATCTGAGCGCAACCGCAATGGCGGAAGGAGGATCGGTAACAGATTTATCCGGTGATAAAGGTCTTCACGGAATTCGCCCCGGTTGACGCAGTCAGCCAGCACCTTGTTGGAAGCAAAGACGAAGCGAACGTTTACCCGAATATCGTGGTTGCCACCCATACGGCGGAAGGTGCTGGTTTCGATGATCCGAAGAAGTTTGACCTGGACATCAAGCGGCATCTCAGATATTTCGTCCATGAACAGGGTGCCGGTATCAGCCAGTTCGAACAGACCTGCACGCATTTTGTTTGCACCGGTAAAAGCGCCCTGCATATGCCCAAAGAGTTCGCTTTCTGCCGTGTTGGCGTCAAACCTCCCGCAGTTTACTGTCACAAACGGCTTGCTCGCACGACGGCTTGCATCGTGTACTGCTCTGGCAATCAGTTCCTTGCCGGTACCGCTCTCTCCGGTGATGAGCACATGTTCATCTGTCGCTCCCCAACGCTGCACCGTACTCAGAACCTTCTGCATTACCTGGCTCTTGCCGATGATACGGTGGTTTTCAAAACGTTTCATTTCTTTTTTCAGGTTTATATTTTCAAGCCGCAGTTGATTCTTTTCACACGCCTTGTCGATTAAAAGTTCAAGCTCATCGAGTTTTACCGGCTTGGTAAGGTAGTCGTAGGCACCGTGCTTTATGCATTCCACCGCAGTTTCAATTGTGCCATGGCCGGTAAACATGATTATTT
>JAFLLC010000150.1 GCA_019162745.1 Deltaproteobacteria bacterium | reverse complement strand
ACGCCGCCGCTTCTTGAGCTTGATGGAAGCGATGTAAAAGGGTTGATTGGGACGGATGGGGAGTGAGGGGGCTTTTTGGATTATTGAGCAAAATGACAATGTAAAACGTGATGAAATAAAGAATACAGCGAGATATAAATGCCTAAAAAGACTAAAGTTCAAAAAGACATTCCAATAGTAGCCGAGGAAGAAACCATTTATCAGGCTAGAATTAACGGGAAATTGCAAGAAAGCCCTGTGAGACCCAGACTTATTGATTTGTTTGCCGGTGCTGGTGGTATGACACTCGGTTTTACTCGCTTTACTGGTCATCCGTTTGAACCAGTTTGGTCTAACGATTTCAACGAATATGCGGTTAAAACTTACAATGCCAATTTTGGTAATCATTGCCATATCGGCGACATTGTGGATATCCTGCAAAATCCAACAACTAATATACCTTCGGCAGATGTTGTAATTGGTGGCCCACCTTGCCAAGGTTTCAGCCTCTTGAATAAATTTCGAGATGGAGACCCTCGCAAGCAGTTATGGCGGCCATTCATGAAAATAGTTGAACTTTCCGGTGCTTCAATATTTGTCATGGAAAATGTGCCACAGCTTTTAGGATCATTTGAACATGGTGAAATTGTTGAACTTGCGCACACACTTGGATTTAAGGTGCGGTCTGCCAAACTTTGTGCTGCTGATTATGGTGTGCCGCAAGTTAGGTGGCGTGCTTTTATAATTGGATGCAAATTTACCGATCCTTCATTGGTTTTTCCTCCCAAGAAGACTAATTTCAAACCGTCAAACGGGTATAAACCAGCATTCGCTGATGAATTTGACGCGTATATTTCCAAACCTACACCTTGGCGAACGGTTGGTGATGCAATTCAGAACTTACCTGCACCAGAAGGAACTGAAATTCGGAATGTTACTCCTCCGCTTGACTTGCATTTTGGGAGAGCACCTACAGAGAAAAGCATTGAACGGTACAAAGCTATACCTGAAGAAGGAATGAATCGGTTTGATCTCCAACGCAGAGCGCCTCACCTCACACCGGATTGTTGGATACGAAAAACCTCAGGCGGAACCGACCTGTTTGGTAGACTTTGGTGGAATAGGCCATCTGTTACCATTCGTACTGAGTTTTTCAAACCCGAAAAAGGGCGTTATCTACACCCGGTTCAAAACCGTCCAATTACACACCGCGAAGCTGCACGGCTACAATCATTTCCTGACGATTTCAGGTTTACAGGTACAAAAACTGAAGTTGCTAAACAAATAGGAAATGCCGTACCACCTTTATTGGCGGCACGAATTGCAGATTGCGTCTATTCCTTAATTTTGTCGAAAGGTGCAAATGAATGTCGGATGTCTTTAGTAAAGAAAAAAGAAGCTGGATTATGTCCAGAATATCAAGAGGCAATACAAAGCCTGAGATAGTCGTTCGAAAGATGCTTCATTCAATGGGGTATCGGTTCCGGCTGCATTCAAAGCGACTACCAGGAACCCCAGACATTGTTCTTCCACGGCATCGTAAAATCATTTTTATTCATGGTTGTTTTTGGCATGGCCACAAAAACTGTTCGCGTGCGAAGCGTCCAGTTTCGAATGAAGACTTTTGGAATAAAAAAATTGAGACCAACATTAAACGAGATAATATCGTGGTGAAAGAACTCTGCAATTCGGGGTGGGAAGTGCTAATTATTTGGCAGTGTGAAACAAGGGACCATGACGTAATGCTTAAAAAGCTATTAAGTTTTATGACGAATATTTCCCAAAGGTGACAATTGAGGTAATTATGGCGCGTCGATCCCAACAGAACAATCCGGAAGAACTCAGACTACAACTACTCGATCTACTTTCAAATTTTGAAAACAACTTAAAATTGGATGATCTAAGGCAACGTGTTCGAGGTCTTGTTCCAGTTTTTAACACATTACGGGATCTTGGTAGCTCAATGCTCCCTGATGGTGAGTCAGGTCGTGACCGAATTCTTCTCTATCTGCTTAGGTTCCCGTTCACAGTAATAGACGGGCAGGAGTTGATGGTAGTCGCTGGTATAGACGATTGGGCGCGTCGGGTACGAGAACTTCGCGTTGAGCATGGTTGGAAGATATTGTCTGGTGTGACCGTAAAAGACATAGTCCAAGATTGGTTGGAAGAAGAGTCTATTATTCCGATTGATGCTGATCTTGAACTAATGCAGCCAGATGATTACATCCTTCTTGACGCAAATCAAGACCGCGAAGCTGCACATAGATGGAAGTCAGCTAACCGAATTCGTAAGTTAAATCTCAGCATTAAAGATAAGATACTCTTGTTCTTTCAAGAAAATATCGGAAATGCAATTTCAGGTGAAGAACTCAGGTACATCGCCAAAAACAAGACGGAGTGGGCACGTCGTGTGAGAGAGTTAAGAACGGAAGAGGGGTGGCCGGTTTTGACTAAAACAACAGGGATGCCTGAGTTACCTGTAGGTATTTATGTATTCGCAAGCAATCGCCAATCGCCGAAGGATGATCGTGCCATAAAAGATGATCTTCGACGTGCCGTTTTTGTCAGAGACAGTTATACGTGCCTTGATTGCGGCTGGACAGCTCATCAATGGAATCGATCAGACCCACGGAACTTGGAAGCACATCATGAAATACCACATTCTAAAGGTGGCCAAACAGTAAAAGAGAATCTCAACACCTTATGCAATGTTTGCCATGACGTAAGGCATCGAAAAAAATAATGGTTTAACGCGCTGTCTGCTGGCAGATGCCAACCGTCTGCGCGGCATATTGGAAACACAGCTCGGGCGCGGTTTTCTCCCCGCTGTTTCGCCGCCTGCGGTTGTGCCGCTCGGAAGTTCTGCGCTGCAGCGAAAAGCCGGTTATCGGGAGCTGCTTCACTTTTGGCTGCAATTTCATGCCGGATCGCAGCTTGTCTGGGAAGGTGCGACGGATGCGTTTGAGGCTGGGGCCCGTAACGTGGCGACACTCTACGAATACTGGCTGTTCTTTCAGCTGGAAAAATTGTTCCGGCAAAGGTTTACCTGCGAAAAACCGCTTTCATTCAATTGTCGTTGATAAAGACAAGTCGCCGCCGCAATTGATGCTGAAGCGCGGTATTGAATTGCGGACGCCCGTTGCCGGTGTGTGGTCCAATACTGCGAGCCGCCGCCTGAAGGCCGAATTTCACTTCAACCGCAAGTTTTCACCCCGCTCGGGGCAAGGCAGAGCCGGAAGCTGGACGCGCGGTGTTCAGCCGGATTACACCATCAGCATCTGGCCGGCTGATTATTCCCGCGAGGAAGCCGAACGGAACGAGCTGATGGCGCATATCCACTTCGACGCAAAGTATCGTGTTGAGCGCGTTCGCGAATTGCTCGGTGATTCTGCAGATGATGAAGCATTCGAAGGTGAATCTGAAGAGGCAGAAGAAAGCCGTACTACGGCAAAATATTCCGATCTGCTGAAAATGCATGCGTACCGGGATGCCATCAGGCGCACTGCCGGAGCGTATGTTCTTTATCCCGGCAATCCGAATGACGGGATTATGTACGGCGGCTATCATGAGGTTTTGCCCGGCCTGGGAGCATTTGCCATTCGGCCTGATGCGGTAGGAGGAGCTGAAGGGATTGATGCGCTCACAACGTTTCTTGACGATATCATTGATCATCTTGCCAACCGTACAACCGCCCGGGAACAGGCCGCCTGTCATCTGGCGGAATCCTATTCAACACATGAGAAACCTGTTCAGTACGGCTCAATGCATTTGTCCGAATCCGACTCGCTGTGGCAGGATCATCGCGCATTGCCTCCGGCCGAAGAGATGGTGCTCTTAGCGTGGTACGCAAACGACGCGCAACTGGCACTTGCCCAAGATCCTAATGGTTTTGTCTATATCCGTCTGGGCAGACGGCAAGGCTCTTTTCATGTCCATCCGAACCTGGCAAAATTGTGTTCCGTAATCCTGCACACAGGCGGTGGCCTTGTAGCCCCGGGTTTTGTGATTCTCCGTGAACCGGGATTCCGGGTTTTTACCCGCTCACAATTGCGAACTGAACTTAAACAGCATGCCAAAGGACAGGGCGTCGCAGCCTGGGAAGCTTTTGCTGGTATGGATGACGAAGAGCACATATATGCCCTGTTCAAGACATCTGGCAATCCTGATACCGAGCCACAAAAATGGAATAGCGATGCGCTGCTTGATCAGATCGAAATATTTGAATCCGATGCCAGAAACAAACCGGTTGCCAATGTCGGTCGGACCTCACCGTATCCCCATATCTTGCCGCTGCGTAGCGTGTTGAAGGCGATAAATTAACGAGTAGTCTCTCTCTAGCTTATATTTACATTGAAAAGCCACGCTTTCTATTTGAGGTAACCAAATGAAAATCCCGCACGCCAAACCCGAACTCCTTGCCCCGGCCGGCTCACTCGAATCGTTCTTTGCTGCTATTG
>JAFLLC010000059.1 GCA_019162745.1 Deltaproteobacteria bacterium | reverse complement strand
CCACCAGAGGGAGGACAAATCGTAACGAGAGCTTGAGCGATCTGAATCCGTACATTGCTGTCTCCTTTTTATAAGTTACTTATTTTATTACATTATAAGCTGGTATGGTGGACATTACAGGCATGTTCTGCTATTCTTCGTTTCCCTGATTCCCTCAGCCCACACTTCCGTAGCAAAATTCCCACAAAGAGTGAAAAACTCAACCGAGGAGATGTTTATGTTTAATGTTTTCAATACACTCAACAGTTATTTCCGCCGCCGTCCGTGGCGACTGTTGTTACTGTTACTTTTTGTCTGTGTTGCAGGCGCAGGCATTATGCTCGGAACTTTACTCAAAAAAAGTCAGTCAGAGCTGAGTGCAAATGCCACCCCCCCCAGTATAAACGTTGTTCTCCCCGAAGAGCGCATCAGAACCATCAAGGGTTCCATCAAGTCCGGAGACACCATTTCATCACTGTTTAAGGACGTGTTCAACACAAAGCAGATAAAAGAGTTGGCACATCAATGCCGGGAAGTCTTTCCTCTTAACATGATCTCAACAGGTCAACCGTACAAACTATCGTTAAAGGGAGGTGATTTTGAACGTTTCACCTATGATATCGACAACAATGATCAACTGGTCATATGTTGTAATAAAGACGATTTTTCCGTCAGTCGGGAACCAATATCTTACACGGTTGAGCAAGTAACGATAAGTGGCAATATCAAATCAAGCCTGTTCCAGGCTGTTGTCGACATAGGTGAAAGTGAAGGACTCGCCTTTCAACTCGCTGATATTTTTGCCTGGGACATCGATTTCTTTCACGATATCAAGGTTGAAGACTCCTTTGAAATGGTTGTTGAAAAGCGATATCGTAAAGGGATACCGGCGGGCAACGGTCGTTTACTGGCAGCACGCTTCACGGTTCAGGACCAGATCTACCAGGGATTCTATTTCAAAGACGGCAGTCAGCCGCCGGATTATTATGACCAGAACGGATACAGTTTACGCAAAGCCTTTCTGAAAGCCCCGCTTTCCTTCAGTCGCATTTCCTCCGGTTTCAATATGCATCGCCGCCACCCCATTACAAATCGTATCAAGGCTCATCCGGCGATTGACTACGCAGCACCAACCGGAACACCTATCCTCTGCATTGGTAACGGTACCGTCACCTTAGCCGCCAATAATCGTTATAACGGTAAATATGTAAAAGTACGCCATCCAAACGGTTGGGCAACCATGTACAACCACATGAGTCGGTTTGGCGGTAATATCCAGGCCGGAAGAAAGGTCCGGCAGGGTGAATTGATCGGTTATGTCGGCACCACCGGTTTATCTACCGGACCGCATCTTGATTTCCGTATGTTCCGAAACGGCAAGCCGGTGAACCCTCTGAAAGTTAAATTACCTCGCGCCAGACCGGTCTCAGCCTACAATATGGTGGCTTTCAGAACAGTGGTAGCTGACCGGGTAGCGTCCATGCAGAACCAGTCGGGTCAGTTCAGAACCAGTGCATCCCTGATTCCTCCTCCGTCTCTCAATCCTTTTGAGTTATATGTGGCGGGGCTGCAGCAGCCATCGACTCTGCCCTACCCTTATGCCTGACAGACTCCGCATAAATATTTACGTTCATAGTGAAGCTTTCAAACTTACTTTAATGCGCCGGGGACTTCCCGAAGCAGCATTTCAAGTCCCCGCAAGTGAAGATCAACCATCTCCGGATGTCTGATCAATTCATGTCCCATCTCGTGAACACCCCGATGAATCATGTAAGAGCGCAGCATGATTTCCAGTTCCTTCCTGTCCGACGGAATCAGAGGTGAATTTTTCATGGTATGCAGATAGGCTTTTAAATATGAACCGCTGACGTAGGCATACCAGGCCTCCAGCCATGGTTCCAGAAGATCTGAGTCGTCCGGATGTACCGCGCAATGGTGTGCCAGGGTCGTCATGGCTGCATAGTGAATGGAATGAATCATACTGGCCACATCACGCAGGGGAGAACGTTTCAGACGCCGCTCTCCCAGCGAATGAGCCGGTTCACCCTCAAAATCAATAAAAACAAAATCCTTGCCGGTAAATAGCGCCTGACCCAGATGGAAGTCGCCGTGAATCCTGCACTTCATGGCGGAAAGGCGCTTGCCGGTAATTTTCTGCAGGGAACTGATAATCTCCTTCTCTGCTCCCAGAATCCGTCCGGCTCTATCTTGGACGTCAGCGGGCATGACAGGGATGGTTTTAGCTAATAGCTGAAAGTTTCTTCGTACCAGTGAGCGCATGGATTGAAAGAGGGAGCGCTGATAAAGTGTTGAAAACTCCTCCATGCTCCAGCTGTTTTCGGGCGGACCGGAAGAAGCGAGCGCCCGATGCATTTCAGCTGTCCGCCGACCGAGCAGCAGTGCCATTTCCAGATGTAACCCCCGCACAAGATCATGAAACTGCTCAGGAATACCCCCCTCTACAACCTCCAAAAGTGTCGGTGTAGCAGCCGGAAGTTTTGGCAGATCCTGTTTGTGCGACAGCAGATATTCTACAAACTGCGCCAGACTGGTCAGGGTGTTTCCCCAGGCATCTCCGTGACAGGCGATATAGCTTTGCAGGACACCGATATCATAAACCTTCCCTCTAGCCGGTCGGTATTCGATCTTTCCGCAATACAAAGGTATATTCCGGAATCGTTTTCTGGCGGCAAGGAACTGAAGTATCTCCGACTCCGGGTTGATGCCATCATCCAGTTTGCGGTACATCTTGAACAGCAGGCGGTCACCATATAGAATACTGGTATTGTTCTGCACAACGGACACAACCCTGCTTGGAAACAATTCTGTCCGGGATGGAAAGCTCCTGGCTATGCCCACTGGAATCAGGCCGATCAGGTGAGAACCTTCTACCCCCTCGATTTTTGTGCGTTCATGTACGGTTTTTAAAAGCAGCTCACGAAATTCTTCGAAGTAAACCGCATCACAGAGAGATCCTTCAACATCTCCAACAGTTAAAGCTGTTATGATTTCCAGCGGATGACGGTCTACAAGGGTCTGCAGGCGTTCATTGGATACCCAGGCCAGAGGGAGCAGATATATTTCGGCATTCTTTTCGGTGTAAGCAACCTTGATGAAGGTCAACAGAAACAGCTGATCGTCCTGTTTCATCTGGCAACTGTCAACCACACTGATCTGCCGGATAGTCCTCCCTTTGCCGCAAAACCAGAAGACGCGCTGCAGGTAGTGAAGCAGAACAAGGCTGCAAAATCGGTCTCCGGTTTTTCCCTTCACCACATCCCACCAAGGGTGTCCATTTGGCAGCGAGAGTCCCGGGCACTCCTCATCACTGGTTTCACTCCTTGCTTCCGTGCTGTGCAGGGCAAACCAGAAACAGTCATATTGTCCCATGGTAAAGTGATAGCGCGACTCCTGAATCAGTGGAAAACGGTTACGGCTGAACACCTCTTCCGGAAACATCCCCGCATAGCGTGAAAGATCAACAGTGACCGTTTGTGAAAAGCGCGAAAGGTTGATCACCACCAGAATTTTTTCATCAAGGTGGTTGCGGATGAAAGTTAATACCTTGGGGTTATCTGAAGAGAGCATCTCCAGAGAGCCGCAGCCGAATGCCTTGAAACGTTTGCGCATGGCGATCGTACGCCTCATCCACCAGAGCAGGGAAGATGAGTTGCTCTCCTGATTCTCTACGTTTATTGACTCATAGTGATATTCAGCTTCAATTATAACCGGCAAAAACAGTTTGTGGGGGCTGGCCTTGGAAAAACCGGCGTTGCGGTCCTGATTCCACTGCATGGGTGTTCGCACTCCGTTTCGGTCACCCAGGTAATAGTTATCCCCCATACCGATTTCGTCGCCGTAATAGATGATAGGAGTACCCGGCAAGGAAAAGAGCAGCATATTCATGAGCTCTATCTTGCGGCGATTATTCCCCATTAATGGAGCCAAACGGCGGCGGATGCCGAGATTGATGCGCGCCCTCGGATCAGAAGCATAGGCCCGGTACATATAGTCGCGTTCCTCATCGGTCACCATTTCCAGGGTCAGTTCATCATGGTTACGCAAAAATATTGCCCATTGGCAGCCATCGGGAATAGCCGGTGTCTGATCAAGAATATCGACGATCGGGAAGCGGTCTTCCATCTCGATTGCCATAAACATGCGCGGCATAAGCGGGAAATGAAAAGCCATATTGCTTTCATCACCGCTGCCGAAATAGGCGGCGGCATCTTCCGGCCACTGGTTTGCTTCCGAGAGAAGCAGACGGTTTTTGAACTTGCCGTCCAGGTGGGCACGCAATTTTTTGAGGAAAACATGTGTATCAGGAAGATTTTCACAATTGGTTCCCTCACGCTCGAACAGGTAGGGGACCGCATCAAGCCGGACGCCGTCAACCCCCATCTGCATCCAGAAATCTATCACCTTCAACATTTCGGCCTGCACCCTCGGATTGTCGAAGTTGAGGTCCGGCTGGTGGTAGTAGAAACGGTGC
>JAFLLC010000052.1 GCA_019162745.1 Deltaproteobacteria bacterium | reverse complement strand
GAGATGCCGCCGATCATCGCCCGTCTGCGGCAGATGTCGCCATTTGGCAGGGAATTCCTGAAAGGGGAGGAATAGAGATATCTGTGTTTGATTTAACAAGGGCGGCCCATTTTGGTCGCCTTTTGTTTTACTGGAGAATCGGAGGAAATGTGGTAGAACATATCTTGTCTATTCAAAAAAGTGGATGGATCTAAACCGTTTTGATGGAGTTGGTTATGGAAATAAAAATACCTGAAGTTGGCGAGTCGGTGCGTGAAGCGTTGCTGGCCAAGTGGTTCAAAAAAAACGGTGATGTTGTCACTCGGGACGAGCCTCTCTGTGAGATAGAGACAGACAAGATTACACTGGATCTGAACGCAGACGCTTCCGGAGTTCTTTCCGTATCTGTGCCAGAGGGAACAACGGTTGCGGTCGGGACGGTTATCGGCACCATTGAAGAATCAGCGCCCCTCCCTAGAACATCCCTAGTTAATGTTTCTCAATCCGCGCCGGCAGAGAAACACGCTGCGCCGCCATCGTCACCGTCCCTGCGGCGCGAAATGCGTGAGCACAATATCTCTGCGGACGAGCTGGCTGGGAGCGGCAAGGGAGGGCGTGCTACGCAGGATGATCTCTTTGCCAGTATCGAAATGAGGTCTAAAATGCCTCCTGCCTCCAGACCTGCCACTGCCGCCATGCCGCCTGAGGTTATTTCTGATCAGCAAGGCAAAGCCTCTTTATCGGTACAGCCGGACACATCTCAGCCACCTGTTTCGCCTGCTATCGCTGAAGTTATAAAGCCGTTTTCTGTGCGCACCGAAGAATCACCGGTTTATTCATCCGGCCGTGAGGAGCGCCGCCCGATGTCTCCTCTCCGCAAGCGGATTGCCGAGCGCCTGGTGGCAGCCCGTCAGCAGACCGCCATGCTCACTACGTTCAACGAGGCTGATCTGACTCGGGTCAACTCCCTGAGGGAGAGTTATCACGAACATTTTAAACAGCGTCACGGAATAGCCCTCGGCTATATGCCTTTTTTTGTCAAGGCGTGCGTAGAGGCTCTTAAAGAGTTTCCGCTGGTCAATGCCCGTATCGATGGTGATGATATCGTGTATCACCATTTTTACGATATCGGCGTTGCCATAGGCGGTGACAAGGGATTGGTGGTACCGATCATACGGTCTGCCGATCAACTCAAGATGTACGCGATTGATCAGGCTATTATCGCTTTCGCGGAAAAGATCAAAAGCAACCATCTTGCTATCTCGGATCTGGAGGGCGGTACATTTACAATCAGTAACGGAGGTGTGTACGGATCGATGCTTTCCACGCCGATTCTTAATCCTCCCCAGAGCGCAGTGCTGGGAATGCACGCCATTCAGGAACGGCCGGTAGTGCGTGACGGACAGATCGTCATAAGGCCGATGATGTATCTGGCACTTTCCTACGATCACCGTATTGTCGACGGTCGAGAGGCTGTCAGGTTTCTTAAAAAAATCAAGGAATACATTGAGGAACCGGAAGAGCTGCTGCTTGAAGGGTGATAAACTGGGCCAAGGGGCATGTGATGAGCAGGGTCTAAATTGATTTATTCCTGCTGCTTGCCCCTATTTTAAGGAGGTTAACAAAATGTCTGAGCCAAATATATACGACCTTATCGTTATCGGCGCCGGGCCGGGCGGCTACGTGGCCGCTATCCGTGCTTCCCAGCTCGGGTTGAAGGTTATTGTCGTTGAAAAGCGTGCCACTTTAGGCGGTGTCTGTCTTAACGAAGGGTGCATCCCCAGCAAGGCGCTTTTAGACTCCAGCGAACTTTTTGCACTGGCGCGTGACAGGTTTGCTCTGCACGGCATAGCTATAGGCACTCCGCACCTCGACCTGGATGCCATGATGCTCCGCAAGGAGGATGTCGTCAGTAAACTGACCGACGGAATAGTTTATCTGTTCAAAAAAAACGAAATTATGCGGCTCCACGGCAGCGCACTTCTCAAGGGTGTCAATGCTGCCGGTCAGCATCAAGTAGAGGTACTGCTGGCGGTTACTCCGCCCGTATCAAGTGCTCAGCAAAGCCTTCTGGAACCTGTCCCCCAATCGGCAGTTACCCTTTTGGCCCCAAAGGTGATTCTTGCGACCGGCAGCGAAGCGTCCGCTCTGCCCGGTATTCCTTTTGACGGTCAGATCGTCGTCGCGGCACGTGAAGCGCTCTCTTTCGATCAAGTGCCGGAACATCTGATCGTGGCCGGTGGCGGCTATATCGGGCTTGAACTTGGTTCCGTCTGGAGGCGACTGGGTGCCCAGGTAACGGTGATGGAGATGCTGCCGCAGATTCTGCCGAATATGGATCGTCAGGCGGCGGATACGCTTTATCGGTCGCTTCGCAAACAGGGGATTCAGTTCAAGCTGGGTACGCGTATTACCGGCGTACGCCGGATCGGTGCCAAAGCGATTGTCCAGTTCAACGCCGGTAACGGCAGCGAAGAGGTTGATTGCGACAAAGTGCTGGTTGCGGTGGGACGAAGACCATTGACCGGAGGTCTCGGTCTGGAGGCCATTGGTGTTGTGCTGGACGAATCGGGGAGAGTTGTTATAGATGATGCGTATCAATCGTCAGTGCCGGGAGTTTATGCTATCGGCGATCTGGTGTCCGGCCCCATGCTAGCTCACAAGGCCTCTGAAGAAGGGGTCGCCTGTGTCGAGCGGATAGCTGGTATGACGACAAAAGTTGAATACGAGTACATTCCCGGAGCGGTCTATACCTGGCCGGAAGCCTCCAGCGTGGGCCGGACTGAGGAGCAGCTGAAAGCTGATGGAGTACCTTATCGCAGCGGCCGCTTTAATTTTTCGGCACTCGGTCGCGCACGCTGCATGGATGAAACGGAAGGGTTTGTCAAGATTCTCGCTCACTTGGAAAGTGACCGGGTACTGGGCGTCCACATAGTCGGTCCACGTGCTTCTGACCTGATATCCGAGGCGGTGACGGTCATGAGCTTCGGTGGAACGGCCAGGGATATTGCTTTGATCTGCCATGCTCATCCAACCCTGCCGGAGGCGATCAGGGAGGCGGCGCAGGATGTACATAAAGAATCGATACACGTCTGAAGGAGCGACCATGCCAGGAATAACCCGTAAAACCAAAATAGTTGCTACTGTTGGTCCGGTGAGCTCATCACCGGAGATGATCCAGAAGTTGATGCAGGCCGGTGTTGATATCTTCAGGCTGAATTTTTCTCATGGCGAAAATTCACAGAAACTGGAGCTGATTCGTATAATCCGGCAGGTGTCTGATAAATTGGGTCGTCAGGCTGGTATACTTGGGGATCTCCAGGGTCCAAAAATCAGAACCGGAAAGATGGCAGGCGATGGTATGCTGCTGACTAAAGGGCAGGAGGTAGTTATTACCACCGACGATGTGCTTGGCAGCAATGGTGTAATTCCGACTATTTATAAATCTTTGCCGCATGACGTGCATCCCGGTTCCAGAATTCTGCTGGATGACGGACTACTTGAATTAAAAGTAATTTCGCTTGATGGCGAACGGGTTCGATGTCTTGTTGTTGCCGGAGGGGTACTCAAAAACAATAAGGGGATCAATCTCCCTGGTGTGAATGTTTCGGCCCCATGCCTCACTGAAAAGGACCTGATAGATCTCGATTTTGCTCTTGAAGCCGGTGTTGATTTTATCGCGCTTTCTTTTGTACGTACTGCCGGGGATATTGAAGAAATTAAACAAATAATTGCTGCTAAGGGGAAAGACACTCCGGTGGTTGCCAAAATAGAGAAGCCGGAGGCGCTCCGCAATTTCAAGAAAATCCTTGAAGTGACAGATGCCGTCATGGTGGCACGTGGTGACCTCGGTGTTGAAATTGAACCGGAAAAGGTGCCGATCTATCAGAAAAAGATCATCCTGGCATGTAACAGGGCCGGCAAGCCGGTCATAACAGCTACACAGATGCTGGACTCAATGATCCGCAATCCACGCCCGACAAGGGCGGAGACATCCGATGTAGCAAACGCTATTATTGACGGTACAGATGCTATCATGCTTTCTGCAGAAACAGCTTCAGGCGATTTCCCGATAGAATCAGTTGAAACGATGGTTCGCATTGCAAAAGATGTGGAAAGTGCGAACTTACAAGTCGCTAATAGTCATTTCAATGCCGCGACAACAACTGCTCAAGCGGTTGCTGAATCGTCATGCCGGACTGCAGCCACCCTCAAAGCAAAGGCAATTGCTGTATTTACACGATCCGGCAGTACCGCTGCTCTTATATCCGCCTTCCGGCCATTAACCAAGATCATAGCGTTTGCCGCCTCTCCGGAGGTCCGTCGCAGGTTGTCAATTTATTGGGGAGTACACTGTACTGAAGTTGGCATCATGGAAAATACAGATCAGCAGATTCATGAGGTGGAAAAAAAGTTGCTGGCAACAGGTTTTCGCAATGGAGATCAAGTAGTAATTACGATGGGGGTCCCGATTGAAACGCGCGGTTCAACAAATCTTATGAAAGTGCATAAACTGGGAACACACGGATTTTACGAAGTTTTTGAGGGGCATAAATAGCTGTCCGCCTGTTTTTTTATCAGCTTAGTATTTTTCTTTTGACAACATTTAAAAGTTTATGCTAGA
>JAFLLC010000034.1 GCA_019162745.1 Deltaproteobacteria bacterium | reverse complement strand
TTACGACTCCCTTCTTGTGTGAATGTCTTTTTGGGCAAATCTCGAAAAAGCTAACCACTGGCGCGACATCTCAAAAACAACAGGCATCTAGTCAAAGAGAGTGGTCGTCTGTTGGTAATTTAATGGGCCATTGTGTGTGACTTTTGTCATTTTACTTATACAAAACGGCGTGTTAGCAGGTTTTTTCATTAGTCGGTCCTTTGATAGAGGTTATTCTTTTATGGTCGCATTAAATTTTACGTCATTTTGGAGGTACCAGGAAGTTTCTTTTTAACAAGAGGAAGCGGAGGGGACTAAAATCCATCGAGGAGTTGAATGGTGTCCGATAACTAAAAACTACTACCTGTGGTAGTTAAAATTGGACGCTGGTGGTGTGTCAGAATCAAAACCGATTGACAACAATCGAGGAATGGTACTTTTCGTTGGTGATACTTCAGAAGGAAAGAAAGGTCTTTTTTAAACAAGAAGGAGTAAAATCATCAAAGGTCAAAATCTTAAATCTTTAAAAAAATATTCGAAAAAAAGTACGAGCCGGAGTCTTCTTTAGTCTGGATGATACATTAATAAAATAGTGTTATATATATTTAAAATCGTTCAAAAATCTACCCAAAAGCTACCTTGTTTTCGAAAAGGGATTTTGATCTTTTTTCACACTGAATAAGTTCATGTTTTGGTGAATTTCTTCCTAAGAAAATCTGGAAATGCTTTGGTAGTTTTTCTTCTAAAAATAAGATCACCCCTGTATGCAGTTATTGTAGAAAATACAACCACTGGTTTTCCATAGAATCTCTGCATATGTTGTGGAAAGGAAACCGCAGATCTATACTAACAGACAGGCTGTGACAGTTTGCCTGAATTTAGATCACCATTGTATTTTTTTGCAACAGTTGGCCTATCGTGTTACGGTCTCTTCCAACCATTCCGTATCCGATCAGCAAACTCATCATAATATTTGGTCAATCCGCCGCCGTGGGTCATTGATTCCACATGATGAATTTCCTTTCAGGTCCCCACCGTATTTAGTGTGATAATCAGCGCTGTTGCAAGGTAGTAAATGAAAGGACATCTAGCTGCGGCAGCCGCCGGATTTCCCTTGGCAGCGCTATAGTGCGGAAGAGTTTCAGAATTTATACGTCAATGACATTCATCATGAAAAAGATTCGCCGTATGTCATGGAGCAGTTTGAAAAATAGGCTCAAGAAGAGTCGTAACTAAGGGGCTACTCTTTATCATTGACTACGGCGGACATATCAGTTGCAGCAAAAGCACTATACAACGGTAAAAAGGTGATTTTTTGTTCTGGAAGATTGGAATATGGCTGATCGGAAAAGACCAGTGCATTACCGCACTCAGGATATGAAGCAAGAAAAAGATGCAGGCTTCTCAAGCTTCCGGCAGCGCCGCTTTTGACCTCAACCGGATGAATTATTCCGTTAATAACAGCCATATAATCAACCTCGGCAGAACTGCTTTTTGCCTGCCGATCCCAGTAATAGAGACTTCCCTGCTGCGATACCAACATCTCCTGCCCCACAAACTGTTCAGCCATGGCCCCACGAAAGATGGCAAGCAAATCCCCCCTGGCATACTCTATATCGCTCGGCATGCCGGACAGATAGCGCATTAACCCCAGATCCAGCATCAGTGCCTTGAATACCTTGACCGAAGCACTCGCTCCCAACGGCAGACCGGAAGGATTGGCCGAGGTAACCCTGCGGGCTACCTGAGCCAGACAGAGCGCTTCAAAAGCCTTTTTAAGCGTCAGGTTGCCATACCCCTCGCCCAGTCGTGAATATTTAATCTGTTGCCCAACACTTTGTGCCAGTGAGGTGAAGACTGCGTCGAGGCAGTAACGGTCAACCTGTGGGGTGTATTTTGCAAAATCCATCCGATAAGATTCGACAATCTCCCCTTGGACTTCGAAGGCATCCTGCAGCGAACCGTTTTCCTTGTATGCGTTGACAGCCGCCGGCATGCCACCGA
Source organism: Deltaproteobacteria bacterium (assembly GCA_019162745.1). GTDB lineage: Bacteria > Desulfobacterota > Desulfuromonadia > Geobacterales > Pseudopelobacteraceae > JACRCG01. Next base: position 2,629 of record JAFLLC010000034.1, on the reverse strand, counting down.
TGAACATATAACGTTTCAGTTCGTCGCGCAGAAGTTCATGGACAGCTGGAGATATGTCCTCCGGATTACCTAAAACAGCCGCAGCAGCCGGAACGTTACCGATTGCCTCCAGATATTCGGCGAAGCAGAGTGGATAGAGATTGAGAAACTGAATCCTGCCAACAGGAAAGGAAGCGTCTTTAAGCGCAAATTCAAGCAGCGAACCGGCGGCCACGACGTGCAGATCCGGCAGCTCCTCATAAAAATAGCGCAGGGCGGTTATGGCTCGGGGACATGCCTGGATTTCATCAAAAATAAGAAGGGTTTTTCCCGGAGTGATCTTCTGCCGCAGTAGCACCTCAAGGTCGGCACAGATGCGCACCGCATTAAGGTCGCCGTCGAACAATTTGCGCAGGGAAAGATTGCGCTCCAGATCAACCAAAGCAACCGATTCAAAACGGTTCTTTCCAAACTCTTTCAGCGACCATGTTTTGCCAACCTGCCGGGCACCCCGCAAAATCAGCGGTTTGCGCCGCGTACTGTCCTGCCATTGTTGGAGCTGATCGTCAATGAATCTGCGCATAGTTCATCCTTGTCGTAGGTCCTTGTTTAAAAAACACAAGGTTAATTTATAATTATAAAGTTAAAAATACAAGGTTATTTGTCAGTTAGAAGCGTATTTGCATTATTGAACCACCGAGTATTCGTCGGCAGTTGCCATAGACGCCGGTACTGCCACTTTATATGTGTTTGTCTGAGGTGTTTGATTTTTACCGGACAGTGTCCTGATCAATAGGTAGAAGAATAACAGTTCACGAAAAGGCGGGAACAAAATGTTTAAACCAAAACGAATAAAATTATACTCATCGCCAACTCGAGCGGCACCATCATCTCATACATCGATATCAAAAGTAGAGAATACGACCATTTACTGCCGGAGTGGTGATAATCGGATTTCTGCACCGATCTTTCCAACGATGCTTTGCCTAAAAAAATAATAAAAAGGATAGACGCCGATTTGGGAAGCGGGGGGAGACCATCTCATCAGTTATATGCTGTACCCAAACGATCTGGAACCGCATGGGCAAGTTGCGCTTCAATAGGATCCGGCAGAAAGCCCAGAACCTCATGCAATAACGTCCGCGCCATTGCTCGAAATCCATGCCCACTTATTTCGTCTTTTCCCAAACCCATGCGACGCAAGGCTTGGTTGACGGTGTTTTCGGACATGTATTTAGTCGGCGATCTGTGGCCGCAAAATACATACTTTCCTTGACCCGTAAGAAAATGAATTTCTCTAAGAATCATTACGGCCTGTTTGGAAAGAGGAACAAGGTGCGGTTCATCCATCTTCATTTTTTCACCAGGAATGTTCCATACAGAATTATCAAGATCAAAATCCGACCATTCTGCTGAGCGCAACTCTCCTGGACGAATGAAAACCAAAGGAGCAAGCCGTAAGGCACATTTGGTGACAAATGTCATTCTGGTAGAACAGTCAATAGTTTTAATCAGTTCCGCTACTTTTCTCGGTTGTGTTGGGGCGGACATGTGTTTTGCTTTTACCCTTGGTACTATCCCCTTTAAGTCACCTGCGGGGTTCTGATCAATCAGGCCCTCATCAAGCGCGAAACGGAAAATTCCATAAAAAGCAATTTTCAGTCGGATTGCCGTTTCTACCGTTCGAGCAGAGACCCGTCGTAACTCGCCGACCAGTTCTGATCGTTTAATATCTACAATCGGCCTTTTGCCCATTGTTGGAAATAGATCCAGCTCAAGTCGGTGGAGAAGTCGATCAGAGTGGTTTTTAGACCATTCCGGGTTTTTATGTTGGTGCCACCGTCGCGCTATCAACTCGAAGGTGTTAGCATCAATCGTAGCTTGTGCTTGCTTCTGTATCTTTAGAGCCTTTTTGACTTCACCAGGATCAATTCCTTTCGCGACTTCTTTACGAGCTTTGTCTCGTAGATCACGCGCATCAGCAATGGATATTTCTGGAAATGAACCAAAGGCAAGCGTCTTTTGCTTGCCGGCATAGCGATATTGAAATCGCCAAAGCTTACCACCAGAATGTGTAACCAGAAGGTGAAGACCTTCGCCATCAGACAGTTTGTAATCTTTTGCTCTTGTTTTTGCATTATCAACTTGTGGGAATGTGAGAGTGACAATCCGCTTAGGCATGAGGCTGATCCTCCTTGATATTGATTGTTGTCGCATGCTGTCCTGCAGCCAGTTGAGAAAAACTCTGGTTTGTTGTATCGAGGCCTCTGGTCGTGAATATTTTGGACATAAAATCGTCCTCCTTATTTTTGTAAGTCATCCTTCTCGTTAAATAGATCGGACGAGTGTCCGAGAAATCCCGTAATTACAGTATATGGCTGTTATTACTGTTGTTTAGTAATTAGTCGTGTAGTGCTTATATGATAGTCTTGTGTTTTTAGGCTTAAAGGGAGGAGGCGGGGAGCGGCATAAGGGGTATATTGTTGGAGTTTGTTTGTTTTGGTGGTACCCAAATAGGGGCTTTGGTGGTATGCCATCAAAAAAACCACCAAAATAGCTGGATGCCACCGTATCCGGATGGACGCCTGAGGACAGTAAACGCGAAAAAGCCCTTGATTTCTCAAGGGCTTCCATGCTTCTACGGACTTCT
>JAFLLC010000152.1 GCA_019162745.1 Deltaproteobacteria bacterium | reverse complement strand
AGATACAAACATCTTATCGGATCTGATCAAGCAACCGCAAGGATGCGCGGCGCAGAAAATTGCATCTCTCGGGAATGCTGATTCATGTTGCACAAGTGTAATAGTTGCTTGTGAATTACGCTATGGCGCTCTCAAAAAGGGCTCGCATCCACTGACAGTAAAGGTTGACCAACTACTTGAAACGATAGAGATATTACCTTTAGGGCAAAACGTAGAGTTTCATTACGCCAGGCTCAGGGTTGCTTTAGAGCATGCAGGAACTCCCATCGGGAGTAATGATTTACTGATCGCATCTCAGGCAAGCGCCTTGGGCCTTACTGTCATCACGGGGAATGTTAAAGAATTTTCCCTCATTCCTGATTTGGCCGTTGAGAACTGGCTGAAGTCAGGATGAAATTGAACGAAATGCCCATTTGTCCCTCCCCAAATTCCCCGCAGAAAAAGTTCTTTGAATTAAACGGGGTCAGCCGGCTGTTGTCACCCTTGGCCTTTATCCCTGAAATACCCATTAGTCAAGCCTGACCCCAGACCCCACGCTACCCCCACGCCACCACTAATCATTCGACCCATTTTTCTATCTTGGCACGATTGTATTTGCTCAAGCAAATCCAAGGAATACAGCCAGACAACGCTCTATCTCCAACATTGTATTCTTTTCAATTTTACCGAATGGGTTTCCAACCTTCTCTTTCACTACAGTCATGGTTTTGTCCACCATCACCTGGGAAGTCTTATTGAGCCCGTTTGTTTCGTTTGGCTCAATTGTTATACGAAACAATGGTGCATCGACAATTGTGCTCGTCACAGGCAATATCGTCACGGTCGCGTGTTCATCAAACCGATCAGACTGGAGAATCAACGCTGGTCTTGGCTTGCCGAAATTACCTTGCATGGCTACGGTCACAAAATCTCCACGCTTCATTCCACCCACCCCTTAACATCTACTAAGGCATTATCCATGAAATCTAACAGCGCTGTATCGGCCAGGTCTGCTTGCGCCGCCCGCTGAGATTGACGGCGACATTCATCGGCAAACTCTGGTCGTCTGGTGTCCGGCACCCAAAGTTGAATTGGTCGTAATCCAGCCCTACGAAGGGCGGCCCTGCGCTTTTGCACTCTTTCTGCTATTGGTATTGCCATGATATATCCTCCTCCTTTTTTGTTACATGTAACCTGCGATAGGGGAGTAGTCAAGTTTTTCTCATCAGCTTTAACTGGTATTTATCAAAATTCGCCTTCCTGACCGAATGCCCATTTGTCCATTTGTCAAGCCTGACCTTATTTCTCTCCTATTTCTGCTCCAGGGAAACCAGAAGTGTCCCCGGTTTTGGAAATTAAATCCGTCCCCTTCTTCGCTCTCGGTAATGGATGTCTTACCGCATCGCCGCCCGTGCCGCCTCGGCCAGAAAGCCGGAACGGGTTTCGCCGTGGGCATGGGCGTAGTTGTCGATTTTTGCCAACAGGCGGCACGGTAATGTGATGTTGATCTTTGCGGCACGACCGTCAAAGCGCGCAGTATTCACCTCCACAGCAGCCCAAATACCATCGGAATAATCGGGATTGATTCGATGTTCAGCTATCGGACGGGGAATCGGCACATCGTTTCCATCCTCGACAATGCCTTCCAGATGTAATTCGATGGCTTCGACAACGGAAACGAGAGCCATGTCAAAGGTATCACCTGATGAAAAGCATCCGGGTAGATCGGGTACAGTTACTCCAAAACGAATGCCATCATCAGTATGTAACACAACAGGGAAACGCATGATTACCACCTACTTCCAACCCGCCTGCTTCCTGATGCTATTCAGCGTACCGGCGGGAATGTCGCTGTCAGGATGTTTAACCGTCACCAAGCCTTGTTTCGTCGGGTGCTTGAATTGATGATGCGACCCCTTGACCCGTATCAAAAACCAGCCATCTGTTTCCAGTCCCTTGATGATTTGCTTGCTATCCATGGTGGGTATTATAACCACCACGCAGAGGTAAATCAATAAAAAGGGGAATAAAAATGCTGCTCATATTTTTTTGAATAGAATATCAAAATGTCAAGACTGCCCCTTTACCGTACTTTTTCTTCCCATGTACAGTTTACACCCCATTAGAACAGCTCTCACCGACAACCGTGGTGACAATTTTTGTCAGTTGTGGCCTTCTTTTTGTTCTTAGTTGCCCTTGGTGACAAATTTTGCCAGTGCGAAAGGGTGGGGAGGTCTGGAAAGGGATGAAGGTGCTATGCTGTAAATAAGTTGATATTTCAGATTGTTGAGTCGTTGGTGGATAATTACTTCAGAAATGGCATGGTTCGTGGAAGGGTTACGGCAAATGACAAGTTAATGGACGCCCTGTCCACCACGAAGTACTCTTTAACCAAACCCCAAAGGAGGGGAAAAAACATGATGAAACATCTCTTGAAAGTGCAGAAAAATAACCAAGGCTTCACCCTGGTGGAGTTGATGATCGTTGTGGCCATCATTGGTATTCTGGCGGCGATTGCCATCCCTCAGTACCAAAATTATATTCAACGGGCAAAGTTAAATGCTTGTATGGGTAATAATGATGTAGCGGCAACTTTTGTGAAGGCCGAGCTTGCAAAAAGAGCTGCTGGTGGTGCTGCTACAACCGCTTCTGTTGTTGATTTGAATGCAGGTGGCAAAAAAGATCCCTTCGTGGCAGCAAATGCTGCGTTTGCTGGTGCTGCGGTTGCAACTGCTAACACCTGCGTAACCTCTGTTAATGTAGCTAATTTAAACACCGCTGCTATTGGTTCTAACGTTATTGTAACCCCAGGCGCTGCAGCTATTGCTAATGGTGCCGCTGCAGTAACAATACTCGTTGAATGATGGTATAAATATTTTTGAGATGAAATAGCGTCAGATCTTTTGTATGAAAAGATCTGACGCTAATATAATATACGATGGAGCTTTATAAAAATTGATTCAAAGTGCTTATCATGAATAATCCGAACATTCAGGCACAATCATCGAAGACGATCTCTTTGATGACCAATAAAGGATTCACTTTCGTCGAGGTAATGATCGTTGTTGCTATTCTCGGGATTATTTCTGCCATAGCCATCCCTGCTTACCGAAATTACACAACTACTGCAAAACAAAGCGCCGCCAGGGCTGTTATGGAACAGTTCCCGGTTTTGATTGAAACTTATCGGGCCGAAAATGCCCATATGTGCCCACTTTGTACTAATGCAAACGGAGGGCCATATACCTACAATTATAGCGAAAATGATGATGGAACGGTGAACACGGACACCATTACCCCGATTTTTCCTGGTTTTAGAGTGAAAAGTGCAGCATCAACGAATGCCACTCTTTATCACTATCAGGTCGTTTTTACGGTGGCTGGATGCCCTGCATGTACGGAATCAGCAGTTGTCACCGCTTTTCCTCAAGCTGGAAGAGACGCCCCTGCAGGTGATATTGTAAGCAATCCTATTCGCTGACAATTGATGTTGAAGAGGGGCTTTATTAAAAAATTACCTCTGGCTGCAGCGCTTCTTGGCGCGTTAGCGCTAACTCTTGAATCCTTTCTCTCTCTCAGCCATAAAAGTCTGTGCCGGACAGAGGCATGTGAAGTAGTCGGCAAGTATTTGAACGTGAGTGAGTCGCTGCTTGTGGCCGGTGCGGCTGTTTTTTTCTGGCTGCTCGCCATTATCCTCTTCTTTGCCGGTCGCTATACTGACCGGATGAAAAACTACCCATTCTACCTTCTTGCCCTTGCCCTGGCGGTTGACAGCAGCCTTATGGGCTTTCAATTCTTCACGATTCATCAGAAGTGTATTTTTTGTATTTCCATAGCTGCACTGCTTGTCGTTGTTGCCATCCTTTATTGCCTTTCCGTAAGATCCTTAGTATTTTTTATCTGCGTCATTTTAATCTGGGCGGGCGGATTCGGGGTTCATGCCATTATGGTCATGCCGTCTCCGCAGGGGGCGTATGCGAATATGGCGTTTTATTCAACCGGAAAGGCTAGAACCTCGTTTATGCCAACCCCCCAGAACAAGATCCTGCCGTTGCAAATGACGCTGATCATGTCGATGAACTGTCCGCATTGTCTGGGAGTGGTTTCTTTCCTGGGTGATCATCCCCTACAAACACAGATTAGACTGGTTTCCATAGATACGGATCATTCCTCTCTTGCCCGCCTCAGCAGTTTTTTGCAACAAAGTCCTGATGCATCCAATCCTTTCAAGCTTCTCCATGAAATCAAAGAAAATAACTCTGTTGCCAATACCCCAATATCGCAAGAATTGAAAAAACAAACCCAAAATGGCGCCAATTTTCTAAACAATTTGGGGATTACTCGTATCCCTGTCTTGGTAGCTGATTTCCCAAATAATCAAAAAACGATTATAGTCGGTGACTCTGAGATCTTGTCTTTTCTGGGGAAATTGCAATAGAATCGACCACCCCTGCGAGCAGTAGCTAAGGAAAAAGGGGACAGATTAGTTGTGCGGCCGGGCAAGGTCGTTTAGTCAAGCGGGTGTGACCCCGTTCCGGAAGGTAGGCCAACCACCGCATAGCGAGTACTTGTAGGATGACTTGTAATTCCATTTCTAAATCTAAAGTGAATTTATTATCCAAGGCCAAGCGACTA
>JAFLLC010000200.1 GCA_019162745.1 Deltaproteobacteria bacterium | reverse complement strand
GTTTTGGGCACATCTGTTGGTAACTCCGGCATGTAACGGTGAAATCTGGATTAATCTGACCGACATTACGACGCGCAAGCAGGCGGAAGAGGATCTGAGCAGTTACGCCAAGCGCCTGATCGAAATGGAGGAGAGTCTCAGAAAGAAGCTTGCCACGGAACTTCATGATGACATCGGTCGCAATTTGACCGCCATCGGCATGAATTTGGCGATAATCAACAGCAACGTGGCAGATGGAATACCGGATATTATCAGCGCGCGAATCCATGATTCAGAGCGATTGGTCAAAGAGATAACCAACACCGCCAGAGCTCTTATGGTTAGCCTCAGGCCGCCGGTGCTGGATGACTTTGGTCTGCCTGCGGCAATCCGTTGGCACGCCGATCTTTTTGCAAAACGCACCGGTATTGCGGTTACTGTTGAGGCCAACGAGCACTTCCCCCGGCTGGAGACAGAACAGGAACTCGCTCTCTTTCGTATTACGCAAGAGGCTCTGATGAATGCCGCAAAACACGCTCATTCAGACAGGGTGACGGTCGAATTGCAGAAAGACCAGAGCAAGATTGAGCTGAAGGTCGTCGACCAGGGCAAAGGATGTGAACCGGCGTCACGACAGTATCAACAGGAAAGCAGTGGGTGGGGCATGAAAATCATGCGTGAGCGTGCAGAACTGGTTGGCGGACAATTTCAGATAAAATCAGCCCCCCATAAAGGGACGGTGGTGTCTGTCGTTTTGCCGCTAAGGGGCGGGGGATGCTAACCAGAGTTCTGCTTGTAGATGACCATTCTATAGTGCGCGAAGGGCTCAAGGTAATACTTGGAGCGCTGAACGATGTGAATGTTGTCGGTGAAGCCGCAGACGCGCGCTCGGGCTTGGAAAAAGTCGCGATATTGAAACCGGACGTTGTTATCATGGACATCTCCATGCCGGAATTGAACGGTATTGAAGCGACACGTAAGATCTGCCGCCTGTTACCCTCTGTAAGAGTCATCATACTCTCTATGCATCACACCAATGAGCATATCTTTCGGGCGATGCGGGCGGGAGCCAAAGCGTATATCCTCAAAGAATCTGCCGGTTCCTGTGTTGTCAATGCGGTTCGTGCCGTCATGAGAGGGCAGGTCTATTTCGGTGACGGTATTATAGAACCACCCCAAAATCATGCGAGCAGCAAAGGTCTCTCCAAAAGTCCTTTTGACAGTTTGAGTCGGCGCGAACGCGAGATCATGCAGCTTGTTGTAGAAGGCAACACAAACAGTATGATCGCCACACAATGTAAAATTTCGCCAAAAAGTGTCGAAACCTATCGCAGCAGACTCATGCTGAAACTTGGCATCAACGATGTTCCATCCCTCGTCCTGTTTGCCCTCCAACATGGCGTCATCTCTCTTTAAATCAGTGTAAGGCCCCCTCTTTTTGTAATCCCGCAACCCTTACCGCCACACCCCACTTTATTTTTTTTTGTACAGTTTTCCTGACAGACCGTACCGTGGATAGCCGCTATATTTATCATAATTATCCATGCGGATTTTATCATTCACTGTTGCATCTCAGCAACAAAACTCGAAGGAGACAAGCAATCTGCAAAATGAGACCGCCATAAACATCCCTTTACCACAGCGGGTAAAGATCATCATGACCTCCGCACTGGATGACCCCCGCACCGTTATCAAGGCGTTATTCGAGTCCGATGCCAATTCCTATCTTACCAAGCCGGTCACCGTACAGAATATCGGCGATGAATTGCGCAACCTGAAACTTATTTCCTGACCCCCCTGCTCGTATTCCTGCTTGAGGCACTGCTATGAAGAGACCGGTTGATCATTCACCACAAAATACTGTCGAAATCGATACGATTCGCCGCTATGCGATGATCGGTGCAGTCTTATGGTCAGTGATGCTCGGCAGTCTGTTTACCGTCGGCGTTATTGGCATCAGCAATCTGGCTCAGATGGATATGAAAACCCACCTGGTGGAGAAAATTTTCATCCTTATCCTGATCTGGCTGCTTGGTTTGGGATTAATATATTTTATGATGCATAAGGCACTTGGAATAATTGCCTTATTGACCATTGAGCGCAATAAACTGTACGAGAGTGAAGAAAAGTTCCGTGCGGTGGCAGACAATATCTATGAGTGGGAATATTGGACGGCATCCGACGGGGCTCTTACCTATATTTCCCCCTCCTGCCTCCGTACCACCGGCTATACGCAGGAGGAGTTCGAGCAGGACCCGGAATTGCTGAACAGCATCGTGCATCCCGATGACCGGCATATAATCACCGGGCACTTTGATGAAATCATTACCGACTCAGCCGGTTGCAGTTGCAAAGTACCTGACTTTCGCATCCAGACCCGCAACCTCACAGAGTGCTGGATTGAGCATACCTGCCAGGCAGTTTTTAGCCGGGAGGGAAAATACCTCGGTCGCCGTGTCAGCAACCGTAACATCACCAAGCGCAAACAGATGGAAGAGTCGCTGCGGTCATCTGTCTCTTTGCTTAATGCCACCCTGGAAGCAACCGCCGATGCGATCCTCGTTGTAGACTCATATGGAATTCCCATTCAATGGAATAATAAATTTATACTTCTGTGGCAGATCCCGGCAGAGATCCTCATCATACAAGACGGGGACTTGATCTTAAAGCATTTGCTCGCACAGATTTTAGATTCGGAAATGTGTGTAGACAAATTTATATACCTGCTGCAAAACCCGGAAGAAACAAGTGGAGAAACGCTCATTCTTACCGATGGACGACATTTTGCCCACTATACTCAACCGCAATTTGTCGGCCAGGAGTTGGTCGGCAGTGTCTGGTCATTCCGGGACATAACCGAGCTCGTGCTGGCGAGGGAAAACCAGTCTCTCTTTATATCCGAGATGGAAACTAAAAATTTCGAACTATCTACGGCTCTCCAGGCGGCTGAGCAAGCAACCACAGCCAAGAACATTTTTCTGGCTACCATGAGCCACGAAATCCGCACCCCTATGAACGGCGTGATCGGCATGATCGGCATATTGCTGGAAACTGGCCTTGATGCAGAGCAACAACATCTTGCCGGGATTATCCAGACAAGCGGCGAAGGCCTGTTGCTGCTGATTAATGATATTCTGGATTTTTCCAAAATAGAGGCTGGCAAGCTGGACATGGAAACGCTCGATTTTGATCTGAGAGCATTGCTGCAAGATACGACAACGGTACTGGAGATGCTGGCGGCAGATAGTGGACTGGATCTGCTGTGTAGCGTCCACCCTGATGTACCGTCATATCTCAAGGGGGATCCCGGCAGAGTCAGGCAAATTATTTTCAACCTGATCGGAAACGCCATTAAATTTACCCCTGCCGGCAAAATTGCCATCTGTGTGATGCTGGAAGCCGATGTGGACGGCTCCGCTGTCGTGCGCTTTGAGGTGCAGGACAGCGGCATCGGCATACCGGAAAACCGCCTTGCCGCTATCTTTGAACCGTTTACCCAGGTGGACGGCTCCACCACCCGCGAATACGGCGGCACCGGACTGGGTTTGGCGATCTGCAAGCAGTTGACGTCACTTATGGGGGGCAAGATCGGTGTCGAGAGCAATGAGGGGTTCGGTGCGACATTTTGGTTCACCGCCCGCTTTGAAAAGCAGAGTAGCGAGGAGTCACTTACTTTTAACGCGCTGCAGAGAGCCCCTAAACAGACCGCTGAAGAATTTGCTGCATTGGGAGTCTCTATCCTGCTGGCAGAGGATAACATCATCAACCAGAAGGTGGCGCTGAATATACTGAACAAGCTCGGGTGTCGGGTGGATATTGTCGCCAACGGCCTTCAGGCTGTCCGTGCCCTGGAATTGAGAGAGTACGACCTGGTTCTGATGGACTGTTTGATGCCGGTGATGAACGGTGTTGAAGCGACGATAGCGATCCGCGCTGCTGACTCACGCGTTCTCAACCGCTCTGTTCCTGTCATCGCCCTGACGGCCAACGCCATGAAGGGAGACCGGGAGATATGCCTCCAGGCCGGCATGGATGATTACCTGACCAAGCCGATAGTTATGCCTGTGCTGGCAGCAGTTCTGACAAAATGGCTGACAGCTGGTAGGCAGGAGGCTGTAACAGTGCCGAACAAGGCATACCGCCCGGAAGAGCATCTGCTGTTTAATGGAGCGGAACTGCTTTGTAACTTTGGTGGCGATGTTGAATTTGCAAAAAGCATAATGGTTGATGCGTTAACAGAAATCCCCCGGCATATTGATGTGTTACAGGTGTTTTTTGCAGATAAAGACATAAAGAGTGTCCATGTTCAAGCACATACGATCAGAGGCTTTGCGGCCAATTTATGTATTCCTGCCTTGAATAAAGTGGCTTCTGCGATTGAGGACGCTGCAAAAAAAGGTGATTTTGAATCCGCACAGGTGGCGTTGCCCGAGTTGGTGCACACGGCACAGAAAACGGTGGAGGTGATCAGATGCTGGATATGAAAAACAAAACTATCCTCATTGTTGATGATGAGCCGATGAGCGTCAAAATACTCTGTCATCATCTTAAAAATGAGTACTCGGTCATTATGGCACAGGGAGGGTTTGAAGCACTCGAAGTGCTTTCCCATACAGTTCCTGACTTGATTCTATTAGATCTGCTTATGCCCGGCATGAGTGGCTATGAGGTGTGTA
>JAFLLC010000224.1 GCA_019162745.1 Deltaproteobacteria bacterium | reverse complement strand
GCCGGTAAAAAGGGCGGCAATATCGCCAAAAAGGCGCGACTTGAGCTGGAACAGACCACCGGGAAAAAGGTGGTGTCCGGCGACAACTTTCTTCCGCCGGGAAAAAACGCCAAAAGGATAAAGAGCCGCAATGGTGAGTAAGCAGCAGCCGATCGGCAATGAGCTATCAATGGCAGCAAGCAGTTCAACCGGCTCCGTCCATTGCTCGAAGCTGAAAACCTTGACCACCGGCATTCCCCAGGAGATGGTGGAGGCGCATGTACTGGACGGAACGCCCATGATCCGCGCCTGGCGTGAACATCTCGGCATCACCCAGGCTGAACTGGCGCAACGAATGAATATCACCCAGGCCGCCATTGCCAAATTTGAAAAACCCGGAGCCCGCCCTCGCCGAACTACCCTGAACCAGATCGCCGCTGCTCTGGGCATTACCCCCGCCCAACTTGCCGGGTAAGTATTTATAATAGTACACAAAAAAACTGGGTCTACCCCTATTGCTCTCATCAAACAAGGAAAACTCTATGGCTCAATCGCCTCACACCTTCACCTCCCTTTTTCGAGATGAAAAAATCGTATATACCCTTTCTCAATTTACCGCCGCAGACATCCAGAAAATTGAATCCTCGTTGTTCGACAAGAACGGCAAGGCCTATATCAAATGTCTGATCACAGGCAAGGAGCGCCAGGCCAAGCCCGAAGAGATCATCCGCCAGCTATGGCTGCACCGTTTGATCCACCACTACGGCTACCCCAAAGAACGGATCACCATCGAGTTCCCCATAACCTTTGGCCGCGACAGCTCCAAACGCGCCGACATCGTGGTCTTTGACCCCGACCGCCCCACCGTGCCCTACTGCATCGTCGAGGTCAAGCAGGTGAAGGTCAAGGGCGGCAAAGAGCAACTACGCTCTTACACTCATGCCACCGGCGCACCGCTCGCCCTGTGGAGCGACGGCTCCCAGGCCGTGATCTGGCACCGCAAGAACCCCAACTATTTTGTCGAAATTCCCGACCTGCCCACCGCCGGGCAGACCATCGAAGACATTGCCGGAACCCCCTGGACCGTGCAAAACCTGATTGAATTGGAGAAAAAACGGGAGGCCGAAGGCAAAAAGGCCCGCAGCCTGCGCCAACTGATCGAGGACATGGAAGACGAGGTTCTGGCCAACGCCGGAGTCGATGTGTTTGAAGAGGTCTTCAAGCTCATCTTCGCCAAGCTCTACGACGAAATCGCCTGCTACCAAGGCCGCCGTGGCCAGAAGTTCCTCCGTTTCCGCAACGCCAACACCGCCGCGCAACTGAAAGCCAATATCCAAGCCCTGTTCGACGATGCCAAAGGGGAATGGGAAGGCGTGTTTGAGCCCGGCGAACAGATCAAACTTTCCGCCGACCACCTGCAAGTATGCGTCGGTTCCCTGGAAGAATGGAAGCTCTTCAACTCCAATCTGGATGTGGTAGACGAGGCCTTTGAATATCTGGTCAATAAGTCGGCCAAGGGCGAGAAGGGCCAATACTTCACCCCGCGCTGGGTCATCGACATGTGCGTGAAAATGATGAACCCCAAGGAGAGCGAAACGGTTATTGACACCGCCTGCGGCTCCGCCGGGTTTACCGTCCACGCCATCTTCCATGTCTGGAAGCAGATTTTAGAGGATGAAGGGCTCGCCGCCTCCCACCTCTTCACCATGGAGGAGAAACCCCAGCGCTGCAAGGAGTACGTCCGAGATCAGGTCTTCGCCATCGACTTTGACGAAAAGAGCGTGCGCGTGGCCCGCTGTCTCAACCTCATTGCCGGGGACGGCCAGACCAATGTGCTCCATCTCAACACCCTGGACTGGAGCAAATGGGACGAGACCGCCAAACAGGACGGCTGGCGCGATACCTACGGCGAGGGCTGGAAGAAAATTCGCAAGCTGCAAGCAGACAAAAAGAGCTACCGCAATTTCGGCTTTGATCTGCTTATGGCCAACCCGCCCTTTGCCGGGGACATCAAGCAGACCGACCTACTCGCCCCCTACGAACTGAGCCACAAAGTAAACGGCAAGATGGAAAACGCCGTGGGCCGCGACCTGCTCTTTATCGAGCGCAACCTGGACTTCTTGCGTCCCGGCGGACGCATGGCGGTGGTCCTGCCGCAAGGTCGCTTCAACAACTCCAGCGACAAGCGGGTGCGGGAGTTTATCGCCGGACGCTGCCGCATCCTGGCCGTGGTCGGACTCCACCCGGCCACCTTCAAGCCCCACACCGGCACCAAGACCAGCGTCCTCTTTGTCCAGAAATGGAACGACGACCCTAGCGCCGGGCCGCTCTGCCCCAAGGTTGACGACTATAATATCTTCTTTGCCACCCAGCGACTGGCCTCCAAGGACACCAGCGGCGACAAGATTCTGGTCAAGGCCGCTGGCGGCGAACCCCTGCGCGACACCCACGGTCATTGGGTGGTGCAGCACGATCTCTTTAACCACGACGGCCTGACCCAGGACGGTATCGCCGAGGCCTTCGCCGAATTCGCCACCAAGGAGCAACTCAGTTTTTTCGTCTAAGCCCCTTTAATGAGGCCCGCTACCGGGCGTTGTTGGAGGGGCTGGAAATAAGCGAAGTGAAATTCAGTGAAATGTTATCGATGAGCCGCTTCGATTCAGAGTACTTTCGTCCTTTGTTCATCAAACTTCAGAAGCGACTTGAAATATTGCCTCACACAACGCTTGGTGCTAAATCATGCTTCGTTGCTGGACCTTTCGGCTCGGAATTTCATGTCGAAAACTATGAAGAACAATCAGGATTTCGCTACATTCGAGGTAAGGATGTAAAATCATTTTTCGTGGAAAATGGCGATAACGTTTATATTCCAGGAAATGACTACACACGCCTATCTGACCACTCCGTGAAGACAGATGACGTTCTCATTTCCGTGGTAGGAACACTGGGAAACGCCTGTATTGCGACATCTGATGATCTTCCAGCTATTTTCAGCTGTAAAAGCACTATTATTAGAAAACCCGAAGTCAATCCTTACTATCTGGTTTCATTCCTTAACTCTGCACCTGGCAAAACTCTTCTACTTCGAAATGCTCGCGGAACGGTGCAGCTTGGCTTAAACCTCCCCGATCTTCGACAGCTGCTCATCCCGTTATTCAGCAAAAATTTTCAAGCAGTCACAGAATCAACAATCAGGAAAGCACAAACTTGCTTGTGTGATTCAAAGAGTTCTTTTACACAAGCCGAACAAACCCTCATCCGCGCCCTGGGCCTGGAAAACTGGCAGCCACCCGAGCCGCTGACCTATACCCGCCGCGCCTCCGACGCCTTCACCGCCGGGCGGCTGGATGCCGAACACTTTCATCCGAAATTTGACGCTATGCTGACAACAGTTCGCAACACCGGACTTGATCTCATTGAACTCGGGGAAGTGATCTTACCGGTTAAAAATGGCTTCGACCATCGAGATTTTGTAGAAGAAGGAACCTCTTACATCCGCGTTGGAGATATTGGCCGAAATCGAATCAATCTCGATTCAGCCAAGAAAATAGCAATTAAAGCCAATGAAATCGTAAAAAACATAGGACTGAACATCGGCGATGTTCTATTTACTCGAAAAGGAAGCTTCGGAAACGCCGCCCACGTCCGGCAGGGCGAAGAACATGCCATCATCAGTAGTGAAATCATGCTGATTCGCCGAAAAAACGACTGGAAGGAAAGGTTGCTTCCTGAATATTTGGCAATGTTTTTCAATAGCCAGATGGGGCAGCAACAAGCGGAAAGATGGGCTCACGGTGCAGCGTTTTATAGCGTTTCCCAAGACGACCTAGAAGGATTTTTGTTACCGATTCTTCCTATCAATCAGCAGGAGAAAATTAAATCCCTCGTAAATTCTGGCGAATCTTTTCGCCGTCAGGCCCACGCCCTGCTTGACGCCGCCAAGCGGGCCGTGGAAATTGCCATCGAGCATAACGAGCAAGCAGCCCTGGCGTATCTGGCCGCCTTCGACAGGGAGACATGCTAATGCCCACCTGCTGGATCATCGCCGGACCCAACGGCGCGGGCAAGACCACCTTTGCCCTGGAGTACTTGCCGAGAGTGGCAGGCTGCACCCACTTCATCAACGCCGACCTGATCGCCGCCGGTTTGTCGCCCTTGGCCCCAGAGCGAGAACTGGTGATGGCAAGCCGTCTCCTGCTGCACGAGATCGAGGAGCGCATCTTTAAGAGCGAGGACTTCGCCTTTGAAACCACACTGGCAGGACGCGCCTATTTTCGCTTGATGCGGCGGTTACAAGGGCTGGGCTGGCAGGTGGAGTTGATCTATTTGGCCCTGCCCAGTGTCGAAATGTCCAAACTCCGAGTCGCCGAACGGGTGGCGCACGGCGGACACAATATTCCACCCAAGGATATCGAACGACGTTTTGCCCGTAGTCTGAAAAATCTGTTGAACACCTATTGCACCGCAGCCAACCGTACCCGTTGCTTTATGAACACCGGTGGCGAACCCACTCCCGTGTTCGAACGGCAAGGAAATATCTTGTCAATTTTCAATCAAGAACTCTATCAACACTTAGTCAAAAAGGCCGGCTTATGAATCCTACATCTAAAACCCCTCCGGCAGATACCCAGCAAATGTTGGACGCCCTGAAACAGGCGGTTACAAAGGAGTTGGAGAAGAAAAAAAGGCTCGG
>JAFLLC010000169.1 GCA_019162745.1 Deltaproteobacteria bacterium | reverse complement strand
GATTGGAAAGTGGAAAGTAGGTTGTGGATTCCATGGAGAGTTTGGCTTCGTGGAACCGGCGGATGAGGGCAGGGATAACGTGGCTGTTTTCCGGGTGGTAGTTGTCGCCGGGACCGTAGAGATTGGTCGGCATGACGCTGCGGTAGTCGGTGCCGTGACTCTCACCGTACTGGCGGTTATAACTTTCGCAAAGTTTAATGCCGGCAATTTTAGCTATGGCGTAGGGTTCATTGGTCGGCTCAAGAGGTCCTGTAAGCAATGCGCTTTCGCTCATCGGCTGCGGCACCATCTTGGGATAGATACAACTTGAGCCAAGAAACAACAATTTCTTAACACCCGCTCGCCACGCCTCATGGATAATATTCGCCTCGATCATGAGATTCTGATAGATGAACTCAGCCGGATACGTATTGTTGGCATGAATCCCCCCAACCTTTGCCGCCGCCAGATAGACCTGATCAGGCTTCTCATCCTCAAAAAATGCCCGAACCGCCGCCTGACAGGTAAGATCAAGCTCAGCATGCGTTCTGAACAGCAAATTCTCACTGCCGAAGCCCCCGGCAAGCAGGTTACGCACAATGGAAGAACCGACCATGCCCCGATGACCCGCTATGTATATTTTTTTATGCACTCCTTGGCCCTTTCAAATTCAAATATTTACAGTACAGCTACGCCTCCTGCCATTCCGTGCAACGTAACACTCCATCCTTGAATGAAACACACAGCTCTGAACTACATTCCTGCGCCAAGTCCAACACTTCCGCTTTCCATACCACCACCTTACGCCCATGCTTCATAAAAAAAGCTCCCGGATAAGGATGTGTGACCGCCCGTACGAGGCGCTCAGCATCATAGACTGATCCTTCAAGATCAATATCACCATCTTCCGGTGATCGCCCAGGCCATTCAGTGGCAAACGTCTCATCCTGAACTCTGAACTTCGCCATGCCCGACTCAAGCTCGGGAAACACTTTTTTCATCAGCGAAATATGCGCCTGATTGACATCGTTATATAGCTCGGTCGCTGTTGAATGCTGTGACAGAGCTATAACGACTTGATCGACAATCTCACCCGTATCCACTCCAGAATCGAGCTTGAACATCGTCACACCGGTCTCGTCAAGCCCTTTCAATATCGCCCATGGAATTGCAGCCCGTCCTCGCCCGACAGGCAGCAAAGTCGGATGCATGCCGAGCACTCCCAATTTCGGAGCCTGTAAAACCGCGTCACCGGCAATCTGAGACCATCCTATGATAAAGAGCCAATCAAGCTCATGCGACTTGAAGGCTTCGACAACCTCTGCATTATTGACATGACGAGCTTTCAGCAATTCAATACCATGACGGGAACAAAAATCATCGAGATAGACCCGGCCTGATTTATTGACTGACTGCTCATCCTTCAGCGTCATCACCAGATCAAGTTTGCCGCCTATATCATAAATTGCCTCCATGCATGACAAGCCAAGCTGAACACAGGTAACAAATCCAAACTTCATCGCCTTGAACGATTAAAATTAACGAGCAAAAAGTAATGATATCCTAATATTTCGGCGGAGGCTTGAACAGATACCCCACCGTCCGCAAAACAATCAGAGTATCTTTCAAAAAAGAAATCTGAGCCGCATACTCGGCATCAAACGCGGCCTTCTCAGGAACACTCATCCCGTCAAACGAATTAACCTGGGCAAGTCCGGTAAGACCAGGCCTGCAAGCCAGCGCACCGTTCGAACGTCGCAACGCGATCAACTCCAGTTGATTCGGAATCGGAGGTCGTGGTCCGACTATGCTCATATCACCCTTGAAGATGTTAAAGAGCTGGGGAAGCTCATCGATGTTGGTGCGCCGGATGAATTTTCCTATCCAGGTCAACTTAATATTCCCGAGCTGATCAGAGGGAATGTCGCCCGTATTCACCGGCATACTGCGGAACTTGTAAAAATCAAACTCTCTGCCGCCCCGTCCGATACGACGGTGCCTGAAAATAATCGGCCCGGAATCAAACACCTTTAACAGCAACGCAATAACCAGCAAAAGTGGAGAGAGCAGTAACCCCACCAGCAGAGATGCCGTCACATCAATGAAACGCTTGAAAAACAATCGATACATACGCAGAGTATAACTAAACCCCTGTTCTGAAAACAGTCTGAAAGGCCTCAGCATAACCCAGACCACATTGACCACCTCGATAGGCCGCCAAACCTTTCAAAGCCTCAATGCTTCGTGCATGTGGAAAGTCGCGCATAACATTGCGATAGCAATGCAAGGCCTTGATTTTCAGATCAATAAAGTCACTTACCTCTTCGAATGTATCGGGCGAAAATGCATTTCCGGCGCCAGGAAATGCCCAATCGGAAGAAGATGAGATCTCCATCAAATGAAGGGAACCCAACGGCGTCAGATCATTTCGGCGCTGAAAAAGACGTGAAGCAGCCATGCTGGCACGTGAAACCTGCAAATGATCATCATTTAGATCTCCCGGATGGTGGGTAAAAATCCTGTCCGGCTTAAATCGGAGAACCTGCTCTTCAATAAACTGCACCAGATCCACATGATCAACGCTGTTCATGCGAATGTTCGGAAAAGCCCCCAATACCGGAACATCAAACCCAAGCAACTGATTTGCTGCAACTATATCCGCATACAACTCTTCGTTCGTAGGACGTAATGTGCGCACATCGACATTTCCGCATAATATCACAACCTGAACCGTCTCACCTCGATCGACAAGTTTCGCCCCCGTAGCCCCAAATCCTAACACCTCGTCATCAGGATGCGCAACTACAACCAGATTCATTTTTATTGGATTCAACTTCTCTCCTTTAACGTCTTTGCATCTTTCAAAAACGCATCCGCCGTTTTTTTCAACTGCTCATCCATTGTGGTAACTGGCCGCCAGCCTAAAAGATCTCGCGCTTTTGAGCTATCTACCTGCAGTGATCCAAAAAGACGCTGAGCAACATCACCCTTACCGAGTATGTTCGCAAATAACTTCATTAACTCTACGGGAATAGGAAGTAACAATGCCTTCTTTCCAAATGCGTTAGCCATCTTCTGCAACAATTCTGTTGTTGAAACATCCTCTCCATCAGATATGAGGAATATTTCATTTGCAGCTTTTGGATGATCCAGACAATGCACTATAAAACTCACCAGATTGTCCAAAGCCACCAGACTACGTTTGTTTTGAACAGCACCAAAAGGAAGCGGAACCCCCTTATGCAGCCATCGCATCATGGTATAAAAATTAGCTTTTACTCCAGGACCATATACAAGCGTTGGCCGAATAATCACCACTTCCATCCCTGTTTCCCGTGAAATAGCAAATAATCCATCCTCAGCCTCCCGCTTTGAAATGCCATATGGATCACGCGGATCAGGGTAATCATCTGGAGAAAACGGTTTGTCCAAAACAGTAGACTCACCATTAACCTTGACTGAACTCACAAAAACAAATCGTCTTACGCCAGCCGTTGCAGCCTGCCGTGCCAGGTTCAGGGTACCTTCGACATTCACATAACGAAATTCAGCCAATGGATCATCCGCTATTTCATGCATCACATGCACCCGAGCTGCAAGATGAATAATGACATTTATTGATTTTAGTGCTAACATCCAATCGGTTGAATGAATCATCTCACCCATGACAAAAGTCTGCACCTCTGACATCAAAGAGTTTATTTTACGTGTAGAACATTTTACATTATAACCTCGGGATATTGTTTTTTTTAACAAGGATAAGCCAACAAAACCATTTGCTCCCGTAATTAATATTGAATTTTTCATAAAACCATTAATATCTCCCTAAAAATAACAAAGTAAACAAAATTATTCTATCTCTAAGACGTCTTCTCATCTGAGATATATTTCTTACTAAAAACAAAAGAGGTATTCTATCTCCATCAAAAAGTGAAGGTGAAATCTCTTTTATATTTGGCGCAACAAGGCACCATATCTTTTTTATTTCTTTTTTATACCACCCTTCATTTAATTTTTTTGCTCGTGAAATAATAGCCTTTATACCTTGATTAGCACCGACCTGATTTGTGGCATGCTGTCTATACTTTATATATGGAACATTATCTATAAACCATGACATTGAATTTGATCTTACCCATGCATATATCATCCAGTCATGCAATGCAACATCATTTACAGATGCCCAGTTTTTTGTTAAGTATTTTTTAAATTTCAAAGCTGTATCAACAGATAAAACATAGGTACAACCCGGACCTGCGGCTTCAAATAAATAGTCATATCGTCGTTGTGGTTGTGACTTATTTATTATTGTTTCACGACCATTAGGCCAAAAAGCAATTGCATTACTTGAATAAGCAGAATATCCACCATCGTCTATGCAACGATGGGCAGCAATTAATTTTTCTTTTAACCATATATCGTCCTGATCAGATAGTGCTATATAGTCATAACTTTCTAATTCTACATCCCTGAATAATCTATAAAAATTTTTAGCTGCGCCACCAAAACGATCAATAGACGGAAGTAAAATAACACTTTTATTCTTTTCAGTACATTCCCGAATCAATTGCAGTGTGTTATCAGAAGATATATCAAGACTGATAAAAACTGTAACATCAACTTTTTCTTGCTCTAAAATCGACTTTAATTGTTTTTCTATCCATTCAGCTCCGTTATAAGCCGCAAGTAAAACAGCAAATGACGGAAATAAATGTGTTTTTGTTGATTTCATTTCCGCTTTTTTTTTATAGTAATAACTATATAGTGCCTGACAGAAAAGTCTTTTTTTTATAAAAAGCAACTCATTTTATAAGCCA
>JAFLLC010000127.1:1785-4818 GCA_019162745.1 Deltaproteobacteria bacterium | reverse complement strand
CTGTTGCCAAAGGGCGTTGCTTGGGCCGAAGCGTGCTCGAAAGATCTTCTCCTCAGAGGGTTACCCCTCGATGATGTCCAGATGAAGATTGCCGGTACAGTTGGGGTTGCTCATCCCGAACTAATTCGTATCATTGCAATTGACCATTTTCCCCGCCCGGACGATCCTTACTTGACTAAAGTTATTGATGAGCAGCAGATGCTTGGTGATAATTGTGTCGGGCTTACATTGGGTTACGGGATATATATCCGTAAAGGGCATACCAATATCCGACTTCTTTCTCATGAATACCGTCATGTTTATCAATATGAGAAAGCAGGTTCCATTGCATCTTATCTTGCTGTTTACATTGAACAGGTTCTTCAAGTTGGCTACTACAATTCGCAGCTGGAGGTAGATGCAAGGTCACATGAAATTATTTTTTCTGGGAGCTGATGCATAGAATGTTTACGCTTAGTATGTCGACTATACATCTCACCAAGTATGTGACTATTTTTCAACAAGCGTTGTAAACGCTTTGGAGTTGCTTAAATGAAAGTATGGCTTGATGACGAAAGATCGATGCCACCGGAGTTCGATCAACATGTGAAAACGGCTCACGAGGCAATTGCGCTAATAGAAACAGGGATGGTAACTCTTATATCACTTGATCATGACCTGGGAGAGGCACAAAACGGTACAGGGTATGATGTTGCGTGTTTTATCGAGCAGAGTGCCTACGTTGGCCAACTTGCTCCAGTTGAAATTCTGATTCACAGCGCCAATCCAGTTGGCAGAATTCGCATGGAACAGGCAATTGCGATGGCCAGGCAATTTTGGGAACGTAATATATGAAAGCGTTTGCTTAATGAAGAAAACCACGCCGCACATCTCTGAATATATATTACAGCAATCAACGAGGTGTAAAATGAAGAAGACAAAAGTTGCCAACATCTGTTCCGCCCCTGCAAGCAAGCATGAAACTGGCTATAGCACCATGTCCGGCCTGATAGCCGCATGGAATATACCAGAGGCACAGGGCTTCTACAGTGATGAACTGGCTAAAGAGGATGAGCAGGGAGCCAACCTTGCTTTAGCAGAATATATTCTTTCAGATTATGGCAAAGGAGTGAAATTTGTATCAGCCCTCCTGAACAATACCGTTCTTGCTGAAAGATATTTTCGGGATGATGAATGTGAGGTCTCTGTTTTTTATGCTGAAGGATATGATGAGGAAGACTTCCCTGGTGATGGTAGCAATGGTCTGGTCAATATAACCGCTCAAATAGTCTTTCAGCTTGATAAAAACCTGGAACAGATGGAAGCGTTTGAAGAGATTCGCATATCTATCTTGAAAAAAGTTGAAAACGCCCTAGAAGAATTTATTGACGCAGAGAACCCCGATAAGGCTCTTTTGTCTGTGTATGCAGCATGTGTGGAACAGATAGAAAAGATTGCGAGAGAGTTTTATGTCACTCCGGGAACATACTTGAAATATCCTGTGTGCCTAAAAAAGTGCGTGAATGCCGGACGGTTGTTGATAAAGGCAGATCCGGAGTCTGAACGTTACCGTAAAGCTCTTGCCTATTATCTGAATTTGCAGGGTGACAGGAGAAAAGGAAAGGCTGCAGGCAAGTGCTATCTGGAATCACTGGAACAGTTGCAAATATTGCAAACAATGGGCAACGAGAGCAGTGAGCTGTTATGTGACCTTTCCGTCTGCTATGCAAATTTGGGAGATTCGTTTGCAGCCAGCGAGCCATTAGTTGCTCGTGAATGGTATATGAAATGTCTTCATCTGCGAAAACAGCTAATTGAGCAGGATAACAGCAACTATAAAGAGGGAATGTTCGTCGCCCCTCTCCGAATGATTCTGGCACTCAATGAAAAATGCGACGTTCCATTTTACGAAAAGGTATTGGCGATTGCTGACAAGGCAGGAGATTGCGCCCCTGAAGACACTGACCTCCAGCTTCTGATAAACATGATTGTCAGTGAACTGCTGAAATCTACGGGATATGGCAAAACAGAATCGTCTCGAAACTGGTATAAAATGGAGGCAAAAGCTCTGGAGCGTGTTGTAGCAAAAGAAAAGGACATCCCACGCTATTTCTGGTGGCTGTCGGATTCGTACCGAGGGTTGGCAGAATATTACGCGGAGTCTGCACCCGAACAGGCGTTAGCCTTTTACAATAAATGTTTAGACAATAGAGTTAAAGTGATTGAGTTGGACGGAGAGAATCTTTGTTATTCCTGTGGGATGAGACCAATGTTGCTGGATATCGATAAGCTTGCAGAACAACATGCACCAGAATCCCGTACAAACTGTTACAAACGCTGGCTTTCGATCGCCGAATCATGCCAATCACTGTGTGATTCGGAGCAAATAATCGAACATCAAATGGATATTAGGGATTTGAAAAGTAAACTGGCAAAATTTAAGAAATGAGGCAGACATGAGCGTTAACTCGGAAAGACCACCAACCGTAGCAATCCCGTCAGTTATTTTTGCCCATGGCAAAGAGAGCGGTCCATGGGGTGAGAAGATCAAGTCGTTAGCTGACATTGCCAAAAGCCATGGGTATGAGGTTGAAAGCCCAGACTTTAGAGGCATGGATAATCCTGAAGAGCGGGTAAAGCTTTTGCTGGAGGTTGCATCCTCAATGGCTGGTCCCTTTATTCTGGTTGGTTCAAGCATGGGAGGATATGTGGCATTACGGGCATCACAGAAACTGCCGACAGTTGGACTTTTTCTGATGGCACCTGCGGTGGGAATTCCCGGTTATCTGGAACAACGCCCAACTCCAGGAAGTAAAAGAATGACCATAATTCATGCGTGGCAGGACGAGATTATACCTGCAAATAAAGTGATTGAATATGCCGGAATCCATCGCGCAGAACTCCACATGGTTAACTCTGATCATCGCCTGAGTGGGCAGATACCATTACTAAAGCTTCTGTTTTCAAGATTTATTGAAACTTTTAAAATATATAATTCCCCTTATGTCTAATACTGTCACACCCCCGTTGTATGATCAGCACAGATAAAGACAA
>JAFLLC010000127.1:0-1685 GCA_019162745.1 Deltaproteobacteria bacterium | reverse complement strand
ATGGACTGCATAAACGTCTGGCACAAAGGGACATTACCTATCCAGAGCTTGGATCAGGACAGCACAAAGAATATTTCAGCCGTCTTAACCGCGAGCTTGAAGTGATCGGTAATATAAAAGGGGCTGACGCGGAATTTCTTGTCGCTGCAAATTGTGTCACTTGGGCAAACAATAACGGCATAATGTCCGGCCCAGGTCGTAGCGCTGCCCCTGGTTCGTTGGTAGCATATTCTCTGGGTGTAACAGATATTGATCCTCTCCGTTATGGTTTGCT
Source organism: Deltaproteobacteria bacterium (assembly GCA_019162745.1). Lineage (GTDB taxonomy): Bacteria > Desulfobacterota > Desulfuromonadia > Geobacterales > Pseudopelobacteraceae > JACRCG01. The sequence continues at coordinate 1,411 of JAFLLC010000127.1, read as the reverse complement.
CTTTGAGCGTTTTATCCACAGCGATAACATAGAACTGCCTACATTTTTTCTCGACTTTAGCGCTGACCGGTACAGGGAGGTGAGCGAATATGCGACTGCCTTCGCAAGCAATCACAAGGATGGTAAAAACCGCTATTTTATCGACTACAGCGAGGGAATGTATGAAAAATCCAATCTGCTTAGGCGTGAGATAACTGCATCAGGTGATACTGATGATATTTTTCATTATATTTCCGCTTCTCCAATCCTGACATTAATTGATAGTTGCCAGAAGCAGATAAGAGAATCGGGAGGTTCGGAATTCGACATAAGAATGGTGCGTGATGATGACGCGGAAACTCTTGCTGTCTTGTCTTCAGTTGATTTTAAAGGATTGCTTACTAATTCGGCAGAATTACATGACTGCCTTTGGAAAGTGAGGCCCACAGATTTTGAACAACTGGTAGCATCAATTGCGCTCTGTAGCCCTCACTTTATTGAATCCGGAATCTTTGATGAATTTGTGAGGCAAAAACATGGCAGCGTTGCATTATTAGAATCGGAATTACTCCATCCTTCACTCTATAACACTTCCGGTATATTGATTTACCAAGAGCAACTTATGAACCTCATTAGTCGTGCTGCCGGTTATACAATGAACAAAGTCGACTATCTGCGGAAAGTAATGGGGCGTAAAGATGCGAACAAAATAATGCATGAACAGGAAATGTTTATAAATGCTTGCAGAACAATGGGGGTTAGTGAAGAGAACGCCGGGAAACTATTTCAGTGGCTAGTTGACAGTGCAGTGGGCTTACAGATGAAGGCACATTCAGCAGGAGAAGGAATCAGCATTTATCGAATGGCTTATCTCAAAACACATTTCCCGGAACTCCCGTATCTTACAGATTTACTACTGCGATAACAGAATCTTTACATTTGGATACAATAAACGAAACAGCAGATTAAGGATAAAATAATGAAAGAACAAATTGCAAAAGAAGTTGTGATATTTAAGGAGATATGGGATAAACCGTCTAAAAAAGGATTCCCAACTAAAGATTCAGTTGTGCTTACAATCGCTATATTCCCTGCAAAAGACGATACTGAAATGACTACAGGTGGATATGCCGTGAAGATTCCTGGGGATCAACATATCCCTAGAATAGGAAGGGCAATAGCGAGAAAGGCTCAATTCGCATATCTGTTTGATGTTGATATTGATTGTCCTGAGAGACATACACTCAATTATTTCAACTTGGTTGAAAAACATTTTAAACCATCAATCATGAGAAGATTGAAGAATATAATGGGTAAAGGTGAGATAGGAACAAAATTCACAACCAAGATACTTCCTATAATGGAAAATTATGCAAACTGCATTGAGGATTAATACAATGATTCTTATACATCAACAAGTTGGAAGCAAGGG
>JAFLLC010000149.1 GCA_019162745.1 Deltaproteobacteria bacterium | reverse complement strand
CGTTCTAGCTAAACCGGGACCTCCATTTAACAGATATAAATCAGTTATTGCGGATATATATAATAATTTATTTATATATATGTAAGTTAACTATTGTAAGTAGTAGCAGAATAACGTAACTAAATACAAAATTGTTCTATTTAGTTCTTGACATGCGCGTGAAGGTGAAATAGTTTGTAAAAAAATATCGTTTTATAATCTGAATAGAAGGTTGATAGATAGAGATGAAACCGCACACAAGAATTCTTCGAAACCATGTACTATCGATGAGAGTAAGCAATGATGAACGGGGGGTGATTGAGAGCTGCGCTCAACAGAGCGGCGCACGTGTGTCAGAGGTCATGAGGGATGCATTGAAGATATATATGCAACAAAGTACAGAACACACATACGGAAAGGAGTGTTAAAATGAAAAACAAACTGGTTCTGACATGCGCGCTGGTTACCTTGGTAGCGGCTGTTCCGCTTGTACAGGCAGCAGGATTGAAAGTGAATGAGCAGGGTGCGAAAGCGATGGCTATGGGAAACGCCTTTACCGCCCAGGCCGATGACCCCTCAGCCCTCTTCTACAACCCTGCCGGTATTGCGTTCCTCAAGGGAACTCAGGTCAACCTCGGCTCTACGACTATTTACGTCCCCTCAACCGAATTTAACGGTACGGCTCCACTCAGTGGCAATGCACCAATTGGTGTTGGCACTGCGACGGTAAAAGAGAACGCCAAGAATGATATTTTTATCGCTCCAGCCTTTTACGCAACTCACTCGTTTGAAGGCATGCCGCTATCAATAGGGTTAGCGGTAAACGCGATTTATCCGCTGGCTAAAAGCTGGGATGACAGCAGCGCCTTCCGTGCGGAAATTATGAATATCGCAGTTAAGCCGATCAATTTCCAACCAACTGTGGCGTACCGTTTCGATGACTGGAACCTTGCAGTGGCTGCCGGACTCGATGTTACCCATGCCATTGTAACCCTGCAAAGAATGGCCTACTCCCCGGATGCTGCTGTTGAAAATTCGGCGTATGAACTTGGCAATATGGGACTTGACGGCACTGCCACCGATATCGGCTGGAACGCGGGCCTGAAATGGAAACCAGCGCCAAGCCTGTCATTTGGCGCTGCCTATCGGAGCGAAATAGAACTTAATATCACAGGTGATGCCAACTTTCTTGCAACAACACCAGCCGGTTTTGACATTATCGGCATGACGACAGACGCCACTTCTACCTACTCAAGGACGCGCGTTTCTTCAACAGTTTCGACCAAAATTGTGCTTCCTGCCAGCCTGGGTCTCGGTGTTGCCTGGCAGCCGACAGAAAAGCTGACAATGGAAGTTGACGCCGAATGGACTGGCTGGAGTTCACTGAAAGAATTAGAGTTCCAATTTGACAGTCCACAGCTTGCTCTCTTCAATGGCAAACCCAAACCTCTCAATTGGAAAGATGTCTGGTGCTACAAGTTTGGTGGCCAATATGCATTGACTAAAAATCTGGATCTGCGAGCCGGATACATGTACGACAATAATCCTGTGCCGGATTCCACTATCGGGCCGGTGCTTCCGGACTCAGACCGCCACAGCTTCAGTATCGGTCAAGGATTTCACAACGACAACTATTCACTCGACATAGCCTACATGTGGACTCACTTTGTTGACAGAACTGTCAGTAACCAGGATATGACGGAACTGACAGGGGCGACCGGCACCTACCAAAGTGATGTCCATCTCTTTGGTGGCTCGATTACCGTCAAGTTCTAGCACTATTACCGGTGATATTATTTTATAAAAATGAGAGGTAATGCCATGAATACAAGTATTATGCGACTTTTGATATATTTAAGCTTTATACTGGTAACAGGATGTTCCGGTTCGGATCCATCCGGCACCAACAGCCCGAGCGACAGCACCGGAAACTCGGTAGTATTCAACCCGACCAGCGGTGAGATACCGTTGCCGAACGTCCTTGCTACCGCCATGGCAAAAAGTCCGCTGACGAGCTCAATGTCAGCAAGCGACCCTGTCGTTCGCCCGGCCAATTCCCCAATGACTCCGCCTGAGGCATTGTCATATATAAACTACTACGAAGTCAGCTCAACCAGCGCCGTGTCGGGTGTGAATGCCCCGATCTACATCAGATTTTCCAGCCCGGTTGATGCAACAACCGTAACGGCTGACAATATCAAGGTATTCCAGATTTCGGCGGACACTACCAGTACTTCAGCTACGGAAAACAATCCTCTCGGCTTTACTGATGTCACCGGAATGTTTAAGCTCACGTACAGCGCAGGGAGCACGGATCTGTTCCTGTTCCCCAACTTCCCGATGTCTTCAGCCACCCGCTACCTCTATGTCGTAAGCAATAGGGTTAAGGACGCTGCCACCGGCAAACCTGTCGTAAGTTCGACCTATTTTGAAATTCTTAAATCAACATTCCCGCTTGTTGGGGCGTTTGCCGCTCTTGAACCGATCCGCGCCAATGCCATGAGCGGAACAAACATAAAGCTGTCCGGTTATGCCAAGGTCATGGATGACCTGATCACGGATGCCAAAGTGGCAAACCGGAGTGAAATTGCCGTCATGGGGCGGTTCATCACAACCGGCGCAGGATTTGTCTCGAAGGACGCAATCGGCACCATGATACCGGTTGAAAGTGCCCTGCGCGCATTCTCTGCTGGGGCAACACTCGGTGGACTGACAGGAAAAACCTGGACGAACGCGGTAACAGTGACAACTCCGGCAGGACTTACGCCGACTGCATATTGGACAGCGGCAGGCGCTGGAGCCGCACCTGACTCTGTAGGTTCGATCGTAACCGGCACAATCAACAGTGCTCAACTTTCAATAGATCCGGTCATAGCCAAGGCAAATGCCAGCGTAGCTGGAGGCGATCTTACCGGTTTAACAGGCGCATACAACCCGGCAGCTGGTGTATTACAACCATTCCGTGATGCTGCTACTAGAGATTTAACCGCATATTATCATACCACCACCGCTATTCCGTTCGTACTCATCACACCGACAACCCCGAGCGGAAAGGTCATCATCTTCCAGCATGGAATTACCGGCCAGAAAGAGCAGGTTGTCGCAGTTGCCGGTTCGCTTACCGCCGCAGGGTACACGGTGGTCGCAATCGATCTCCCTCTGCATGGTGCTCTCGCTGTTCCGACACATACAACCGGAGCGGTCTGGGGACAGGATTTCATGGCTGTCGGCGCACCACTCGCCACAAGATCGAATATCCAACAAGCGGCGTTTAACCTGAATAGACTGGAACTGACGATGAAAACAGGCGGTTTGATCGGGATTGGAGGAATCACTGCACCTCCGACAGAGATAAAATACGTCAGTCTCAGCCTCGGTTCGATTGTCGGAGCTTATTATCTGGCTGGCAATACAACCCTCTCCACAACTGGGTACCCGTACACGCAGACTACCTTGAACAGCGACATGAAAGGGTTCCTCAGTGTCCCCGGTGGACGCCTCGCCTATCTGCTGCAGAACAGTCCGGCTTTCGGCCCGAGTATTAACGCCGGATTGGCTGCTGTCGGAATTGCTGCGGGAACACCGACCTATCATAATTTCATGCAGGTTACCCAGAGCGTCGTTGATTCTGTTGATCCGGCGACAATGACGACACCGTTCGTAGCGGGTCTGCCGTCACGTCTTTCAGGGCGCATTGCAATTCAGGAGGCGGTCGGCGATCTGGTCATCCCCAATGACAATACCCGTTACTTCGGTAATGCGCTCGGCGGACGTGAAGTATTAGGCTCTGCCGGAAACTTGGTCGCGCCCGGATTCAAGCAGTTGAGTTATATTGTAGATCTAAGGATACCGTCATCATTCATGTATACCCTGACAGGCGGCGTACCGGCACCCAAGACTGTATCTGCTGCAACGAACAGTACTGGAGCAACCACGCCGGCGGAAGGTTACTTCCAGTTCGATCAGGCTGGCATAAACCACGGTTTCCTGCTTGATCCAACTGCTTCTCTCTCCAATACCCAATACGCCCAGTCGCAGATGGTTCAATTCCTGCTCTATGGTGGAATTGTTGACCCAACTGCTACTGGCGTGGCAAAACAGGTATCGGCTGCCCCGTTAACCGGGGTGAACTATGATGTCAGCTTGCCGCCAGTGCTGAAAATATTTGGATACTAAGCTGATCAACGGTGTATTGTAACTTTGAAGGCGGGGCTTCGGCCCCGCCTTCAACAACATAAAGCAATGGGGGAACAAATGCAGGAAGATATCTTCAGTACATTGCAGGAAATCTATCAGAAGGGTGTATTCAGCGTACCGACAACATTTTACTTCTCGGTTGACGATATCAAGAAGACAGTAACTCTGGATGGAGATGGTTGCAGCATCGAGGAGGGGAAAACAGTCGAAGAGGCGGATTGCGTCTGCAAAACCAACACAGCGATGTTCAACAAAATCTGGAACGACGGCTACCGGCCGGGGATCATGGATTTTATGGGGGGCGCGATAAAATCAAACGCCCCACAACTCCTGCAGCAGTTTCTGGTCGCCTTTGGCAAATAGACTCAGTTCAAAGGTCAAGATCAGGTATTTGTATCCATTTAAAACTGAGTTTAATCTATAGGACAAACCAGAAATCCGGTTAACATATGCAGCAGTTGCTGCATATGTTGCAGCAACTGCATGCTTGTTGAGTTCTTTTTCTTTAAAAACAGCATATCCATACCACCAACTACCCTCCCCGCTTCCCCCTGCATAAATCTACAATACAGTTGACTGTAAATAGTCTCAATCATTATACAAGTAATATTGATAAGTTAAGCCTGTTTTAGCCTGTTTTGTCAAATTCAGCCGCATAATAATTCCATACTAGTTCATACAGACCCGGAGTCTGCTGCTAACGAATTA
>JAFLLC010000160.1 GCA_019162745.1 Deltaproteobacteria bacterium | reverse complement strand
ATCCACCACAAAGACGCCAAGGAGTATGAGCCATGTCCAGAGGGTCATACTGGTGAATTGTGCGGTGAATAAGGCAATCGTTCCAAAAGAAAAGCCGAGAAAGCCACTGCAGGCGTCTCCCATGAATATCCGGGCGGGTGGCCAGTTCAACATAAGAAAGCCAAGGACGGAGGCGGCAAGAAGCAGGAGTAGGAGAAAATATCCTCCCGTTTCCCCTGAATAAAAAAGAAGAAGGCCTGCCCCTAAGGCAACAGATATGGCCTCGACGCCGGCAAGCCCGTCTATGCCATCCATAAAATTGTAAAGATTTATCAGCCACACAACTCCGATGGAAAATAAGAGCGGTACGACAAAGGGAAAAAGCCCTTCACTAAATGGCTTAAAAATATCACTACCGATTGGTAGAAATTGCAACGCAAGTAGTGCGCATCCAAAATGAACAATACTTCGAATGCCGGCGGAAAGATGAAAAAGATCATCCAGAAAACCAATTATGGCAACACCAAGACCACATCCGGCCAAGGCAATGATATGAGGGATGACGATTTTACCTGTAAACACAAGATATGCCCCGCCAAGGTAGCAGGCAATGAGAATGGCAAGCCCACCTCCCCGCGGCGTGGGCTGAGTGTGTGAGCTGCGCTGATTAGGGATGTCGAGAAGACTATGTCGGAGAGCAATTTTTGTTATGCACCAAGTTAAACCCAAGGACAAAAGGAAGAGAAAACTAAAAAAAAATAACCACTCAAACAAGATGGCAGTCTGGAAAGGATAGCCCATCATTTCTTTGTAGTTGCTGCCAAAAAACTTTGAGCCGTCCGGCGTAATCCCTCATCCACAGAGATGGGCGGATTCCAACCAAGGAGATTTCGTGCCTTGGATATATCAACCCGTAAAGATCCGCATAATCGTTGCGCAATATCTCGCCTGCCAATCAACGCAGTTCCTGCTTTAAATAATGCTACCGGGACCGGTAGCATCCGTGCAGGTTTACCCAAAGCTAAGCCCAAGCGCCGCAGTAACTCGGTAGTGGAAAGATCCTCGCCATCACCTGCCAGAAAAACTTGATTAGCCGCAGCCGGACGATCAAGGCAGGTAATAATCAAATCAACAAGATTATCAAGAGCCACCAGGCTGCGCTGATTATGGATCGCCCCAAATGGCAAAGGAATCCCATTATACAGCCATCGCATCATGGTAAGAAAATTAGCCTTCACCTCAGGGCCATACACCAATGGCGGCCGGATTATCACAACTTCCATTCCTGTCTCAACCGCCAACTTTCGTAAACCCTGTTCTGCATCATTTTTACTGACACTGTAAGGGTTTCGTGGGTCAGGTATATCATTGGCAGTGAAGGCTTTATCAAAAGGCGTTGATTCACCGTTGACCTTAATGGAACTAATAAAAACAAATCGACGCACATTAGCCTCAACGGCCTGGCGAGCCAGATTTAACGTGCCATCGACATTCACCGTGCGATATTCATTTGACGGATCTGCCGCCGATTCATTCTTCACATGCACTCGCGCGGCCAGATGAACCACCACTTCAGATTCCTTAAGAGCATACATCCAATCGGTTTCACCATCTATTACGTCAATAATGGATGTTTCTAATTCTGGAGGTAATTTAAGGGGAGACCTTACGACCCCCTTTACCTGAATGCCACGCCGAGTCGACTCATAGGCTAACGCTTTTCCAACAAAACCATTGATTCCTGTGATTAACAACCTCATTCGTAATCGCCCAAGTATCCTTTTTTTCATTCCACGTCAGTTATTTTCGTGCCACTTTACGAAAAAGTTCAGCATACGCGTTGCCGAGTTTATTTCCTGAAAATGTCAACTCATAACGCCGGCGGGCGTTCTGCCCAAAATGTTCGGCAACAGACTCATCCAACAGCTGGTTCATCGCCCGGGCAAGCTCATCCGGATTTTCCGGAGGTACCACGATACCTGTTTCACCATCCACATTCACAAACGAGGTTCCAGTGCCAATCTCACAGGAAATCATCGGCCTGCTAAACATGGCAGCTTCTACCAGTACCATGCCGTAAGCCTCAGAGCGCAAATGCGACGGCAATATCAAGGCCCGGCAACTTTTCAATAATGCAACTTTTTCAGAATTGGAGACCTGACCGGCAAAAATCAAATTCGACAAGCCAAGCTGACGCGCTTGTTCGCGTAAGGCTTCATCTTCGGGCCCAGAACCGGCAATTACGACTTGAACTCTAAGCTTCGCCGCCGCCTGCAGTAGGGTATGCAGTCCCTTGTAATAGCGTAATACACCGATAAAGAGAAAAAATGGCGATCCATCTCCCACCCCAAGACGATTCAGCACCGCCTCGTCAGCGACCTGATGGTATGATTCCTCGACAATCCCCAGCGGAATAACACTCACCTTATCCCGAATCGAGGGATGCGTAAGCACAGGGCTTGTCTGAGCATAAGCAGGACAATTCGCGACGATAGAGCTAACGCCTTGCAGCGTATGCCACATCAACGGCGCATAAAACTTTCCCATCCAGCGTTGACGAACAATATCAGAAATGTAGGTCAATACAGTTGGTTTTTTAGGGCAAGCAACTGCATGCAGTACATCGGCAAACGGCCACGGAAAGAAATAATGGATCACATCCGCTTGGTCGGCCAACCTTCGAAACTGTAAGAAAGCAGAAACTCCACCCAAATCACACGATGCAGGTGCGGCCCAGGAGCGACAACGAAACACGCGGCCCTCTGGTCGTAAGAGTTCTGCGGGGACAGGGCTTGGCGACAAGGTAAAGATCGTGTTGGTCACGTCACACTGACCAGTCGCCAGGCAAATTTGGCGTATCGCCTCCTGCAATCCTCCTGGAGGATCAGGGTAATACGTGCGATAAACATTGAGGACGGAAATTGACATTCAGGTTATCACGGCTTCTGCCGTTTCGTCGGCGATATCCAGAACAATCCGCCAATAAGCGATAAACTCAACACCATTTGAGTAATCAGGGCCATCCATCCAGCAACAACTACACCATAAACCGGCAGTAATAAATAATTGGAAAGAACACTGACTACCGCAACGACCGTCGCTGCTATCATGCATACTTTTTCCATATTCCATGCTAGTGCTGCCTGAATCAAGACGACATTTGCCAACGAAAAAATCAGTGACAGACTCAAAACCTTCAAAATACTGCTTGCGGGGGTGAATGCTGGACCAAAGAGTGCGGGAATCAATGCATCAGCGAACATATAGCAGAACGATGTGACGAAACATCCAACCAAACCTGCACTTAATACCGGCCTGACAAGCTTGGACAATGGCAAAAGATGCGCCTTATCGTGCAACCGGAATCCACGGAAGAGTAATACCCCGACTGGATTAACGAACAGCAGGATCGTCTCCATTAGCCGAAAAGCAATACCGTAACAGCCGATATCAGCTTTTGGAATATTAAGCAACAGCATCAGGAGATTATCCGAACGAAAGTAAACAACCGTTGCCAGATCAAGCCAAAACAACGGTAACATAGCGCGATAAAGCGAAGCAGGGAAAGTGAAGTGCGGCCGTACACTGTGCAAGCGCATGGCATACACTACAAATACGCCGGCGCCGATCCCCTGGGCGGCAAGAATTTTCCAGGGATCATCGGCCCCCAGCAGTAGAACCACAATAATGCACGCCGCCGTCAGAAGGCGATTTGCAATCACCAACCCGGCATCATGTACCATGTGTCCTTGGCCACGCAAAATACTCAGCGAGAACTGACCGAGCGTAACCATTCCGAAAGCACCAACCGTAGCCAAAAGAATCGGCAGCCGAGCCGGTTCGTTAAATAACAATATGAACAGACATAAACTACCGACCACAAGCAAGGCATGACCGTAAGCGGCACCATGCAAGTTGTCGCCACAAGAAATAAAATCTTCTGTAGTGCTCACTGCTTCGCGCATCAGTATTTTGCCGAATCCACCATCGATCAGGATGGCCATCAGCGACCCCAGCGAGATTGCATTGACATAGGCTCCATACTTTTCCGGGCCCAGAACACGACCGACAAAAACACTCAACACAAAAGAAACAAGGCCAAAGATTGCCGTAGCCAACCATTGGGCACCAAGAATACGAATCAACATTGCAACGACCGGTAAACGTCGACAGTTTCTCGCGCGCAACGAGACCAACTGAATTTGGCTGCCTGGACTAACCCCAGCTCTCGAGCGGATGCTCGCCAAACTTCATCTTCAAGGCCTTTTGCAATCAACTGGCAGAGTGTATTCGTATCGGCAGCATCGCACATTAACGCGGCATCGCCTGCCACTTCAGGCAAGGAAGAAGAATTTGAGCACACGACAGGAATACCTGAAGCCATTGCCTCAAGAACGGGTAAACCAAACCCCTCATAAAACGACGGGAAGAGGAATAACCGCGCACCCGCCATTAAAAGCGGTAAATCCTCCGGTAAGAGATACCCCAGATAACGTATCCAGCCACTACGCGAACCCTTCTCAATCCGGGCAAAGATGTCCTCGCTCTGCCAGCCCGAATATCCTGCCAAGATCAATGGCCAGCGTTTGCGTAATGAAACAGGCAAAGACTCATACGCATCTAAAAGAGTCGGAAGATTTTTTCTGGGCTCGATCGTACCCAGAAAAAGACTGTACCCTCCCTCCAATAGACTGAATTTTTGAAGTAACCCTTGTAGCAGTTCAGGGCCGCGTGGATAAAAACATCCCGCGCTCGCCAATGGTATGGCGCGAATCTTCTCGATGGGCCAACTAAAATAGTCTGCAACTTCCCGACGAGTAAATTCTGAATCCGTAATCAACAACGACGCTCTACTCAAGGCAAGCTCGATCTCGGACCGCATATAACGCACTCGCTCAGGCGGATGGCAGTCTGACCAG
>JAFLLC010000225.1 GCA_019162745.1 Deltaproteobacteria bacterium | reverse complement strand
ACGGGAGATATCAACGCGCTTTTGGACGAGTTGCGTGTCTACGTTGTTGAGTGAGGCATCACTGCCTTTTCTTTTCTTTAATAGATTCAATTTTTTCAAGAGACGGCAAGTTCTTCCTTCCGCTTGGATCAGGGCTACGGCCGCCTGAATATTCTACAAAGATATAAGTTGCCCTTATCAGCCGTCCCGTCAATCTGGGTTTTGCAATGGCACCAGGGTGGTGCCAAGTTATTTTGGAAAGCAGGAGTGCAATTGAAAGTGCGTTGATGTTCTTCGATAGCACGACTGTTGTAGCCATTTTCCACACACAGCTATTATTGGGGAAATTATCTACGCATTGGTTATAAAATCATCCACTTTTTGACGGGCATATCAATTGATATCGTGCCATTTATCGGTTTTTTATAAATGTGGTATGACTTTTGCTAGCTTATAAAACTAAGTTCTGTAATACAGAGATATAAAACTGCTGCACAGATATGCTCGTATCAATGCAAGCCATCTGACTGAAGCTGAACTAAAAACTGCGTAAACGTTCTCCGAGCTGTTATTCCTACCAGGGCTTCCCTCATGGAAAACAGCCAATGGGTACTGCCGGAAACAGCAGCGCCTTCCTTTTGAAAAGGGGAAACTTCATTCGTGCGCTATAACTGCGTAGCGGGAGGGGTCTCTTCTTATCCAAGGGGAGCCCCCTTTTTTTATCTACCGGTTGCAGGACGGGGCTTGTCCCCGCATTAAATACCTATGGAGGAAGAAATGAAAAAATGTATTGGCGATTACTGTGCTGGCTGCAGACGTGTGGCCAGAGCAAAGGCAGCGTTGAAAACGTGCCCTACCGGCTTCAGGCCAAGGCCATATTCTAGCGACATTGATGCACCACCTTGTAAAAGGGTGCCCGGATATTTATGAGTTTGGTCAAACAATATTGGTACATAGGAGGAGTAAGCTATGGTTCTTGTCACCCACGACCCCATTGATCCTGCCATGGGCTATGACTCAATTAGTTCGGCATTCTCTGGTTCCGTTGTATTTCACTATGCGGTTGTCAAACAAAAGACCGGTTCGGATATACTCACAACATCTGTCGAATACAAGGCTAAAGAGAATGCGATAGAGGAGATGGAGGGTATTGTCCGAGAGCTTAAAACTCGATGGGAACTGGAAGATATATTGATAATCCGGCGGACCGGCTGCCTTGCCGTCGGAGAGATTATTTCTTTGGTAGCAGCCAGTTCTCCAAATAGTGAAGATGCATTTGAAGCCTGTAAATGTGGGATCAGCCGACTGAAAAAGATGGTAACAATCAGTAAAATTGAGAATTATCTTGCTGAAAGCACTCAAAAGGAGGGATATCTATGAAGTGGTTATCTACGTATTCTGTTTCGTTTTTGTTGTTCGTTGCAATGTTGTCAACAGTAGTCCACGCTGAAGAAGGATTTATACTTTTGGCAAGCACTATTGGGCCGATTGATGCTGGAATTGTGACAAAGCTGGAAGATGCTTTCGAAAAGGATACCGGCATCCGTGTGCGACATGTAGGAAGCGGCACCGGTGCAGCCCTTAAAATTTCCGAAAAGGGGAACTTCGATCTAGTGATGGTACATGCCCGTTCTCTGGAAGAAAAGTTTGTTGCCGCCGGGTACGGAACGGAACGCATCCCTTTAATGTACAATGATTTTGTCATAGTAGGTCCGCCCAGCGATCCAGCTGGAGTTCGCGGAATGAAGTCTGCATTGGCTGCACTCCAAAAAATTGCCGAAAAAGCTGCTCCTTTTGTCAGTCGCGGAGATAAATCCGGTACTAATATTGCCGAATTGGCGTTTTGGGCAAAAACTGGTGTGAAACCGACTGGCGCGTGGTACACCGTTTACGAAAAAGGGAACGAGGGGAATGTTGCCACACTCCGTTTTACCGACCGTTCAGGCGCATATACATTTATTGACCGTGCCACCTATCTGTCAATTAAAAAAGAAATCAAACTACAGATACTCGTAGAAGGTGATGAAGCGTTACTGAACCGAATATCTCTTATCCCGGTCAGCCGTAAAAAATTCCCGGCTGTCAACAGCAAGGACACAGATACTTTTGTTAGCTGGCTCACTGCGCCAGCCAAGGGACAGAAGATTGTTACTGAATTTGGTGTTGAGCGTTTCGGCACACCACTTTTTTTCCCGGATTCAAAGGAATGGCATGTTGAAAACGCAAAATAATAGCTGACCTATCTTGAAAGGAGCCTACAAATGAACAGAATCAGATTGATGAAACATTTCATAACAGGTATCGCAGCAGTTGCCACGCTGGTGACGGCTATCCCGGTTTTTGCTGTACCGAAATCGGTCATCCTTGCAACCACCACCAGTACCCAGGATTCAGGACTGCTGGATGTCCTTGTCCCGATATTTGAGAAAGAGAGCGGTTACTTGGTCAAAACCATCGCCGTCGGTTCCGGTCAGGCCATGAAGATGGGAGAAAAAGGGGAGGCAGACGTGCTTTTGGTTCATTCTCCGGCGGCCGAGAAGAAGTTTATGGCCGATGGCTTTGGTGTTACCCGCCGTCTGGTAATGCACAATGACTTCATAATAGTTGGCCCACCATCTGATCCGGCTAAAATAAAAGGCGCCTCGGCCGTTGACGCCTTGAAGCGTATCGCCAAAACCGGTGCTATCTTCGTGTCCCGTGGTGATAATTCCGGCACTCACGCCAAGGAAAAAGGGCTCTGGAAAGGGGCTGCCATTAATCCAGATGGCCAGAAATGGTACCAGCAGACCGGCATCGGAATGGGGCAGAGCCTTAACGTGGCGGCAGAGAAGAAGGGCTATATCCTGACTGATCGTGCTACCTATCTGGCGCTTAATAAAGGACTTGGGCTAATAATTCTTAACGAGGGAGACAGTAAACTACTCAATGTCTACCACGTCATTGAGCTCAATGCAGTAAAATGGCCCAAGGTCAATAGCCAGGGCGGTAAGGCCTTTGCTGATTTTATGGTCGCGAAGACGACTCAAGCGGTTATCGGCCGCTTCGGTGTCGAAAAGTTTGGTGCACCGTTATTCTTCCCGGACGCCGGCAGGAGTCCGGCAGATCTTGGGCTTTGATAAAGCTGTTTTTTAACCGGGGGTGGCGATTGATACCGCCACTCCCTCTATTTGTTCCGATCTTTTTTTTGGCGAGCTCAACAAATGAAAGCAACCGTTAGCAACTGCAAAATGTATCAATAATTCTTCGAGCTATACTTCGCGTCGGCGGTAATATTGGAAGATCTGAGATAGAAAACCAGCGAGCGTCTTCAAGCTCATCATGGTCAACAGTCAGTTCGCCGCTGGCGTACTCAGCAACAAAACCGGCCATTATTTGCGAGGGAAAGGGCCAACTCTGGCTTCCTACGTATGTGATTCCATCAATGTCTATCCCCGTTTCTTCACGAACCTCCCGTGCCGCACAATCCTCCAACGACTCTCCTATTGTGACAAATCCTGCTGCCAGGCTATATCGACCGGTCGGCCATTCCGCATTTCTGACCAGTAGCACCTCAGCATCTCGCCTCACAAGAACGATGGAGCACGGAGAGATTCGCGGGAATTGCTTGGTGTTACAAACAGAGCATTGCCTACCCCATTCACGGAGGAAAGGCCCGGTTCTTCCACCGCACAACGAGCAGAAGCGACTCTGTTGTTCCCAGTGAAGAATCTGCCTGGCAAGACCACTGATGCCGAGCGTGGCATCGTCAATTGTTTGTACTACTGCATTAAGAGCCTCAGCTATAAACGGGGGGTGGACAGTGCATTTTTTATCTATTGAAAAAATGCGAAGTGGACGACCGTACCATAAGCCAATCAGTAGCGGGACCTCCGATGTTTCAAGCCAGTCGGGAAGTGCTCCAAAGGCGAGAACCGGCCCGATTTTACCGGTTTGCAGAATTGTCTTGTTGTCCTGAATTATGACCCAGTATCCAGGTTCGAACGAACTTGGTGAGCACTGTGGCCCACATGGCACAAACACATCTTTTATGAAGCTGTTATTAAAGGGGATATTTATGAGATCCGGGTAGTTCGACATGAAGCAATATCCCTTTTACGTTCTTAACACGAAGGTGATCGTTCATTGCAACGCTTCTACACGATCGCAATAATTCCCATAAAAGTGCACATCAACTTCATCGCCTTTGGCAAAAAAGACACCATCAGCAGGGAGAACGGCAAGTGCTTGGGCATCTACCATGGTCTTGAGAATCGCGGTCGCCTGGTTGCCGGCCGAACTGGCAAACCAATTCCCTTCATCAAATTCCAAAATCACCCTGATAATCTGCACTTTGCCAGATTTTTTTCTTATATCCTCCCGTAAAACGGCCTTAAATGTTGGTCGCAGCACCCGCTGATGCCCCAGTATTTTCAGTAACGCAGGACGGACGAACTCCTCGAAGGTAATCATGGTTGAAACCGGGTTTCCAGGGAGGGAAAACACCTGTGTTGTCTTGAACATCGCAAAAGCGGTCGGCCCCCCCGGCTTAATGCCGACCTTCCAAAAAATTTGCTCCACTCCGAGTTCAATCAGCACATCACGTACCAAATCACGGTCGCCGGCTGAAACACCGGCAGAGGTGATCAGGACGTCAGCATTTAATCCTTCCCGGAGTTTTTCAAGGTGACTCTCCCTGGTATCCCTGGCGATACCAACTATACGGGGAATACATCCCATTTCTGCCACAGCGGCAGCCAGAGAAAGTGCATTGCTGTTGATGATTTCTCCCGGCCCGGGAATCCCTCCCAACTCAACCAGTTCATCACCGGTGGAGAGAATCGCCACAACCGGGCGACGATACACATCAATCATAACCTTGCCAAAGCTTGCCAGAATATTAACTTCAGGTGGCCTGACAATGGTTCCTCCCCGAACAAAAA
>JAFLLC010000113.1 GCA_019162745.1 Deltaproteobacteria bacterium | reverse complement strand
CGAGCCGCTTTACGGGAGATATCAACGCGCTTTTGGACGAGTTGCGTGTCTACGTCGTTGAGTGAGTGATGACTGCCTTTTCTTTAATAGATTCAGTTTTTTCAAGAGACTGCAAGTTCTTCCTTCCGCTTGGATCAGGGCTACGGCCGCCTGAATATTCTATAAAGATATAAGTTGCCCTTATCAGCCGTCCCATCAATCTGGGTTTTGCAATGGCACCAAAGTGGTGCCAAGTTATTTTGGAAAGCAGGAGTGCAATTGAAAGTGCGTTGATGTTCTTCGATAGCACGACTGTTGTAGCCATTTTCCACACACAGCTATTATTGGGGAAATTATCTACGCATTGGTTATAAAATCATCCACTTTTTGACGGGCATATCAATTGATATCGTGCCATTTATCGGTTTTTTATAAATGTGGTATGACTTTTGCTAGCTTATAAAACTAAGTTCTGTAATACAGAGATATAAAACTGCTGCACAGATATGCTCGTATCAATGCAAGCCATCTGACTGAAGCTGAACTAAAAACTGCGTAAACGTTCTCCGAGCTGTTATTCCTACCAGGGCTTCCCTCATGGAAAACAGCCAATGGGTACTGCCGGAAACAGCAGCGCCTTCCTTTTGAAAAGGGGAAACTTCATTCGTGCGCTATAACTGCGTAGCGGGAGGGGTCTCTTCTTATCCAAGGGGAGCCCCCTTTTTTTATCTACCGGTTGCAGGACGGGGCTTGTCCCCGCATTAAATACCTATGGAGGAAGAAATGAAAAAATGTATTGGCGATTACTGTGCTGGCTGCAGACGTGTGGCCAGAGCAAAGGCAGCGTTGAAAACGTGCCCTACCGGCTTCAGGCCAAGGCCATATTCTAGCGACATTGATGCACCACCTTGTAAAAGGGTGCCCGGATATTTATGAGTTTGGTCAAACAATATTGGTACATAGGAGGAGTAAGCTATGGTTCTTGTCACCCACGACCCCATTGATCCTGCCATGGGCTATGACTCAATTAGTTCGGCATTCTCTGGTTCCGTTGTATTTCACTATGCGGTTGTCAAACAAAAGACCGGTTCGGATATACTCACAACATCTGTCGAATACAAGGCTAAAGAGAATGCGATAGAGGAGATGGAGGGTATTGTCCGAGAGCTTAAAACTCGATGGGAACTGGAAGATATATTGATAATCCGGCGGACCGGCTGCCTTGCCGTCGGAGAGATTATTTCTTTGGTAGCAGCCAGTTCTCCAAATAGTGAAGATGCATTTGAAGCCTGTAAATGTGGGATCAGCCGACTGAAAAAGATGGTAACAATCAGTAAAATTGAGAATTATCTTGCTGAAAGCACTCAAAAGGAGGGATATCTATGAAGTGGTTATCTACGTATTCTGTTTCGTTTTTGTTGTTCGTTGCAATGTTGTCAACAGTAGTCCACGCTGAAGAAGGATTTATACTTTTGGCAAGCACTATTGGGCCGATTGATGCTGGAATTGTGACAAAGCTGGAAGATGCTTTCGAAAAGGATACCGGCATCCGTGTGCGACATGTAGGAAGCGGCACCGGTGCAGCCCTTAAAATTTCCGAAAAGGGGAACTTCGATCTAGTGATGGTACATGCCCGTTCTCTGGAAGAAAAGTTTGTTGCCGCCGGGTACGGAACGGAACGCATCCCTTTAATGTACAATGATTTTGTCATAGTAGGTCCGCCCAGCGATCCAGCTGGAGTTCGCGGAATGAAGTCTGCATTGGCTGCACTCCAAAAAATTGCCGAAAAAGCTGCTCCTTTTGTCAGTCGCGGAGATAAATCCGGTACTAATATTGCCGAATTGGCGTTTTGGGCAAAAACTGGTGTGAAACCGACTGGCGCGTGGTACACCGTTTACGAAAAAGGGAACGAGGGGAATGTTGCCACACTCCGTTTTACCGACCGTTCAGGCGCATATACATTTATTGACCGTGCCACCTATCTGTCAATTAAAAAAGAAATCAAACTACAGATACTCGTAGAAGGTGATGAAGCGTTACTGAACCGAATATCTCTTATCCCGGTCAGCCGTAAAAAATTCCCGGCTGTCAACAGCAAGGACACAGATACTTTTGTTAGCTGGCTCACTGCGCCAGCCAAGGGACAGAAGATTGTTACTGAATTTGGTGTTGAGCGTTTCGGCACACCACTTTTTTTCCCGGATTCAAAGGAATGGCATGTTGAAAACGCAAAATAATAGCTGACCTATCTTGAAAGGAGCCTACAAATGAACAGAATCAGATTGATGAAACATTTCATAACAGGTATCGCAGCAGTTGCCACGCTGGTGACGGCTATCCCGGTTTTTGCTGTACCGAAATCGGTCATCCTTGCAACCACCACCAGTACCCAGGATTCAGGACTGCTGGATGTCCTTGTCCCGATATTTGAGAAAGAGAGCGGTTACTTGGTCAAAACCATCGCCGTCGGTTCCGGTCAGGCCATGAAGATGGGAGAAAAAGGGGAGGCAGACGTGCTTTTGGTTCATTCTCCGGCGGCCGAGAAGAAGTTTATGGCCGATGGCTTTGGTGTTACCCGCCGTCTGGTAATGCACAATGACTTCATAATAGTTGGCCCACCATCTGATCCGGCTAAAATAAAAGGCGCCTCGGCCGTTGACGCCTTGAAGCGTATCGCCAAAACCGGTGCTATCTTCGTGTCCCGTGGTGATAATTCCGGCACTCACGCCAAGGAAAAAGGGCTCTGGAAAGGGGCTGCCATTAATCCAGATGGCCAGAAATGGTACCAGCAGACCGGCATCGGAATGGGGCAGAGCCTTAACGTGGCGGCAGAGAAGAAGGGCTATATCCTGACTGATCGTGCTACCTATCTGGCGCTTAATAAAGGACTTGGGCTAATAATTCTTAACGAGGGAGACAGTAAACTACTCAATGTCTACCACGTCATTGAGCTCAATGCAGTAAAATGGCCCAAGGTCAATAGCCAGGGCGGTAAGGCCTTTGCTGATTTTATGGTCGCGAAGACGACTCAAGCGGTTATCGGCCGCTTCGGTGTCGAAAAGTTTGGTGCACCGTTATTCTTCCCGGATGCCGGCAGGAAGCCGGCAGATCTGGGACTTTGATAAAGCTGCTTTTTAACCGGATGTGGCGCTTGATACCGCCACTTCCGGCATTTGTTCCAACTTTTTTTGGCGAGCTCAACAAATGAAAGCAAGCGTTAGCACCTGCAAAATGTATCAATAATCCTTCGAGCTATACTTCGCGTCGGCGGTAATATTGGAAGATCTGAGACAGAAAACCAGCGAGCGTCTTCAAGCTCATCATGGTCAACAGTCAGTTCACCACCGGCGTACTCAGCCACAAAACCGGCCATTATTTGCGAGGGAAAGGGCCAACTCTGGCTTCCTACGTATGTGATTTCAGCAATGTCTATCCCCGTTTCTTCACGAACTTCTCGTGCCGCACAATCCTCTAACGATTCTCCTATTGTGACAAATCCTGCCGCCAGGCTATATCGACCGGCCGGCCATTCCGCATTTCTGACCAGTAGCACCTCAGCATCACGCCTCACCAGAACGATGGAGCACGGAGAAATTCGCGGGAATTGCTTGGTGTTACAAACAGAGCATTGCCTGCCCCATTCATGGAGAAAAGGACCGGTTCTTCCACCGCACAACGAGCAGAAGCGGCTCTGTTGTTCCCAGTGGATAATCTGTCTGGCAAGACCGCTGATGCCGAGAGTGGCATCGTCAATCGTTTGTACTGCGGCATTAAGAGCCTCAGCTATAAACGGAGGACGGATGGCGCATTTTGTATCTATTGAAAAAAGACGAAGCGGACGGTCGTGCCACGAGCCAATTGGGATCGGGACCTCCGCTGTTTCAAGCCAGCCGGGGAGCGCTCCAAAGGCCAGATTTGGCCCGGTTTTCCCGCTTTGCAGAATGGTCTTGTTGTCCTGAATGATGACCCAGTATCCGGGTTCAAGCGAACGAGGGGAGTGCTGTGTTCCGCCAGGTACAAACACATCTTTTATGAAGCTGTTATTAAAGGGAATATTTATCAGATCAGGGTAGTTCGACATTGAAGCAATATCCCTTTTACGCTGTTATCACGCATGGAATTGTTTATTGTAGCGCCTCTACACGGTCGCAATAATTCCCATAAAAGTGCACGTCAATTTCATCTCCTTTGGCAAAAAAAACACCTTCGGCAGGGAGAACAGCCAGCGCCTGAGCATCTACCATGGTCTTGAGAATTGCGGTCGCCTGATTGCCTGCCGAGCTGGCAAACCAATTCCCTTCATCAAATTCCAGAATCACCCTGATAATCTGCACTTTGCCAGATTTTTTTCTTATATCCTCCCGTAAAACGGCCTTAAATGTTGGTCGCAGCACCCGCTGATGCCCCAGCATTTTCAGCAAGGCGGGACGAACGAATTCCTCGAAGGTAATCATGGTTGAAACAGGGTTTCCCGGGAGGGAAAACACCGGTGTCGTTTTGAACATCGCAAAAGCGGTCGGCCCCCCCGGTTTAATGCCGACCTTCCAAAAAATCTGTTCTACGCCAAGTTCACTCAGAACGTCACGTACCAGATCACGATCACCGGCTGAAACACCGGCAGAGGTGATAAGGACATCAGCGTTTAAACCTTCCTGCAGTTTTTCAAGGTGGCTCTCCCGGGTATCTCTGGCGATACCGACTATACGGGGTATACAGCCCATTTCTGCCACAGCAGCAGCCAGAGAAAGCGCATTGCTGTTGATGATTTCTCCCGGCCCGGGTAACCCTCCTAACTCAACCAGTTCATCACCGGTGGAGAGTATCGCTACAACCGGGCGGCGATACACATCAACCAGAACCTTGCCAAAACTTGCCAGAATATTAACTTCAGGTGGCCTGACAATGGTTCCTCCCCGAACAAAAA
>JAFLLC010000159.1 GCA_019162745.1 Deltaproteobacteria bacterium | reverse complement strand
CCTACCCGTTTTCTGATCGCACCGCGTGACAAGATCTACCGGGTACTTTCGCAGGAAAAGGATTATGAACCGCAGGCGATGCTCTTCTTCCTGCGTGACTACTCCGGCTCCATGGCCGGCAGGGTTACCGATCTGATTGTCTCCCAGCATGTACTGATCTACAGCTGGCTGCTCTACCAGTACGGCGGTCAGGCGGAGAGCCGCTTCATCCTGCATGATACCGAGGCAAAAGAGGTGCCTGATTTCTATACCTACTACAACTCCCGGGTTGCGGGCGGGACGCAGGTTTACAGCGCCTATCAGCTCGTCAACGAGATCGTGGCCAGGGAGAACCTGGTCAGGGACTACAACATCTATGTATTTCACGGCACCGACGGCGATGACTGGGATGAGGGGGGGGACAAGGCGATTCCGGAACTGAACAGGATGCTCACCTATGCGAGCCGGGTAGGCATCACCATCGCCGAGCATAGTCAGGGGGAATCCACCACGGTGTCGAGTTATCTTCACGGTTCACGACTCCTACGGGATAAGCCGGAGCTGATCAGGCTCGATGTCATCCAGGAAAATGCCGATGAGCCACGGCTGATAGAGGGGATCAAGAAGCTGATTTCTTGATGAAACCATATGGAACTTATCAATCAGCATACGAAGCAGATCATGGAAGGGTGCAAGGAACGCGCCCGGGACGCCGGTCTCTCCTTTACCGACGAGAGTCTGGAATATGTCGTCACCAACCGCGATCTGCTGGAGCTCTCACCCAAGGTGATGATCCCGACGCTCTACGATTACTGGGTTCACGATGTCGAAGTGCTGCGGGAAAAGGGAAAGTACGAACTCTATCCCCATAATCCCTATGAAACAGTGATCAATACCCGCCCGCCGATCTCTTTTTACAACGACAACAACCCGGACTGGCTGAATGTGATGATCTTCTACCACGTCCTGGCGCATATCGATTTTTTTCAGAACAACCTCTATTTCCGCCATACCTGGGACTACGATTTCACCGGGCAGGCCCTTTCCGACAAACGGGTGATCGCCGCACTGCGTGCCGGCAAGGGGCGCTGGGTTGACTATGTGATCGAATTTGCCCGCAGCATCGACAACCTGGTCGATTTTCATGGAGATCTGGAGGCCCTGTTTCCCGCGCCGGAGCGGGAGTGTTCGGCAAAGCTTGACTATTACTTTGATATATTTCTCCAGACAGAGAAAAAGCTCCCGGTCAGCGACTATATCAAGGAAATCAACCGCTACAACGACTGCGTGACATCGTACGGCGAACAGGGAGAGAAAACCTTCTTCGCCGAGGCGGAGCGGCGCTATCCTGAAATGGAGGCGCACTTTGCCCGCTCCGGGGAATCGCCGCCCCCCAGAAAGCGCGATCTGCTCCGCTTTATTCTCGATAACTCTCCCTTCCTGGCCCGTGACGAGAACATCTGGATGCGCTCGGTGCTGGAGATTGTCCGCACAACCTCTACCTTCTTTCAACCCCAGATCCGGACCAAAATTATGAACGAAGGGTGGGCCAGCTACTGGCACGAGAACCTGTTTCTCCAGGACGACCGCATCAAGGGGCATGAGGTCGATTTTGCCCGGGTCCATGCCGGCGTCACCTCAATGCCGAGGGTCGGCATGAATCCGTATGCCCTCGGGATGCGCCTCTTCAGCCATATTGAAGAGCTGGCCGACAAAGGGCGCCTCTCTTTTGCATTTCAGCGACTGCAGGATGCCGACCAGCGCAAACGGTTCGATACCGGCGCAGCCGCCGGGCGCGATTTCATCTTCAAGGTGCGCGAAAACCTGTGCGATTACCTCTTCCTGAAAAATCATCTCGATCAGGATTTTCTCAATTTTCACAAGCTGTTTGTCGCCGGCAAGCGGCTCGATCAGCAGCGCAACGTCTGGCAATATTATGTCAAAAGCCGCAAGGTGGAGGAATATCGGCAGATGATGCTCGGTTCACTGTATCACCCGCCGTTTATCACCGTTGACCAGAGCAAAGGGATCGAAGGGTCGCTCTACCTGAACCATGCCTTTGAAGGAAAACAGCTGGTGCAGGAGTATATTGCCAACACGCTGATGGGCATTGAGTACCTCTGGGGCAGCCCGGTTCATCTGGAGACCAGCGAGGCCGAGGTGACGGCCGTTCGTGCGTCCGGGGCGAAACAGGAAGTGCCGGAGGAAGAGGAAATCACCTGGCAGCGGGTGCTCTATTCCATGAACAGGAAGGTGTTGTCTAAAAAGAAATTGTAGCGGGTGAACTATGTCCAATGTCGACAGGGCAATAAAACATCTCCATCATACAATCAGCCAACGGGAGCAGAGTCAGACAATCTCTTTTGAAGAGTGTCTGAAAATCCTGACCAGCCGTCCCGCCTCGTTCGTGCGTAATGTGTTTCAGACCTTCCACGACATGATCCACAGCTATGTCAACGCAGGAATCGATGAGTATCCGGATGACCCGGAATCTATCAATTATGTGAATTACGATTGCCGCAATCTCTTCGTCAATGATACCGATCGGCCATTCTTTGCCGACCGGCTCTTTGCCAACCGCCTCATTAACCACGTCGATGCGATGAGGGGAAGCACCCGGCAAAACAAGATCTATATCTTCAGAGGTCCCCCCGGTTCAGGAAAGAGTACCTTTCTCAATAACCTGCTGCTGAAGTTCAGTGAGTATGCCAACAGCGAAGCGGGAACGCGCTACGAGGTGGTCTGGAAGCTTGACCGGAGAGTGCTGGCGCAGATCAATGAGGGCAGAATGACGTCGCTGGTAGACCGGCTCACCAACCTGATAGGTGAATACGAACCGGGGCATACCGATCTGAATGGTGCGAAGGGTGGCCAGCATCGTAACGGCGACTTCATTGAGATCGCCTGCCCCTCCCATGACAACCCGCTGCTGCTGATTCCCAAGCGGGACCGGCGCACCTTTTTTGACGACCTCTTCAAGAACAACGAATTCAAGTGGAAGCTGTTCACCGATAAGGAGTACGAGTGGGTATTTAGCGAGAGCCCCTGCACCATCTGCAGCTCCATCTTTGACGCCTTGCTGCAGCGACTCCCCAATTCCATGGATATCTACCGCATGATCCATGCCCGTCCCTACCGCTTCAACCGCCGCCTCGGAGAAGGGATCACGGTCTGTAATCCGGGTGACAAGCCGATGAAGCAGAACGTCATAACCAACGAGCAGCTGCAGCACAGGATTGATACGCTGCTGGGGGACAGCAACGCGGTCAAGTACCTCTATTCCAGTTTTGCCAAGACCAACAACGGCATCTACGCGCTGATGGATGTAAAGTCCCACAATGCCGAGCGGCTTCTTGAGCTGCACAACATCATCAGCGAAGGGATTCACAAGGTGGAGAATATTGAGGAGAACGTCACCTCACTCTTCATCGCCCTGATGAACCCGGAGGACGAGAAAGCCATCGAGGGATTCCAGTCATTCACCGACCGGATCGAGTTCATCAATATTCCGTACGTCATGGATCTGAACACCGAGGTGGAAATTTACCGCAACATCTTCGGCAAGCATATCGACGAGAGTTTTATTCCCCGTGTTCTGCACAACTTTGCCCGCACGATCATTTCGACCCGGATGAATATCACTTCCGAAGCGATGCTGGAGTGGATCGAAAAACCGGAAAAATATGAACAGTATTGCGACGGAAACCTGCAGCTGCTGAAGATGGAGATTTATACCGGTCATATCCCGCCCTGGCTGACAGAGGAGGACCGCAAGCGCCTCACCGCCAAGCGCAGGCGGCGGATCATCGACGAATCGGAGAAGGAAGGGATTACCGGTTTTTCCGGGCGGGATTCCATCAGGATTTTCAGCGATTTTTACGCGACATATGCCCGCAAGGACAAGTTGATCTCCATGTCCAGCCTTAATACGTTTTTCACCACGCGTCATGCGGATCTCAAGGAAGCGCTGCCGGAAGGGTTCCTCGATTCACTGCTCAAGAACTACAATTATTCAGTGCTGCAGGAGGTCAAGGAATCGCTCTATTATTACAACGAGGAACAGATTGTCCGTGATCTGCTCAATTATATGTTTGCGGTCAATTTCGAACCGGGATCAGTGGCGGTCTGCCGTTTCACCCGGGAAAAGCTGGAAATCAGTGAGGATTTCCTGCGCTCCATTGAAGGGAGACTGTTCGGGAAGTCTGTTGATGAGGACGACCGCCACTCGTTCCGCCTGGAAACCCAGAAAGAATATGCATCACGGACCCTGACCCAGGAGATTCTTGCCGAAGGGAAAGATCCTGCGGAAACCGCTCTCTATCACTCACTGCACGAGCGCTATGTGCATAATCTGAAGGAAAAAGTGTTGGAACCGCTTATCGACAACGCCAACTTTCGCCGGGCAATCAAGGATTTTGATACCGAGGCCTTCAAGACCTACGACAAACGCATCCGCGACGATGTCTCGTTTCTCGTCAACAACCTGTGCGCCGCCAAGTACCACTACACCAAGCAGAGCGCCAAAGAGATATGTGTCTACGTCATCGATAATGATCTGGCCCACAGCAGATCCACCTGATCAGCCTGGCCAGATAATAGTGAGAGAACTGCAGATTTTGTCTATTTTTGACGTCACTGACATGGCGACCGCTACAGCGGCTGCTATTACCGTGACGAGCTTGTGGCTGATGCAAAGGTGATCAGAAAATATCTGATGGAAGGACGGGATGTTTATTTCTGTTTCAACAACGATGCCGAGTGGTTTGGCTTAACTGGCGCGTTATTCGATACTCTGCTTTTTGGCGGTAAAATAAACCGGGAGGCTACAGAGATCCCATTAAACGAGCATGCAATCAAATTTAGAGAGGAGGATGTATGAAGAGAATACTTTTGCAGCTTGGCGTCTGTTTTCTGCTTTTTTCCGGGGGGTGTAGTCCGAGTCGTATGATAGCTAAAGATGAATGTCCTGATCTACGCGAGATCAAGC
>JAFLLC010000109.1 GCA_019162745.1 Deltaproteobacteria bacterium | reverse complement strand
CTTTGTTTCCTTCCCCGCTTTCTACATGTACCTTAACAAGGGTCAAGACGATAAAACAGCCCACTGATCAGACCAGTCGTTTGTCCAACTGGGGGCCCGATAAAACGGGCCCCCAGTTGAACCACTCGCCGCCACCGCCCTTCCGAAGAAATATACTCCCATGTTGAGTCTTATAAACCTGAAAAAAGCAGTTCACCGCCGTTTATGTTCAGGATAATTTTAGCTAAACTGTCACTGGTGCCTGTTAGGTACTTATATTGGATTGATCGCGTTGTATCTTGCAAGCCTTGCGTTTTAAGCCGGACACAGCAGCGAAAAGGGGATCGGGCCGTGCCTGAACGCCTTACTGCAGAGATGCAGCATAATAGAGGAATCCTTGCCGATGGAATACATCATCACCGGACGCTCGAATTCGGCTGCAGCCTCACGGATGATCTGGACGACCTCGGCTTGCAACGGGTCAAGGACAGAAATAGTCAGGCGATCAGGTTCAGCGTTCCCCCATGGATTCGGTCAAGGTTTTACGTAACGGCTTCAAGATATAATGCATGACAGTGCGGTCACCCGTACGGATATCAGTCTGGGCGGTCATGCCGGGCAGAATATCGAGAATTTTGCCATTTCTGGCTTTTACCGGATTACCTAACGTCTCTACATGCACCCGATAGTACGTTTGCTCTCCCGCTTTCGTGTCTTCCTTGATAGTATCGGCACTGACGTATGACACCGTACCGTTCACCGCTCCATAAACGGTATAATCAAAAGAATCAAATCTGATTCCGGCGGCCAGGCCCTGCCTGATTTGGGCTATGTCAGCCGGCTTCACCTTTGTTTCCAGTATCAACTTATCATCCAGTGGCACGATCTGCATCAGTTCATCGCCGGCACGAAGCACGCCCCCCTGCGTTGTTATCCGCACGTTTTTAACGATGCCATCTACCGGCGCTCTAAAGACACTGTCTGTCAGAACCTGGTTCCGCTGCGTCTGCACCTGGGAATTCTGGCCGATATCATCCTCCGTCTTGGCCAGTTCAGCACCGGCATCCTGGAAGTATTTGTTTTTTTGATTAAACAGCGCCCTCTGAACCTTTACCAGCTCCGGGAACTTCATCACATCCGCTGAAAACTTCACCGAGTTCTCCCCAATTACCTCTGCCCGCAACCTGGCTGCCTGCGGCAAGACGCGCATCCAACTCCTTTACCGAAGCACCGACCCGTGTCTGGTCTAACAGGGCTAACACCTGCCTTTTTTTTGACATGATCCCCCTCTTTTACCTTGAGAGACTTCAGCACTCCGCCATCTACCGACTGGATAACCTGAATATGGCTGCTCGAAATCACCGTACCGGTACCACGGGTATTTTGGTCCACACGGTACACAGAGGCCTAAATAATTAACAAAATAAAACCGACAACAAGAGTCCAAAGGACAAAAGAATGGCTGCTTTTTGTGAAGGAATAATGACGATCTTGTTTCGAATCCATGTTACTCCTCAACTCATTTTCTAAGCGCGTTCAGGAACATTTTGTGCTGCCTGCATACTCTTGATCACATCCTGCGGCGCACCGTCGGCCACAATCTGTCCACGGCGCATGACGATCAGCCTGTTGGCTAGAGCCATCAAACGGGGACGATGAGTGGCTATCAACACAATATCGGTCGGACGCGTATTTTTCTGGAGAGACTCCAAAAGCTTACCCTCCGACTCCATATCGAGGGAAGCAGAAGGTTCGTCAAGCAGCCAGATACGCGGCTGAATCAGAAAAAGCCGCACAAGACCAACCAACTGTCGTTGTCCACCAGAAAGCCCCTGCCCCCCCTCGCTGATTTCCATCTCCATACTGCGTGGGTTATCGGCGGCCATCCGGTCAATCCCCAGTAACGGGGAAACCTCCAACAGCCTGGAGTCGCTGATGCCGCCACTAAGCGCCATATTGCTCTTGAGCGTTCCCTTAAAAAGATGCAGATCCTGTGGCAGATAGCCGATTCGTTGATTGACAACCTGCGGGTCAAGTTCCCAGAGATCAGCGCCACCGAGCCTGACCTGCCCTTCAGACGGCTTGTAAAGGCCGGCGGCAATTTTCAGAAGCGTCGACTTACCGCAGCCATTAGGTCCCATTAGGACGACCCGGTCTCCAGCATTAAACGTCAAACCGGCAACCTGCAGCCGTGCTACCGGGGCAGTTGGATAGGTAAATTTCACCCCCTCAAATTCCAGGCGATCGGCCAGTTCATCCGGCATCAGCAGACTTTTGTCATCAGGACGGCTCGTTTCCATCGCCAGCAGACGGTTTCCAGCCCGTTCATCTGGGCCGCCAATGAACCGAGACTGAGAGGGCGTTTGTCCAGACGCAGGTCCATAACATGTTCAAACAGGTGCTGTGAGAGGCTTAAATCCACCTGTTTAGCAACATCATCGAGAATTCTTGCCCGGATATATTTCAACACCCAATCCAGCGTAACCATGATAGCCATACCAACCACCATTGCTACCAGCGTCGAATAGGCAAAGGTCGGCACAACCCGGTCATACACCTGCATCGAAAAGAGAGAGGTGGCTACAGCAAGAATATTAACAAAGATCGTGGCGACAAAAACTTCTACAAGCCAGCGTTTCTCCTTGAGCATCTCCTTCAACAGCAGGCGCGAGGCACTGCTTTTCAGCAGCTCTGCTGCGCCCGGATCAGCAACCTGTGCACGCAGCCAGAGGAGAGTGGAATCGGTCAACTCATCGGGGGTGACAGTGGTGATTGCCCCGTCAGAAGCGGTCACGGCAATGACACCTTCTTCTCCATGTCCGGCCAATTGCCATTGCCCCTAAAAAAGGACCAGCACCGGCGCATGAATAGGAGTTGCCATGCTGTTTTCCGGCATTATGACGGTTTCTTCCATATCGGTTTTCATTTTTGTACCCCGGCATAAGAATCCAGCAATCCAAGTTGCGCTCCAAGGCGAAGCGTCGTTTCCTGCAAAGAACTTCTGGTCTGCTCCAGGCCAAGCCTGGCATCGGAAAGTTCGCGCTGCGTGTTCAGCACATCTACCCAGCTTTTTCTCCCGGCATCGTATTGGCGGAGGAATGAAGCAAGAGTCGCCGAAGCCTTTACGATTGCTGGTGCAACCATGCTTATTTCCGGCAAAGCAGTAAAACTTTTGTTGACGGGCTCACGCCCCGCCACCGGTTGTTGCGTCAAGGCAAGCAGGTCATTTTCGGCACGCAGCAACACACCTTCCAGCTGGATACGCTGGGCTACCGCCTGTGAGGTGCGGGATGCCGCCAGCAAAACATCCGCGTTCGAAGCGATACCGCCGGCTTCTCTCCGCGAAATAAGCTGTTTGAGTTTTTCATGTTCTGTCACATTGAGCTCTGCGGCTTTAAGTCGCTGTCTGACACCCTGCAGCGTCGCATACGTTGCAGCGGTATTTTCCAATAACTGGCGTTGAATACCAAGAAGCGCAGCCCTACCGATTTTTACTTTTACATCGGACTGGTCAATGGCAACATCAATCCGCCCGCCAACCCAGAGCGGCTGTTGCAGAACCGCGATAACCTGATGCTGGTCGTTGCTCATGGTCTGGGCCTGCAGACTAAAAGTCGGATAGCGCTGGGCCTCGGCTGAATCGAGATCAAAGCCAAGAGCCCGCAGCTCATCCAGTTTACTTTTTATTGTCGGGTGGAGGGTTGTCGAAAGATGCAGTGCCGTTGCAAGTCCGTCTGAAGCCAAAGGGGGAGACTCTTGTGCCCAAATGTTACTTAAAAGAATAGAGAAAGTTACGCATAGAGATAACAAAAGAAAAGAATATCGGCACTGAATCCTCCGGCAATTTTACCCACGACCTTCACACGCCTTGTGGCTGACACACGGAGTACAAAGCACAAGTGCATGATCGGCGTCATCCGCCGTCATCAGAACAGCGCAATACAGCGGCGAATGGTCCATACTGACGCCTATTACATCACCCAGCGCTATGCCTTTTTCATGGAGGCGTTTTGCCACAACAGAGAGGAATGCATAAAACTGCGCACCGGTCATGATCCGGTCCCGGTAAATGAATGCAGACGCCGCCGGATTGCGTAACATTCCTTCTTTAATTTTGTCTAAAATATTCAGAGGTTATCTCATCAAATGGGAATTGTTCCGTGTAGTAGGGGCAATTCATGAATTGCCCCTACAGGGAGATTACTGTCGGTTTCAGTGACAGCTTTTTGGCACTGGATTTAAATTTTGCGTCAAAGGTGGCAAACGATGTTGCTCTATGACTTGATGCCAGATGCAGTGCATCAGCAAAGTCCATCCCTTCCTGGTAAGAGTCCAACGCATTAAAAAGGATAGTTTCATCTTCAGCGATTATCTGTTCAAGTGAAAGTAACGCCCGCAGTGGATTGTTTATCGCCGCGCGATCAAGAGTATAAACACCCCGCAAAACCCATTCTGTTTCCAATATAACCGTTTTGGGGATATATATCTTTTCCGTCGTAAACAGTGCTTTCACTTTAATGGTTTGCGCCGGGTCGTCATTTACCAACAGTCTCACGACAATATTAGTATCTATCGCTACCATGATTTTGCCTGCCGTTTTGCTTCTTCAAGTATGCCCGCCTCCATTTGCGTCAAGCTTTTTTTCTTCCCATGATACCCGGCACAACCGATGACATCCTCCAGTTTGGTCGTCATTTTTGCACTTATCGGCTGCAGAATCAAAGAATTATCTTTTTCAATAATTGTAAAAGAAAGCCCTGGAGACCAACCATGATTTTGTCTGATTCGCTGCGGGATAACTATTTGCCCTTTGCTGGATAGAGTTGTTTCCATTGCACTGCTCCTCTCCAGATAATCTGGATAATTGCTACTGCGTTAAAGTAAGACACAGTAAGTCAGTATTGCCATCAATCATTGCCTTTGCGCAAGGTATTAACCGATAAAAATCCAATTGGTCATATTTCAGTTGGGATTCGCTGCGCTCTTCCCAACCTACAAC
>JAFLLC010000038.1 GCA_019162745.1 Deltaproteobacteria bacterium | reverse complement strand
TCACAACATTTTTAAAGTGCCGCGTTTGCTACATTTTCACGGAACCGCTGACACCCTTACTCTTGTCAATCCAACCTTGAGCCTGGAAGCCTTCGATAAGATACTTACACCCTTTCTTGATACAGATATGCTGTTTACCCGTGAAACTGAGTATTTCCAGACGTTATCCATATTTGTGCCGATTCAGGACGCATTGGATAGAAGCAACTTGAAGGAAGACCAGATCGACCTCTGCTTACTGGTTGGCGGAAGCTGCCTGATCCCACAAGTCAGATTTGCTCTTGAAATTGCCTTTGCAAAAGCTGACACCCTTAATTTTGAAAATGCTGATGCCATGCAGACTGCAGTCGCACGTGGAGCAGCTTTAAATGCTTTGTCGCTGGCAATTCAGGAACGCCCGATCATTCAGCCGATCTGTCAGGAAACAATTGCTCTCGCCACCAGTAACGGTCCGTTTGACCTTGTACCCAGAGGCGGCACATTGCCTTGGCCACCGGAGGGTGGATACAGGGAAATTACCAATTTAATGTTACCAGAGGATTCTCTCCGAGATCCTGTAACAGTGCGGGTAGAGGTTGTGGCTCGGGAGGAGGCCGGCCTGCACATTCTTATGAGTGAATTATGGGATATCCCGGCACCAGTAAAGGCTGGGGAGCGGATCAGGTTGGAATACCGCTATGACGAGAACCAAGTGCTCGATGTACGTGCCTTTCATGCAGACCGTGACGATGTGAAGCCGCTCAAAGAACGCAGAGAACATCCTCTTACCAACATATCCAATCCCCAGGTGATCAAGCTACGAATAGAAGAGACGGAGGAGAAGTTACGTACCGGCGTAATCCAACCGAATGAACGCAAGAACATTGTCATGAATCTCGCTGAGGATTGCGCTGAAATTCGCCAGTATGAAAAAGCAATCTCCCGCCTATCAGAACTTCTACGTCAGCGTAATGAGCCGGATGCGTCCATCATCAATCGTATGGCGCTTTACTGTGGCTATATGGGAGATGCAGCCAGGGAAGAAAAGCTTTATGCCGAGGCCAGTGTCGCTGATCCGACTATGAGTGCACCATGGTTTAATCTTGCCCTCTTGATGCATAAGCAAAAACGCTTTGACGAAGCCAAGCATGCAACTGATTTGGCTATAGGGTTGAAAGGCGAATCGGCACCTTATTACGTTCTCCTGGCTCAGATTGTCCGTGATATGGGTAAGGATTTTGCCGTTAAGGAGTTTCTGGACATTGCCGCAAAACGCTTCGCAAAACTTACAGATCAGGACGAGTGGGAATTGGGCTGGTACATAACCGCATCTGATATGCGCGATGACAAGGATGCTGCTTCTGAAGCCAGGTTGGTGCGAAGTCGACGTAAAGCCGGGATAGTCACAACACGAAATGAATCGCAGGGGCAGTTGCCGATGATGGTAGCATAAGTGGCATTGTGGCAAAAAACAGCTGTTTTTATTTTACACTTGTTTTTTACATTATAAGTGTAATATAAAAAGCTCATGGAGGAACCGTATGGAAAAATACACGTTCAATGAGCTTTGTACCCTGGTGGAATTACCAATCAGAACAGTCCGGTTTTATATCCAGAAAAACCTGGTCAGCCCTCCGGAAGGTTCTCGCAAGGGGGCATATTATACCCAGAAACATTTGGAAGAATTGCTGGCTATTCGCAAGTGGCAGCGAGCCGGTCTTTCGTTGGAACGAATCAGGGAGTTATTGTTTGATGGAACAACCGAACCAGGGCAAATGCCTCCCCCGCGAGGCCGTCGTCCGGGGGATTTAGAAGTCTGGAGCAAATTATTTGTCAAAGAAGGAGTGGAAATTCACCTGGAACCAAAGATGGCAGGAATGTCACCAGAACAGGTAAGGGAATTTTGTCGAAAGGTAATGGCGTTAGCCGATGAATTGAGCGGAGGAAGTAATGAAAACTGAAATACATGCGGAGTTAAAGGGCGAAGGCAACCAACAACCGGTATTTGAAGGACTTCAAGTCAGAGCGGAATTACGCGAAACTCTCTCCATAACCACCATTACTCAATCCTATCGCAACGCCGGATCAAAGAATATTGAAGCGGTTTATACGTTCCCACTGCCACTGGATGCGGTACTACTGGAGATGATTGTTACCTTGGGAGACAAAACTCTCAAAGGAATTGTTCTGCCGAAACAGGAGGCAGAAGAAAAATACGAAGAGGCAATTACCGATGGTAATGCGCCTGTTATGCTACAGAACCCGCAGCCAGGTGTCTATACCATGAATGTCGGTAACTTGCTTCCCGGCGAGAAAGCACAGATCACGATCAGTTACGGAATGTTCATGCGCTGGCAGGGAGATTCGCTGCGTTATCACCTGCCGACAACCATCGCACCACGTTTCGGTTCGCCCGAGCGTGCCGGAATCGAACAGCATCAGGAACCGGAAACATCCATTCTCGTGGATAACCTGTATGGATTTGAGATGAAGGTATCCGGGACAATGGCAGGTATGGCCATAGAGTCGCCCAGCCATGCTATAGCAGTCGAAAGAGACGCGAATGGTAAGGAATGCTCCATCCAGCTGATCCGGAAAAGTGCCTTCATGGATCGTGATCTTATAATTACGGTAAGGAATGACAAAAAACTGGCGGCTACAGCTCTAATAGAACGCGATGGTGAAGAATATCTGCTCTGGGGATCTTTTTAGCCGCAGTTTGGGTTATCCTTTCCCCTTACTTCTGTTGAAGAAGTTGTCGGCACTCGTAATCTTAGGAGTATGAGCACTGTCACCGCAGTAAAACCTTAACCTGCTCTTGGTGGTCACAATTTCAGTATCACCGTGGCAGACTTCTGAGTCGTTACCGATTACCAACGCTACCCGTGGATCTCGCCGGTTCGAAGGCTCGATGTTGAGGCCACCATATTCCAGAAGACCGGCATGAATCAGCGACATCCTTCTGGTCAACATCTGAAGATTCTTAATACCTGTGAACAATGACCCGTTCAACAGACTGCAAAAGTAGCAGAAATCGTTATTTCCTTTCTTGTGTTCAGCATTAGTTATCGATACTTTGAAGGTTGGGTGTTCGACACCAAGGACCTTGGGTTTGCCGCATGACCATATGTCCTTGCCGGCAGCACCTTTGCCGTGCTCAATGAGTACTGTGCTTGGCATCATAGCATTCATTCTTGCGACCTTGTCATCTACAGTTATCGATGCAAGGTTGCTGGGGAGGTGAATTTGCACTTGTCGCAATAGTACGAAACCTTCTCGATATCTACCCGATTCACCGCTTGCCGCCAGTTATATATGTATTTTTCCATCACGTTATCGCACTCTCTACAACGGAGGGAAATCTTACTGTCATTCTCGCCCTCAACTGGTAATTTTATCAACGTGGTAATATCGCGAGGAAAGAGCATATTCAGATTATTTGCGATGTTTAAGGCAGTTGAGAACAAAGAGATGTACCTTGGTCTGTTTTCTCTGCTGCTATTGACAACGATACCTGTATTCCAGCAGTAGCCACAAAAAAACCCTTTCGATGGAGTAAAGTAGTTGAGTATCTGCTTTGTCTGGGCTTTGCTTGAAAAACTGTGAGGTGTATCGCAGAAGCAACATCTGATTTCATGGAAGCTGTTCCGAGCCTTGAACCGTTCCATCGCCCATTTTGGTACGTTCTTTTCTTCCAACTCGGTACAGCGCTGAATAAACTGTGATTTTGATATGCTTTGCCCGACGCAGTTCTTACACCCCCCTAGGTCAGGGAACTGAACTAGGGTCTTGGCTCTTGTTAGCGTGGCGATTTCTCCGCAGACGGGGCAAATGAAGGAGATACGATCGCTTGGGAGAATGATTTCTATCTTGTCGTGGCTTGTTATCACCAGTTTCCGGTTGGTCACTACGACTGCAAGTTGTTTATGGAAGCTGGCGAAAAATTTCTTCAGCATATCTGCAAATTTCGTCTTTACATCATAGGGGGTGACCGCCTTGTTAAAATCATGCCTCCCCACTCTTTGCAGCTCGGCAATAATCAATTGCAGGTACAGCGCAGGGTTCAGGTCGTCGAGCCAGACATAAATGAGCGCCTCACCAGGCATATTGCTGATAGTTTCCAGTTTCGACTGATCATACTTGACTACCTGTTTCGATTCTTCCAATGTCTGAACACCCGGGATGGCACCAAGTTTGTGGTAGTCACTCTGATGCTCCAACGAGAGTTTCAGCGTTTCCGAACGAATATCCAATTTGAGTCCATCGAGCCATCTGTATTTACGATTGTAATCCCAGTCCTGAACCTCGGGATAGAGGCAACACAGAATGGCTCTACAGAGGGTCTCCCCTTTGAAAGCATTGTTATAACCGAAGCACGTTTCTCTTGCCTTGTAGAACGAGTGCCTGTGTACCCTTCCCCAGGAATCCTGATATTCGAAGACGATCCCGTTATCGCTGGTAGAGGGTAGAATACGGAGGAATAGGCTGTGGAAAGTCTTTGCTTCCTCAGCAAATTTCGCAGCGGTTATCTTGTCTTCCTGATTGCACTTCCAGATAGCATAGATTTTTCTAAAACTCATATTGCCGGAGATGCCGCCTCTCAGCCGGTCAGCACTATTGATGCTGGTGGTTATGATCTTTCTGTTTCTCAACCGGATATAAGAGCAGCTCTCGTTTCCAATTTTGAATGATGAATTGGGAAAACGCCGCTTCAGCCACTTTCCCATCAACCTTCTGCATCTATTGACATAGTAGGTTTTGGCTCCTGCAAGTCTCCCTCTCCGAAACTCGCTAAGGAACGACCTTTTCTTCATAAATCCGGTCTCAATGTATTTGCGATCCTGAAGGCAGACAAATACCTCCTTTCCTTTCAGGACCACTATTATATGGTGTTTTTTCGGAACGAACCTGTTAAAGGCAGCAACCTTTTTATCTTTGTACCTCTTTATGGTAGAGACAATTTCCTCTAAGGAGCTGTAAAATAATTACATGACTATTTGTGCACTATGTGATAGTTGTA
>JAFLLC010000094.1 GCA_019162745.1 Deltaproteobacteria bacterium | reverse complement strand
ACCTGCATGGCAACATCGTTGACTTGCGAGAGAATGTCGCGTAAAGCCTCTCCTGAGCGGGCGGCTTCCACAGTACCGGTTTCAACCTGAATAACACCCTGCTCCATGGCCGTTACGGCACCTTTAGTTTCTCTCTGGATTGCCTTGATCATTTCACCAATTTCTTTTGTAGCGCGGGTGGTGCGTTCAGCCAGGGCACGAACTTCGTCAGCTACCACTGCAAAACCACGTCCCTGCTCGCCGGCACGCGCAGCCTCAATGGCCGCGTTCAGTGCGAGCAAATTGGTCTGATCGGCAATATCCTCAATCGTACCGATGATGGCGCCGATCTGATCGCTTCTGGCCCCGAGACTTTCGACTGTTTTAGCTGATTCCTGCACCTTTTCGGCAATCTGTCCCATGACAGCCACGGTTCTCTCAACGACTAAAGCCCCGTCACTGGCCGCTTTGGAAGCGCGCTGTGCCCCTTCGGCGGCCCTTTGGCAGTTCTGGGCGATGTCACCCGATGTTGCTGACATCTCTTCTCCTGCAGTAGCGACTGTTCCGGCCTGGGCTGCCACCTCCTCAGAACCGGTGGCGATTCGGTCGGCGGTGGAATGAAGTTGGCTAGATGCTGCCGCTACCTGAGACGATGTCTGGGAAATATTGGAGATGATGTTGCGTAATTTCTCGATGAAGAGGTTAAAATATTTACTGATTTCTGCCAGTTCATCCTTAGTCGTGTCGTCAAGGCGCTTTGTCAGATCACCTTCCCCTTGCGATATATCCATCAGCATCACGCGTAACGCATCTACCGGCTTCATGATTGTTCGTAACAACCAGGTGGCGAGACCGGCCTGCAGAAGAATACCGATTAAACCAATGATCAGGGATTTGATTATTGCAGCATTTATTTTGCCGTCAAACTCCCTGTCAGCATTTTCCGATTCCTTGGTAATCATCCCCGATATTTCACTCAAGTCCTTTTGCGCAGTGTTCCGCAGCACATCGATCTCTTCATCAATGGCGCGTACTTCATTCATTCGTGCTCCGTCAGTATCCGCCTTCAGCAGCGGCAGTAACTTGGTATCAAAGATGTGGGTCAAGCCTTCAAACGCTTTGCGACTGGCACGTGCCAATTCTTTTTCTTTGGGAGTGTCGGCTATTTTTTCACAACTGGCAGCATCTTCAAGCAGCTCTTTACGGAGTTCCGGCCAACCCTTCTCAATCTCGACCATATTTCGATTAATAACCGCTTCACCGACAAAGCTGTAGAATTTGTCTGTCATGCACGAAGTTTTCTTGAGGGTGATGGCATCGTTTGCCCGCTGTGCCCCCTCGTCCTGAAGCTTCCTGAGTTTGTTAAGGTCGAGATAGTTCATGCCTACTATTGTGACAACAGTTAATAAAACAATGATAACGTTAATGATTACTTTTGATCTGATGGTGGCCACTCTGTTTTCTCCTTTTGGTGTGAGTGTTTTGATTTAAACTTCAAACAAGATGACAATAAAACGTGAAGTTGAAAGAAGTGCCTTTACTCTCATTATTTTGAACCGTGATGGTTCCGCCCATCTGTTCCGTCAACCTCTTCGCAATGGCCAAACCAAGTCCGATGCCATTAAAATTCCGTGTATTGGAAGAGTCTACCAGAACAAATGGTTCAAAGATTTTTTTGTGATAATCTGCAGGGATTCCTATGCCCTGGTCACTGATAGTGCAAATGAATCGGGAGCCGAATCTCCCCAACTGCTCCTCCCTGATAATAATACGGATCTCACCATCGGAAGAGAATTTGACCGCATTCTCCATCAGGATGCCAAGGACTCTGCCAACGTATAACGAAGGACCGACCAGAGCGTCTGCAACATCATCAGCAATGCACTGTTCAAACGTAATTCCCTTGAGAGTGGCTCTGTCTATCTCTGATTCTAGCGCGTTTTGCAGCGTAGCCCTCAGGGAAAAGGGCTCCACCGCAGTAATTAACGAGCCCTGATCAAAATTCACATAGTTGAGGATATCCGTAATGGTCGTTGTCAGCTTGGCGGTCGCCTCTTTCAGCAATCCAATATACTCTCGCTGTTCATTGCCAAGGCTCTCTCCATCCAATAACCCGGAGAGACCTATGATCTGATGCATCGGGGTACGCAGTTCATGACTGGCAATGGAAAGAAATTCGCGTTTTGCCTGTTTAGCCGCTTGCGCCAGTCGCCTGGATTGGACCAGCTTGATTATACGCAGTTCCAGTTCCTCAAGGTCATAGGGCTTGCTCATAAAATCATCGGCGCCAAGATGCAGCGATTTAAGCTTTTCGTGGTGGTTGGCAGTCAGAACGATAATCGGTATATCACAAAGGTATGGGTTGCCCTTAGATTGGATAAGTACCTCGAAGCCATCCATGATCGGCATCTGTAAATCCAGCAGCACGATATCAATAGCCGGATTTGACTCGAGTAAATCCATAGCCTCCCTGCCGTTAGTCGCCTTAAGACAGGGTCCTCCCCGGTTTCCAAGGGTCGCTGCCAGCATTTCCAGGCTCATCTCTTCATCGTCTACTGCCAATACATTGATTCCCTCAAGCATAACGTCACCTTGATACCTTGTTTAATATTCAGTTTTCCTCAAAGGCAACTGCCACCATGAACCACTCGTCATCGGTCGCAAAGCGCACGGCAATCTGCTGCGGATTACTGCCGAGGGAGATTACATATTCCTTGCCGTAAATGACGGATGGTGTGGATATCTGTATATCCATGCCGCTTTTGGTGAGGTGCTGCTTGAACGATCCTGCAATCATGTTGGCGATCTCTCCCATGGCATCATTGACGTCATCATTGATCTCCGACAC
Source organism: Deltaproteobacteria bacterium (assembly GCA_019162745.1). Taxonomy (GTDB): domain Bacteria; phylum Desulfobacterota; class Desulfuromonadia; order Geobacterales; family Pseudopelobacteraceae; genus JACRCG01. The sequence continues at coordinate 2,466 of JAFLLC010000094.1, read as the reverse complement.
CTCCATGCCGAGCATGCAGCTTGTGGCGGCCATTGCCAGGCTGCTTGGCATATGCAGGCTGACTAGTCCGTTGTAGGTCCCGGCCAGACCGACCAGTGCACTGATACAGTCCGTGAAATTGGTCACCGGATCAATCTGGATAGGGAGGTGCAGCAGATCCTCCAGACCAACCATCGTGCCGAATATTTCCTTCACATCGCGCATCAGCTGCTGGCTCAAAACCTCTTCGCTTGTATTCAACGACTGCAGTAATCCGTTTGATATAGTCATTTTTCCCCTCCGCAGGTTTCTTTGTTATGAGAACATTATTTCCTTATGATGGAGTCATCAAGGGACTCGGCGATCAGGCCAAACTTCGAAAAGTTAATGTGGTTGAGAAACGACATTTCTTCTACTGAAAGGACGATTCCCTCCTTACCCGCAGCTTTCTCCAAAGAACATGCCGCCCTTGATCTGAAATCTGCATCCGTAATGAGTCTTCCCAATAATCGCTCAACTTCAATTTGGGACATCCTGCACCTCTTTTTACTGTCCTCTTTTTGGGACAGTGGAATGATAAGTATTGCTCTTGGGGATAGTATTTACACTAATGGTGCCAAAAAACCAGTTAGTGTAATTACAGCAGCTTATCTGAGATATCACGTCGAAGGCGTCCCCAAACAGGGACATGTTGTGCCTATTAGGGGACGATGGAATTCAGCGGTAGAATATTTTACGGTTAACTTTTAACAGGCCTGCCGCTTTGGATTTATTTCCGCCGCATTGCTGAAGAGTACGTTCCAGACTTTACTGGTAAATGTTTCCAATATGGTTTCCAGGGAATTGTCGGCAAGCGAAAGGCTGATTTGGAAATCAGCGGCGTTAGTGGCCGGGGTGCCCGGTTGCGACTGGGGCGTTGGCAGACGGAGGTGTTCAGGCCTGATAAGTTCATCAGACACCATGATAGTGGCATATTCGAGTACGTTACGCAGATGACATTATAACCATGCTGCAAAAGATAACTTTCAAGAAGGCGGAGAGAAAGCTCCTCGTCTTCAACAATCAATATGCGGGCGTTGTGGCTTGACATGGTCTATTCTCAAGTAAATGAGGAAGGTTTTCCCACCTGTTTATAGAGAGAAATAACATAGTTGTGGGCGAAAGTCAGCCGGGAAGTGATGCTGTTATGCAGGCTCCCTCACTTTCACCAAAAACACGAACCGGCAGCGTAATGGTAAAGCTCGTGCCAACTCCAGGCTCACTTTCCAGGGTGATTTCACCGGCATGTTTTTTGACGATGTTGTAGCATATATTCAGCCCCAATCCGGTCCCTTTGCCGACTTCCTTGGTGGTGAAAAACGGGTCAAAAATGCGTGAGCGGATTTCGGCGGGCACACCGCAGCCGGTGTCGCTCACCGTCATAAACACTTTGTCCAGATTGCATCTGGTGCGGACGGTGATGGTGCCGTGCCCTTCAATTGCATGGGTTGCATTTAGCAGCAGGTTGGCAATCACCTGGTTGATTTGCTGCGGATTACAGACAACCGGTGGAATGTCTCCCAGCTGCAGATCCAGGTCGGCGACATACTTTATTTCGTTACGGACGATGTTGACCGTACTCCGGACGCAGTCGTTCAGGTCTGCCTCCATAAAGTTCTCCTGATCTGAACGGGCAAAATCTTTCAGATCGAGTACAATCTGTTTTACCCGTTCAGCTCCTTCGGCGGATTCGGCAATCAGGACCCCAAGATCCTGAAGAATATATGTGATGTCCAGCTTTTGCGCCACCTCCTCAACCAGTCGTTGCATCTCGACGCTGACATCAGTCGCGATTATGGTCTGGAGCAGTGACGTAAACTGCCCGAGGTTTTCCATGTACCCTTTTAGCGTTCCCAGGTTGCTCATGATGAACCCCATCGGATTGTTGATCTCATGGGCAACTCCCGCCGCCAGATGGCCGATGGACGCCAGCTTGTCCTGATGGAGCATAATGCCGTCTTTTTCCCGGTTCTTGTGCACCTCGTCTGCGACCATATCCTCAAGTCCCGCATTCAGCTCTGCAAGTTGTTGTTGTTTTACCAGTAGTCTTTCCTGCGCCTGTTTACGCTCATTCACCTGTTCCACCAGCAGCGCCGTTTGCTCCCTCATGGCAGCCTCGGTTCTGCTGCGTATGGCAATCTCCTTGGCCAGGTTGATGTTGTTTACCTCAAGCTCAGCGGTACGATCATGGACCTGCTTTTCCAAGTTGTTACGGTGCTTTTGCAGTTCCAGATGGTTTTTCACCCGAGCCCGTACCAGTGAAGGGGAGAATGGTTTATGGATAAAGTCAACCGCCCCAAGGTCAAGGCCATTTTGTTCGTCCGACTCCCCGGAAAGACCGGTTACGAAGATAACCGGAATAGCGGCGGTACAGGGGTCAGCTTTTAGTCGGGTACACACCTCATAGCCACTCATGCCGGGCATAAGCAGATCTAATAGAATCAAGTC
>JAFLLC010000041.1 GCA_019162745.1 Deltaproteobacteria bacterium | reverse complement strand
AAAACCGCTCGTTAGACCCACCTCCTAACCTTCGGTTCAGGAGGGGGAATGCACTTGCATTTGTTCAACCATAGTGGCACAGATTTTCAGGACAGACTTTTCGTCATCCACCACCATAGCAACCGCAGGAAGAGGGTTTTTCAGTGCTTTTTTTTCTTTAGGAGGAGATGGAACTGGCAGATCTGAATGAACCGTAGATAGAGAATCAACTGCAGGGAACATTGCCAGAAAGGTTGTCCCAACTCCCGGTTCACTCTCTACAAACAATGCTCCGCCGTGGGTTTTCATTATTCCCATAACAGCCGACATTCCGAGCCCGCGTCCGGTAAATTTAGTGGTAAAGAACGGGTCAAAAAGACGTTTCAGGATATCCTTGCTCATCCCGCAGCCATTATCTTGTATCTCCAGAAACGCATAGCGCCCCGGTTCGGGCTTGTCATCCAGTAAACTTGATTCCAGAAAAACGTTATCACAGCTCTTAGTCCCTGTGGTTATCCTGACAATACCAGGCTGTTCTTCAATTGACTCTGCGGCATTAGTGATCAGATTCATAACAACCTGCTGAATTTGGGCCACATCTGCTCGTATATGCAGCGGCTGTTCAGACAAGGAAAGCTCTAGCGTTACAGCTGCCGAAGCGGCACTCCTCAACAATTCAACATTTTCCACGACAAGGCTGTTCAGGTCCAGTTCTTTCTTGACAATAATCCCCTTGCCAACGTAGGTCAGCATCAAGCTGGTGAGATGGGCGGCGTGTTTACAAGAAATTATAGCGTTAGAGATATATTTGCGTGCTGCTGAATTTACATCCAGCTTCATTTCGGCCAATTCCATATTGCCAGAAATTGACTGCAGCAGATTGTTAAAATCATGGGCGATACCCCCCGCCATAACCCCCAGGCTCTCCAGTTTCTGGGCATGAAGGAGCTGCTTTTCGAGTGAAATTCTTTCTTCAGTAGAATGTTGCAATTCCGTTATATTGTTAACAAGCTCAGCCTGTTGTTCTGCCATGATGCGGGCTGCTGTTTCACGATCCCTCAGGCCGCCGAGTACAAGGTATGACATGAAGATAACGAGTCCGCTTACTAAAAGTATAATAATGACGTAAACAACGTTATCCTTGCGCCACGCAGCGATCGCATTGTCTCTGCCAAATGACACTATCGCTACGACAGGATAGTTTTCGAGACGGTTATAAGATACTATCCGGTACTCTCCGGCAACATTTGAACTGGGGTTATGGTAGGTGTCGGCAGGAGTTTGTGCTACTCTTTTACGAAAAAAGCCGGCCGTTTTCTTGCCGCCGGAGTAGACATTTTCATCAGAGGGAATAAAGACAAGATAGTCTCCGGCAAGCGAAACCAACGAGACCCGGCCGTTGACACCGGAAACGATCTCTTCGTACAGTTTCTCAAAGTAATTAATATTAAATGCAACGACCACCACGCCCGCAAAGTCGCCTGAGCGGTTGCTAATGCGCCGTGACAGCGTAAAACGGTATTCACCATTGACCCGGCTTTTAATCGGTGCTCCGACGTACGGAACTGTTGATGCCTTATCCCGGTGAAACCCGAAATAATCTCTGTCAGAAACATCCGGCAAAGACGATTCTGCATCATTAGACAATGCCACCATCCTGCCGCTTGGAGCGATAACAGCGACGGAAGCGATATGAGCAGAATCGGAGCCGATATTATGTAGCAAGCCTGTAAGTCTTTTCCGGTCAAACGCCTCAACACCACCGCTGTCTGTAATTTTCACGACGGTGTTACGAAGGACCTGATCCGCTTCAGAGAGAACCCGTTCGGCATGTTCCTTCAGGGCTCTGGCGTAACTTTTTGATTGATTTTCAGCTGCTTTAATGGCTTTTTGGTAGTCACTATAACTATCCCGGACTTTTAGAACGACCATTATCAGCAGCAATAAAGCCGTCATTACAATCAGAATTCTGCGCAGCCGGTAGAATGACTTTGAAAGCATTGTTGTGCTGTCTATTTGCTGGCTCATCAGAGTCCCCATGGAAGGACGACAAATTGCTTTTCAGGGCAATGATAATACTATCTGGCAAGAGTGACCGTCAATGCTATATTGATCGGTTTCTGGGAAATTATGCGTTTATACTGCGCGCAATCCCGTAGGCTTACGGAGCACGAGTGCTTTGCATGACATGCTGGCCGGAGATCTGTTATGTACAGATAAAGTGACGGCTGCTTGCAGAGGCCAAGGTTTGAAAAAACGGATATCAAGGCGAGTTTCCTGCGAGAAAGTTAGACCGGCCCTAAACCCGCCGCACAGCGTGCGTTAACAACCGAGAAAAATGACTCAATCACGTTCAAATATTGTTCTCATCGGCATGCCAGGTGCAGGCAAGAGCACTGTCGGCGTCCTCCTGGCGAAGCAGGCCTCGCTTCATTTCGTGGACACGGATCTGCTCATCCAGACCGGACAGAAACGGACATTGCAGGATATTGTGGATACGGATGGCTACGAGATCCTGCGGCAAATAGAGGAGAACGTTCTGCTCGGACTTACGGTCCATAACTGCGTCATTGCAACCGGCGGCAGCGCCGTGTACAGCGACAGGGCCATGACCCACCTCAAGTCTGACGGTATCGCCGTCTTTCTCAATGTTGATCGCCCCGTTCTGGAATCACGCATTCACGACTATAGCACAAGAGGTCTCGCAAAACGTCCTGACCAGGATCTTGGTGACCTGTTTCAGGAGCGGTCCGCCCTGTATGCAAAGTATGCGGATATCACGATCAATAACGTTAATCTGACTCAAGAAGAGGTCTGTACGCAGATCATCGACCTGACGCGGGAATTGCTCATCAGGGCGTAATACAAAGAAGGTAAAGGGAGGATGAATCGATGAACGCAACAGTAGTGCATAAAACAAACGTCAAGGGTGGAGTACTGGATGATTTGGCCAGGGAATTGCCAGGTATTCTCGCCGATGAGCTGGAGGTGCCGGGTGGTAATTTGGCAATACTCAAGCCGGGACAAGTTTCATTGGAGTTTTCCCAAGCGAGCCCCCGTGATGTCGGCTCTGATATAAAGATCATGGTGTTCGCCAAAGGCATCGTTCCACGGATATCAAGCGAAAAAGATCTGGCAAAAAAAATACTTGAAAAGGTTGTTTCATTGATCACCACGTCCGGCGGGGAATACTCGGTTGATATCCGCCTGTATCTCATGGAGATTGGTGTGGCAGAGCACTCACTGAGCACCTAGGAGAGAGTCTCGGTCAGGTAACTAGCTCCAATGGTCCCGTCATGTCTAAATTATGTCCATGTCGTGATTAATTTAAAAGCAATCGTTTATTGTGTACGCACAAATAATATGTTAATGGGGTATATACAAAGGAGTGCCCCATGAAAAACAGTATAAAAAATGTGCTTTTAGCGGCTGCGTTGATGTTTTGTGTGTGCGGAACAGTCTCTGCTGCTGAAACGGCAGGCAGCACTCTTGCGGCACTGAGCGATGTCCAGAAATACGAGCGTGCCATCCATATCATGGCCATGCTGCTGGTAGGATTCGGCTTCCTGATGGTGTTTGTTAAAAAGTACGGCCGCTCTGCATTGACGGCAACTTATCTGCTGGTAAGTGTTTCAATCCCGCTGTACTTCCTGAAAGAGAGCTTTGGCGGTATCGGCAGTTCAGGAGGGGTTATCGACAATATGATCCTGGCTGAATTTGCCGCGGCCAGTCTGCTTATCTGTGCCGGTGCCGTGCTGGGGCGCCTGAAAATGGGGCAGTACATGCTGCTCGGCATCCTGTTTGTCCCGTTCTATGCGTTAAATGAATGGATCGTTCTCAATGGCGGATTAGGGTTGATCAGCGGCAAGGTGGTTGATACCGGCGGATCAATCGTCATTCACGCCTTTGGCGCCATCTTCGGCCTGGGGGTGGCAGCCTCGATGACCACACTAACGGAGTATGAAGCCCCGATTGAGTGCGATGACACCAGCGACCGCTATTCGCTTCTCGGAAGCATGGTGTTGTGGGTGTTCTGGCCCAGCTTCTGCGCTGCGCTGGTTGCGCCGGCGGATGTGCCGAGAACAGCTGTCAATGTCATACTGGCGCTGTGTGGTTCCACGATTGCTACCTATTTTGCTTCGGTCAGGTTGAGGGGCAAAATAGCGGCGGCTGATATTGCCAATGCGACGCTGGCAGGGGGGGTGGCCATCGGCTCAACCTGTGATCTTGCCGTTCCCGGGGTCGCTTTTGCGATCGGCATCCTGGCCGGGGTCGTCTCAACCTTCGGTTTTGCAATCATTCAATCACGGCTGACAAATCTGACCAGAAAGGTTGATACCTGCGGTGTGCTCTATCTGCACGGCCTGCCCGGTCTCCTTGGCGGGATTGCCGCCCTGTTCGTTGTCAGCGGTATCAATTTCGGGGCACAACTGACCGGGATACTGATAACGATCATGCTCGCCGCAGGTAGCGGACTGATCAGCGGCAAGGTGATCTCGGCTCTGGGCAGAAGGGTGGAACCGTATCTGGACGATGAAGAATTCGATGGAGATGCATGCGCGCCGGAGGAGGATCAACCACTCATTGCCGCTACAGAACCCGTTTAATTAATTGTCTTGCATTACTTTTGGGATAAGCAGAAAATAAGGGCGTAACAGATAGGTAGAGAAACTGTTGTGAGGAGGTTAAACAAATGACTATGGCGGCGCTATCTCCGAACAGTATTCTGGCTGCTCCTATTCAGGTTAACCCGCAGGTGAAGAGTGACCAGCAGGCCTCAGCGCCTCAGGTCGATGAGGATGCGCAGAAGGCTATAAAAGCTGCGCAGACCGATACGGTCACTATTTCGTCGCAAGCGTTGAAGATGGCTGATGATAAGAACGCTGCCGCCGAAGAAGCCGCTAATAAAAGGGATGAGCAACTGGCTTTGCAGTTGGCAAAAGATAAAGCCGATGCCGTAAAAAATGAGACCCAGAAGAGTGCGGTAAAGGCGTATGCCGCTGCAACTTATAATTAATCTGTAATCCGCCAGTCTGGCGAGCAGGTTTGTCTGCAGGAACGAAAAGAGGAAACCAACTAACTGGTTTCCTCTTTTTGATTCCTGGTGTATGGGATTTAAAATCCGCCGGCGTTGCTTTGAATCACTGGAGTAGCTGTTTACCGGCTATTCAACCGCTATGCATTCGTGTCCACCGATGAATCAGATTTTAAAACAGCCTCCTGCAGACGCAGCATCAGCTCGGAAGGCACCTGATAGATAAGCCTGCTGGCGGTATCCATGTACCTTATGCTTAAATTTCCTTCCGGATTATAGACAAACTGCACCTTGGCTACTGTCCCGCCGGAGTTCTCACCATTGCTTCCTTGGTCCGGCTTTTCCCTTTTGGCTTCTTCTTTCTTCGCATC
>JAFLLC010000095.1 GCA_019162745.1 Deltaproteobacteria bacterium | reverse complement strand
GCATTCTGGCATTTGGAATATTTACTGACGCATATTATATCAATCGGGCAATATAGGCGGGTGCCTCTTGGATTGTAGCGGCACTTAAAGACAAAAACTCTTAAATTATCCATATTCGAGCGTAGGAAATAGGTTAACCCTTTACAGAAAATTCTTATTGTTACTTCAATATGGCACCATAAAGAAATAGTCCAATGCCTCACAAAGAGCACCTCGTCGCTATGCCTATAAAACCACATTTTCCTATCCAGATATTCTACGACGGCTCATGCATTGTTTGCTCAACTGAGATTGAGCATTACATGCTCCAAAACCACAGCGGAAGGCTTATCGCAGTCAACATCGCCACACCGGACTTTAATCCTGAACCATTCCACATACCGCTTGCTACATTCATGTACGAGCTGCACGTCATTGACCAGTCTGGCAACATCTATCGAGGTGTAGAAGCTTTCTGGGCAATCTGGCAGGCGTTCCCTGCGTCAACTATATATGGCCTTATGGGAACTGTTATAAATATGCCGGTGATAAATCCGCTTGCTCGTCTGTTTTACAAGGGATTCGCGAGCATCCGCCCGTATCTGCCAAAAAGACATGTCTGTGACAGTGGGACCTGTAATATCGGGAAAAGGCGTTAAAGAATCAAATCAGGAGAGAATATGATCGATTTATTACGAAAACGCCGTAGTATTCGGAAATTTTTACCGAAAAAAGTAACTCGTGAACATACTGATATCATTATTGAAGCCGCACTTCGGGCGCCATCATCACGGGGAATCAATCCTTGGGAGTTTATTCTGGTTGATGATCCAGAAATACTCGGGAAGCTTTCAAAATCGAAACAACATGGAGCGGAGTTCCTTAAAAATGCTCCTCTTGCCATTGTAGTCTGTGCTGATAGTACCAAATCTGACGTCTGGGTTGAAGACTGCTCCATTGCTGCCATCAATTATCCAGCTAACAGCAGTTTCGCAGGGGCTTGGTAGTTGCTGGTCGCAAATCCATGATCGCCAGCATGATTATGTAATGACCGCCGAAGGCTATATTCAGGAACTGCTCGGTCTGCCGGAACACATCAAGGTTGAATGTGTTCTGGGTATCGGTCATCCTGCCGAAGAGAAACAATCGGTTCCGGCGGAGAAACTCCAGCGAAACAAAATACGTTACAACCAGTGGACTTGAAGTTCTGACGGAAATAACATGTCATGAGGATCTGAATTGATGCCGACGCTTGCCTCGTGTCTCTGAACGGCAACACTGGCAGCGTTGTTCTCAACAGGATCGACGCATACGCGCGGTTTTCAGTGCGTGAGAGATAATTTTATGGAGGGCAGGAGTGAATAATAATGTTGATAATCAGGAGGATGACCTGGCTGAATTTTCTCGGAGGATATAGGAGCAAATATTTCAAATGTCACACTACAGTAAGTTGAGTATATCTGTTGGTTTTGTGGGTCGAGACTAGAGTCAGATCTCCATTAAACCGGTTTGTAATATGCAGACTTCGGAAGGGAGTCAGTTTATAACCGCTTCATCGAGTCTGTGAGGAAGCGTGGGTGGACGCCATAATCAGTTGGTAACAACGCGTTACAGAATCGTCTCAATCCCCTTGCGGTGAATAACATTCAACAGCATGAGCGCTGCACCTGTCGGACGCTTGGCTCCGCGCTCCAATTGTGAGATGTACCCTACAGTCACATTGAGACAGTGGGCGAATACGGACTGGCTCATGTGAGTTTGTTCCCGTATCTTACGGATTTCTTCTGCTGACAGCGGTTCAATCTCCGGCTTCTTTGCTCCCAAGTGCCGCATGGTGATTTTTTCGTAAGCATCGTTTCCCAGAATGCCGATACCGTGCATATCGTCGGCAGTTTCAAGCAGTGCCTGTGTCAACGGGCTGGTTTTATTTGCTTTAGTTGTCATCGTTTATTTCCTCCAAAATACCCTCTTTAATGGCATGGCTTAGCTCTTCCGGCTGTGCCACAAGCCATGCCGCCCCGATCTCTTGCAATGTTGCAAGTTCGTCTTCGTCAATATTACCCCTATCATTTTTAGCAATGCCGTACATGAAAACAGCTCTATTGCCGGAGCGGTAAGCAATCAACATCCGGTAGCCACCGGAACGCCCCTGCCCCGTCCGTGCCACCCGTTGCTTGATTACCCCACCGCCTAAATCCGCATCGACAAGACCACGCTCGGCACGTTCAATAGCATCACGCAAGCCGTGGTCGCTAATCCGCTCCTGTCGCACATACCGGACGAACCACTTTGTTTTGAATATTCGCACGCCCCCTCCATTGCTACAAATAAACTATAACACTATGAATTATAGATATCAATCCACATTTTTTATGGCTTGATGTGTTTTGTACGTTCACTCTTTGTATTATAATTTAATTATAATGAAAATATTGTATTTTATACTGTACAGTTTTTCTGCAATCGTATAAATTGAATACAGGTTAACTACTTGAATAAAAGAGCTATTTATGAAAAAAGAATCTGTGCAAAACCAGAAGAAAGAAGCTATACCGACGAAAACAGGTAAAAGCAGTTGCAGCAGTTAAAGAAAGACCAGAAATAATCGAGCAGCCAGCAGAGCAGCAGCCCGTACCACAAGCCGCTGGTACCGCTGATATTACACCTCCACCTGAATCCGCCATTCTCCAGGGCAACTCCAATCAGGCTGAAGTTGCCGACGCTATTCTCGTCAAGAAAAAACTACCCACCAATCAGGTCTTCGAGCTTCTGGATCCGGCGCTTCACGTTGTAGAAATATTTGAGTTCCGCCAATGCGGCATCCCATGTAGCACCATATGCAACAATATCAGGTAGTTCTGGTATGCTGGCTATATATCCGCCTTCATCATCATCCCATTCGATGAGCAATGTATGTTTTGGACCTGGCCCACGATCCGCCGGGTTCTTCCTGTCAAATTCGTTCCCTATTTCGTATAACTGCATATAAAGGTTGTGAAAATCATATTTAAGGCCATCTAACACCTCGCGATGTTCTGGTAACTTTGCATCCCAATGCCCTAGTTTTATTGCTCTTTCTGCCGTCTTTACTTCAAAATCCCAAGAGTTACACCACTGAGCGAAGCTTAGTTTAATTTTACAAAACGTGGCCTCCAGCCTTACAGGCAGGCTTGGTCTCTGGCCTTTAGGCAACTTCGCTACCGCATTCGCTTCGCGCAAAACGCGGTAAACTCTACCCATATTATCGAATCCAAGTAAACGCCCAATAACCAAAACGCTGTACCCTTCACGGTACGCTGTGACGTACAGATTCTTCTCTTTGCGCTCTAATTTATTGATCAGCTCGTTCATTTTACCCCCTCCTTTTTGCTCAGTCCTGGCAGACAGAATAAACGCGTTTTTTAACTACTCTTTTTTCCCGCTTAACATCTTTTTAAAAAGATATTAAGCCGAAGGCTTTTTGCACCATGTTTTTCGTCAAATTTTACACGATGTTACGTGCAATTTATGTTTGGTGTGAGGCCTCTCGAATCCTGATGGTTCCTGCCTTCTTGTTGTCTGTATATATTCATTTCTTGCACGATGATCTCTTACCTTTTTTGGCCTCTTCTCTTATTTTTCTGACTCTAGCCTTTAGGTGTTCATTAATCGCGAATCCAAACTTCTGCCGAATTTCTATAGCAAGGTCATCAACCATAATTTTCTGACCGGATGATGCCTGCAGATATCTTTTTAAAATATAAGCATCCACGGGCTTAGGTTTTTCCGCTTTGATCAGGGCAGTCTTTTCTTTCTCGCTCAGACCTTTAATTTGCATCTTGATGTACTCCGGTTTCCCCCACATCTGCCCTATCAGTACAAACCACGGAATCTCCCTGTCCTCAACTACATCCCCGATAAGGCCCTCTTTTTTCATCTTCTCCAAAAAATAAATTGGTAGGCTGAATGTTTTGCTTATGTCACTCAAAGATGTTGCCATCACTATTTCTCCTTTTTTTAGATTCGATCACAACCCCTCTAGGGTATATAAAACCAACAGAACCGTTAATTCTAGGGTACCAACTTAGGATGTAATCGATGCCGTCGATCGTCCGCTGTTCGCCCACCCGGTTGCTGCCGGGAAGCGGTATAGTTTTTATTTTCTTAAAGCTATTGCGTCCATCCATGCCTCAACATCAGCAGACCTGAAAAACCGTCGTGAACCAATTACTAAAGGGGTCAACGCATCGAGCTTTCCATTTTTTCTCCACGTCCACCAAGTGACACTTGAAACCCCCACAATATCTTCTCTCAAAACTTTTTCTGTTATTAGTGGCGTCATAAAGCCTCCTTTTATCAATTTAATAGCCCAAATTGCATCTCAACCTTGCTTCCGATAAATTAAACTTGATTCAATCTTATTTTATAAATATCGGAATTGCAATAAAAAAATAATAGTAATTATTGTAATTAATTTAGTGGTGACATATAATGGAAATTAAGGGGGGAACAATGGAAAAACATGATCGTATAAAACTGATGAGAATTCTGAATGGCCATACCCAGGCGAGTCTCGCTATAAGTGCTCAAATTAAGCAGGCGTCAGTGGCCTCATATGAGCGAGGTAAGTACGGATGCCCTGAATTGGTACTAAAATCTCTAGCAATCCATTTAAATACTGACCCTGCATACCTTGCGTTTGGCTATCCTGCACTAGAAGCAAAAGTATGGGAGCCATCCAAAGAAGCAAAGGGAATTGTTGCAGACATAAAATCATTAATGCCGAGTTTTATTTTAGAGAACAAATTTTCTGATATTAAAATAATTAATTATTTAGACGGAGATGTAATCTTATTTACTTCACAAGATAATCGTAGATGTTTACTCTTTTGCACTATGAAAGATATTGCTACACACATAAGTATGCATATTTCCACCCAGCTTTTATTAGATATAAATAGTGATAAGTCCTTGGGGAGAATAAGCACGGGCAAGTTATTGCGGGAATTTGATATAAAAGATTTGGAGATAGAGGGGTTGTCAAAAGACTATTTTTCATGGCCCCCTGATTTTGGATCAAAACGTCACTCACCCGACTTACAAAGAATATTATCATTTATTCTGGATGAAGCACTGCCTGATATAATCCATGAAGCAATTTTGATTGACTATGACACGAAATATACGGAAAATTTTTTGAGCAGTTCATCCTTTAAAATACGGCGGCAAATTGAGTTGGCTGTGGACAAAATCCTGACTTTTGGCTGGAGTTCTGACATTAGAGATAAACTTCTTGCAGGGATTCAAATAGCATATTCAGAGGCATCTGATGAAATAGAGGATTTTAAAGCAGAAGAAATAGCAGAAGCGCAGTATTTTGATTCGCAACACTAAGTGTTTAAAAATAATGATTATCAATATTTGGCCTAAGGTTCCACCAAAGGTTCCATGCAAATAAAAAGGGTTAGCGCATAATCGCGTAACCCCCTGAATTTATTGGTCGGGATGACAAGAATTGAACTTGCGACCCCCTGCTCCCGAAGCAGGTGCGC
>JAFLLC010000112.1 GCA_019162745.1 Deltaproteobacteria bacterium | reverse complement strand
CAATAGCAGCAAAGAACGATTCGAGTGAGCCGGCCGGGGCAAGGAGTTCGGGTTTTGTTTGTTGAATTGTCATTTATAGTTCCTCAGTTGGAAAACTTTCAATCTTGTGGAGTTTGGCCACAGGCCATACTTTGTCCGCTGCTCAGCCTTTTACAATTCCGCCAAGTTCAGATTGCCAATCCTTCTGGTACACCAAGGCGCAGTTGACGGTGGTCTGCGGGTTATAGACCAGTTCCAGCTCGCCTACACGTGTAGCGTTTTCCCAAATGAATGAGCCGGAGCAGAGTTCCAGGAGTTTTTTCTTGTACTCGGTGTCGTTATTTCCGGCCAGGTGGTCGCCTTTCGTTTCCACGATCATCAGCCGCTCGACTCCCCCCTCTGCTGACATGGCAAAGATAAAGTCCGGGTAGATTTTCGGTTTGCGCCAACCTTGCACTCCGTACTGTCGCTTGGCAACGTTGCGATGCCACCAGCGAACAGCTGCATCACTGTCAAGGTAACAGGCAACCTGTTGTTCATAATCGTTGAAGTCATCCCGATAGGCCGGGGCAAAAAGATTCTGCTGCACAACCTGACCGTCGTCACGGTAAAGTTGCGCGCTATTGGCTGCTCGGTCAGTCGGCATGGTATCCGGCATACGCCAGTTTTGGCCATCGGTTCGCAGACGAAACTGTACGAACCCTGCCGCAACATCTGACGCAAAGAGCTCTTCGGCTAATCTGTCCCGAGCAGCTTGGAGGGTCTTACGCAACTCTTCAATGATATGAGATTGACGTTGGCCCAATGCTTCACCCTCAAGACCGGCAGATTTGAGGTGCTCCACGGCTTCAGCCACTATTTGTCTCGCCCGCCATGGATTTGGCACAATATCCACGATCGAACGAACGACGTAGACCGGATCAAAAGCCTCAAGTTCCGGTCGGATTTCACCTTCCGTCTTGGTGATGAAGTCCTTGTCTGTCAGATCATCCTTGAGACCAATCCGTATTGTTCGGGCACTCGCTGTGGTGGTTATCTTTTTTACCCGCTCGGCAAAGGCACTGTCAGGTGTCAGTTGCTCCCATGGCAGTCGTAGCAGGATGTCCTGCTCATAGTCGAATGGTCGCACATCGGCGCCATCCACCCTGTTGACTTGTGGCAGATAGATTTTCGTGGTGCGGAACTCATCCCGGCGGTTGATCGTGCGCGGCTCGGGGCGTTTCGCTCCATCCCCCTTGTACTCCCGGATCTGGTCAGCCAGATCAGCCATGCCATCCTGTTCCAGTCCGGCTTTGACGGCATCAATCACCTCGCGCGTTGAAGCGTGGTGGCAGATCACATAACACTCGTCCAGGGCGTCGATCCCGGTTTTGATTGTATTGGGCTGACGGAGTATTCTCCCGACCAACTGTGTCAAGGCGCTTTTGTTTGTTGTTGCCGCCAAGGCACACAGGACGTAGGCAAAAGGGCAGTCCCACCCTTCCTGCAGCGCTTGTTTGGTAATAATGAAACGCACCTGGCACGTCTTGCTCAAAAGATCGATATTCTCCGGATCTTTCAGCTCATTCTTTTCAGCCGTCTTTTCGGCAATCTCATTTTCACCCACCCCCAGGGTCAGCAGATACTCCCGCACCTCAGCCGCGTGGATGAGTCCGCTCTCCCGCTGATCCTTGCCGGTTCGCTCCACCTGGATCAGGGCGATAGGGCGAATATAGCGACTCGTTTCACTTTGCAACCGTTCGGCTTCGCGTTGCAGGTCATTCAGCCGTTCCAGGCTTTCCCGCAGGCAGTCCCGCCACTCTTCTCCGCCATGTACGGTCACGTTGAGCGGCAGCTTGATCATTCCTTCCCGGTCCAGCTCTTTTCCCCGCACATCCACCAGCCAGTTGCTGTACATGGGCGGAATGTCCTTGGGACGATCCTTGGGTGTTGCCGACAACTCCAGCACAAAACTCGGATTCAAGCCATACAGCGTATTTAAAGCCAGTTTGGAGTATCCTTTGTGCCCTTCGTCCAGCACCACAATCGGCTGGATAGAACGGAGGACGTTGCCGAGAGAATCTTTGACGATTACCCCCATCTCCTCCCTGTTACCGTACACATCAAGATTCGGTACGTTCAGCAGTTCCTGATGATGTGCAAGATAATCATCCGCCACAGGAAAAAAGCCGTGGACATTGCCCCGGTCGCGGAAGATGCGCAGGGTTTCCTGAGTCTCCCGATTTGCCGACTGGAGCATCAGTAGCATTACGCACAGGTGGCTTTCAACATCCCGCTTATTGAGCGGGTCGTTTTTCTCCAGGATTTTGACTCGTCCGGCGGCGGCCTTGTCCAGTTGCTGGCGATTAGGGTGATTACGGTTGCACAGTGACCTCTTGGTCTGGCTGTAGATGGACTCGTTCGGCACAATCCAGAGTACAAAGCCGTAATTGCTGTCGATATATTTGGACATGATGCGGGATACGGCGTTCGCCGCCAGGATGGTTTTACCACCACCAGTAGGGACTTTGAGGGCAATTGAGGGGACCGGGCGACCAACTCCGTCAATGCGAGGGCTGAAGGGAATAGCATGTCGAACCGGAGGAAGTCTATCTGCGCTCTTGAGCTTGCCCCATGCCTTCTCCGTGGGATCAGGCAAAGGCAGGTCGAGGTCGGGATTCTCCTGTTTGAGCGCAGCAATCTTCAGATAATTGGCCTGACTGGACTTCAATTCATCCAGATAGCTGTCAAGGGTATCAAGTACCCGTTGCTGGAAATCTTTAAGTTCCATAGGCCGCTAATCCTTCTCGAAGCGATACAGCGCGAAGGGTAGTGGCGCATGCTCAACGCCGAGTGGCAGCAGGTGCTTACTGGCGACAAATCGGGCCGGTGCAAAAACCAGATGGCGTTTTTCTTTATCTGTGGCTGCGATTTTTTCCGCCAGGGTCAGCGTCAAAGCCGCATCGCGGGACTTGAGCCAGTCCAGATCCGGTCGGTAGATCAGCCACACATGGTAACTGGGGCTTTCACCCAGATACCACTCTTCCTCCCGCACATTGACAGGAGAAAGAGGTTCACCAGTGGCGGTATGAAACAGCCACGCGCCAAGACTTCGATAATCGGGGCACTGTTCACCGGTCAGCAGTTTGTCAAGATCCAGTGGCTGTCCAAGTGTGCAGTAGGTGAAACCGCCGCCCAGCCCTTCGGTTCTCTCGGTTATTTTCTTCTCGCCAACGACCAGCAATTCGTCATTTTTGATGGTCTTGCTGATCTTGTCGAAGCGCTTCCCTTTCACCTGTTCGAGGTGTTCAATCTCCCGCAGCAGCTTGGGTGCATCCTTAAGCGTCGAGAAGTTGACCTTTTTGCGGAACAGCTCTTCCTTCTGCGTCCCCTCGTATTCATAGCCATTGATCACCCGGCGTACACGTTCGGCGGTCAGGGTGTCGGCGTACTCTTCGCACTCCACCAGAATGAAGTTTCGGTTGCCTCCGTCTTTGGCGTTGAGGGCGAGAACTGCGTGGGCAGTCGTGCCGGAACCGGCGAAGGAGTCGAGAACGAGGCCATCTTCTGGCAAGGCAAACTCCAAGATGCCTTGTATGAGTCTAACTGGTTTGGGCGTTTGAAATGCTGACTTTCCGAAGATAGCTTTGATTTCTTCCGATGCTTCGTGAGTATGTCCAAACTCCGAGTGTCGAAAGATGGTACTGGGTGGACGCTCTGCATCTCCTTCGTAGTACTGCTTGACCCAAGCTTCCCAGAGTCCAGTATCATTTTGTTGAATCAATACACGACAAGGAGTTGCAGCAGATTCACGCAAATACGTAGCACGCTCCCAACGCCAACGGCCTTCCGTTCCATCAGGCTTAACAGGCCAAATCTCGGTGCCGTCTGGCGCTTGAATCGGGTACCACATACTCTGTCTATCAGAGCGTAATGATCCTGAGCCCTCTTTCCTTAGCGTCCGTAATCGTGCCTTCTTTCCGGTATCTGGATCAAGATACGTAAACTGGCTTTCGTTCTGTTTAAATTTCGCTTTGTTCAATCTGACGAGTTCGCTGTCCTTTGCATAGACCAGAATTGTATCGTAGTCCTTGCTGAACCCATCGGCATCCATTCGTGGGCTATAAACCTTTTCCCATGCGACTTGAGCTACAAAATTATCTTCTCCAAAAATATCGTCAAGAAGCATTCTCGCCCGATGTGCTTCGTTGTCATCCAGAGTCATCCAGAAGCTTCCCTCATCCGACAGAAGTTCATTCAACATTTTCAATCGTGGGTACATCATGCAAGCCCATTTGTCATGGCGGAGCATATCCTCTTTATTCACCGGATTTGTGGAGAGCCATTCCCGCATGATGGGGGAATTGACGTTGTCATTGTAAGACCAACTCTCGTTGCCGGTGTTGTACGGAGGATCAATAAAAATGCAATCAATCTTGCCTGCGTAGTGGGGTAGCAGTGCCTTTAGGGCATGCAGATTGTCGCCATGAATGATCAGGTTGCCGCTCACCCCATCCCCACCCCGACCCTCCCCTTGAAGGGGAGGGAGAATAGATTTGTCCGGGTGTGTTTCCAGCGGTCGATACGGCACCGTCAGATGATGGTTATAAACAAACTCTTTTCCCTTAAAATATAGTTCGGGCATGGTGCCTTCCTTGGAGCTGTGACATATCTGATATATTATTTGAGTCGCTTGATTGCCGAGGTCGAGGTAAGTACCTGCATCTGGCGAATAGCTATTTCATTAAGACGCTTGAGACGGTCTCCCTGTGCCAGCGCCATATGAATAAGTTCAGCATTCATCCCCTCGATATTTGCCAGCACCAGCAACTGTTCAATAGTGGCATAGTCGCGCATGTTTCCCTCCATGTCGGGGTTGGTCTCCCGCCATTGCTTTGCCGTCTGACCAAAGAGGGCGACATTGAGTACATCAGCTTCGTGGGCATAGATAATGGAAGCTTGTGAAGGGGTTACAGCGGTTGGAACCAGATGCGCCTTGATGGCATCGGTGTGGATACGATAGTTGAGCTTGGAAAGGGTGCGATTCAAGTTCCAGGCGAGCGATAGACGGTGATTTTCATCCTCTTTGAGCCGCTGGAATTCTTTGATGAGGTAGAGCTTGAATTCAACGGATATCCAGGTGGCAAACTCAAAAGCGATATCCTTGTGTGCGTATGTCCCGCCATAACGGCCCGACTTGGAGACGAGGCCGCTGGCATTGGTAGCATCTATCCATTGCCGTGGAGTCAAGACAAAACTGTTAAGTCCCGCTCTATTTTTAAACCCCTCGAATTCGAGGGGTTTAAAATCAATATTATGTAATCGCTCCCATATACCCAAAAACTCAATAGTGTTACGGTTTCTCATCCAGTTCTGGATAACATGATCTGATCGGTCAGGCTCTTTGTGCTTAGCGATATCCGTCAGAGAAATATACTCATCACTTGCCTGATTGAGTACAGTGATGGCTGTTCCTTGAACCTCAATGATACTTTTCTTTACTTTACTCATATTGCTGCCTTTTATGGTGTGATGGCTCAAATATTTATAACCCGTTTTGGTTTATCTATGGCAGATTCGCCGCAATTAAATTACCACAACCGGAGCGTTTTCAAACCACCCTTCACTCCCCAACCGTCCCAATCAACCCTTTTACATCGCTTCCATCAAGCTCAAGAAGCGGCGGCGT
>JAFLLC010000047.1 GCA_019162745.1 Deltaproteobacteria bacterium | reverse complement strand
CAGCCCGAACGGAGAACACGGCCGTTCGCCCTGAGCCTGTCGAAGGGCATCCCGATCGTGCCAACACCGTACTCTTTATCGACGCCCGCCATATCTACCGTCAGGTGGACCGCGCCCATCGCGACTGGATACCGGCGCAGATCGGCTTTATCGCCAACCTCGTCCGCCTCTATCGCGGCGAGGCGCTTGATCTCACGGTGGGCGGTGACGAGACGGCGACCAAGCTCAAGGAAGTTTTTTCTCCCTCTCCCCACGCTACAGAGGGCCGGGGTAATGGGGCGCTTCGCTATGCCGACGTGCCCGGCCTGTGCAAGGCGGCAACGATTGCCGAGATCGAAGCCCAAGGCTGGTCGCTCAACCCCGGCCGCTATGTCGGCGTAGCACCGGGCGAGGAGGTCAGCGATGAGGATTTCAAGGAACAGCTCGAAACCCTGAACGAGGAACTGGAACTGCTGAACGCCCAAGCGCGGGAGTTGGAGCAGACCATCGCCACGAATGTGGCGGGGATTCTGGAGGCGTAATGGAGGCTGACTGGAAAGAGTGCCTCCTTGGCGACGTTGTGAACCTTAAACGTGGTTACGATTTGCCGCACAGCGCAAGATCGCCTGGGCCATTCCCTGTGGTTTCATCCTCTGGGATTACTGACCACCATTCAGAAGCAAAGATAAAAGGGCCGGGGGTCATAACGGGTCGATACGGAACTCTCGGACGGGTATTTTTCGTCGAGACCGATTACTGGCCCTTAAACACCAGTCTTTATGTTCAAGACTTCAAAGGAAATGACCCACGCTTCATTTCTTACTTCCTTAGCACTCTAAATTTCGTATCGCAAAACGCAGCGGGTGCAGTGCCAGGGGTCAATCGAAATCATCTGCACGCGTTGGATGTTCGCGTTCCCCCGCTCCCCGTCCAGCAACGCATCGCGGACATCCTGTCGGCCTACGACGAACTCATCGAGAACAGCCAGCGGCGCATCAAGATTCTGGAGTCGATGGCCCGCGCCCTCTACCGAGAGTGGTTCGTCCACTTCCGCTTCCCCGGCCACGAAAACCACCCCCGCGTCGCTTCCCCCCTCGGCGAGATTCCGCAGGGGTGGGAGGTGAAGAAGCTCGGTGAAATTATTTCCGCGCACATTGGCGGTGGCTGGGGAAAAGAAGTTCCAGACGAAGACCACACAGAGCCAGCGTGGGTCATTCGTGGCACAGATATTCCAGAAGCACGTTATTCTCAGATCGTAGGAATACCGTTCCGCGTTCATACGGCGTCAAATCTTCGGTCGCGCCGGTTGCTCGTGGGGGACATCGTTTTTGAAGTTTCAGGCGGCAGCAAAGGCCAGCCAGTTGGCCGATCCTTGCTGATTACACCGGAACTCTTAGCCAGCCTGGGAGGTGACGTTATCTGCGCGAGTTTCTGCAAACGCATCCAGCCGGACATAAGCGGTTACGGTTCCGAGTTGCTCTACCTTTCTTTCCTTGAGGGCTACGAATCAGGCGAAATTGAGCAGTACCAAGTTCAGTCCACGGGCATCTCGAATTTTAAATGGACGGAGTACATCGCCAACACTGATCGGGTCGTCCCGCCGGATGCACTGCGCTCTATGTTTCGCGGGCATGTCGCGCCGCTTTTCACTCAAGTCGCAACGCTTGGCCGGAAAATCCAAAACCTCCGTCGCACCCGCGACCTGCTGCTGCCGCGTCTGCTCTCCAGCCAGATCAAGGTTGAGGTCGCTTAAACCATGAGCATCCACGCCTATTCCGAAGATCAGCTTGTTGAACAGCCTGCCATCGGCCTGTTTGCCGCGCTTGGTTGGCAGACGCTATCGGCGATGGAGGAAACCTTTGGAACGGGCGGTATGCTTGGGCGCGAGACCAAGGGTGAGGTGATGCTGGTGGAACGGTTGCGCGCCGCGCTGGGCAAATTCAACCCCGCGCTGCCGCCGGAGGCGATCAGCAACGCCGTTGACGAACTGACCCGGGACCGTTCGGCGATGACTCTGGAGACGGCCAACCGCGAGGTTTATCGGTTGCTCAAGGAGGGTATCACGGTGTCCGTGCCGGACCGCAAACATGGCGGCCAGAAGATCGAACGCCTGCATGTGGTGGATTGGGAGCACCCTGAGAACAACGACTTCCTGCTGGTCAGCCAGTTCAGCGTCACCGGAATGCTCTACACCTGCCGACCTGATCTGGTCGGTTTCGTCAATGGCCTGCCCTGGGTGGTGATCGAGCTGAAGAAGCCCGGTGTACCGGCGCGGGCCGCTTTTGACGAGAACCTCACCCATTACAAGCAGCAGATTCCCCAGCTTTTCTGGAGCAACGCGCTGCTGATTGCCAGCAACGGTACCGATAGCCGTGTCGGCTCCCTCACCGCCGACTGGGAACGCTGGGTGGAGTGGAAGCGCATCGAGCGCGAAGATGAACCGCGCCGCGTGTCGCTGGAGGTGATGCTGCGCGGCACCTGCGACCCCGCCCGCCTGCTCGATCTGGTGGAGAATTTCACCCTGTTTTCCGAGCACAAGGCCGGGCTGGTCAAGATTCTCAGCCAGAATCACCAGTACCTTGGTGTCAATAACGCCATTGCTTCCATGCTCGAAGCCCGCACGCTGGGCCACGGACGCGGCGGCGTATTCTGGCAGACACAGGGCAGCGGCAAGAGCTTCTCGATGGTCTTCTTCGCCCAGAAGGTGCTTCGCAAGCTGGCTGGAAACTGGACCTTCGTGGTGGTTACCGACCGTGTGGAGTTGGACGAACAGATCGCCAAGACCTTCAAGACCACAGGCGCAGTCAGCGAGGCCGAGGGCGACGAATGCCATGCCTCAAGCTCCGCACATTTGCGGGAACTGCTGCGCGGCAACCACCGCTACGTCTTCACCCTGGTCCACAAGTTCCAGACGCCGGAGTTGCTCTGCGACCGTTCCGACGTGATCGTGCTCACCGACGAGGCGCACCGCAGTCAGTACGACACCTTGGCGCTCAACATGCGCTCGGCCTTGCCCCGCGCGATGTTCCTGGCATTCACCGGCACGCCGCTGATTGCGGGTGAGGAGCGCACCAGGGAGGTCTTCGGCGACTACGTCTCGATCTACGACTTTCAGCAGTCCATCGAAGACGGCGCCACCGTGCCGCTGTTCTACGAGAACCGCACGCCGGAATTGCAGCTGGTCAATCCCGACCTGAACGAAGATATCTACCGGCTGATCGAGGACACCGAGCTCGACGCCGATCAGGAGGCCAAGCTGGAGAAGGTGCTGGGGCGGCAGTATCACCTGATTACCCGCGACGACCGGCTGGAAACGGTGGCACAGGACATCGTGCGCCATTTCCTTGGCCGGGGTTTCGTCGGCAAGGCGATGGTGGTGTCCATCGACAAGGCCACCGCGCTCAAGATGCACGACAAGGTGAAGGTGCATTGGGCGGCGGAAACTGCCCGGGTGCAGAAGGAACTGGGCGAGTTGGTCTATCAGCTGAATGGCATCTTGGGCGGCGAGCTTTCGCCCGAACAGGCGCGGCGCGATCTGCGCATGGCCGAACTGAAACAGCGGCTGGACCTGCTGACGACGACCGACATGGCGGTGATTGTCTCGCCTGGGCAGAACGAAATCGCGCAGATGCAGACACTGGGCCTTGACCTCGAGCCGCACCGCAAGCGGATGAACGAATCACAGCCGGGCCTGGATGAGAAATTCAAGGACACCGAAGACCCGTTGCGCCTGGTCTTTGTCTGCGCCATGTGGTTGACCGGCTTCGATGCGCCGAGCTGCGGGGCGGTGTATCTCGACAAGCCGATGCGCAACCACACGCTGATGCAGGCCATCGCCCGCGCAAACCGGGTTTTCCCCGGCAAGCACAGCGGCATAATTGTCGATTACGCCAACGTCTTCGCCTCGCTGGAAAAGGCGCTGGCGATTTACGGGGCGGGCAAGGACGGCAGAAGCCCGGTCAAGGACAAGCAGCAACTGGTGGATGAACTGCGCACGGCGGTCGTGGATGCCACCGCCTTCTGCGCCGCGCATGGCGTGATGCCGACCGAGATCGAGGCCGCAGTGGTCGGCAGCCTGCAACGCTTGCAGATGATCGAGGACGCAATGGATGCGCTGATTTCCCCCGACCCGTTGCGCCGCAACTTCTTTGCCCATGAACGTCTGGTGAGCGCTTTGTACCGCGCGGTCAAGCCCGATCCTGCGGCGCTGGAATTCGCCAGCCGCGTCGCCTGTCTGACCACCCTGTCTGAGGCCATCCGCGCCAGGCTGAATCCCAACCCACCCGACATCTCACAGATCATGGGGCAGATCAACGGCCTGCTCGATCAATCCATTACCGGACACGAAATCCGCGAGGCAGGCCCACCCCCGCTCAATCTCTCCAAGATCAACTTCGAGGTGCTGGCCCAGCGTTTCGAAAAGTCCATGCACAAGAACACCGACCTCGAAATGCTCAAGGCCGCCATCCGCGCCCAACTGGAAAAGATGATCCGGCTAAACCGCACCCGGACCGACTTTGCCGAGAAGTTCGAGGCCTTGATTGAGAACTATAACGCCGGAAGCGCTACCATTGAGGCCTTATACAACGAGCTGATGACGCTGAGCAACGGCCTGAACAACGAGCAGGAGCGGCATGTCCGTGAGAACATGAGCGAGGAGGAGTTGGTCATCTTCGACATCCTCACCCGCCCGGCGCCGGAGTTATCGACGGAGGAACGGTCGGAAGTAAAGAGGGCGGCCCGTGAACTGCTGGCGCGGTTGAAGGCGCTGCTGGTGCTGAACTGGCGACAGAAGGCTGCGGCACGGTCACAGTTGAAGCTGACGATCGAGGATACACTCGACACAGCCTTGCCGCGTGCCTATACCCCGGAAATCTACAACCAGAAGTGCTCGGCGATTTTCGAGCATGTATACGAGAGCTACCCGGAGAGAAATGCGGGGGTTTATGCCCAAGCGGTCTGAATTACGGCACTGGCATGAACGAAGTAGGGATGGCGTGAGGGGGCTGGTCTTGACAAACAAACAGGATAACATCCAGAATACACTATCAAATTTGTGGTGAAATTCTTCTAAAACAAAAAAGGCCCTTTGAAATATTCATTTCAAAGGGCCTTTTTCCATATGGCGGAGAAGGTGAGAATATGAATGAATCTGCCCAAGGTATATGAAGAATCAATGAGCGAAAGCCAGAGGATAATTAAGACAACCGCGAGCGTTCCAAGCATTCTTGCTCCTTTTGCCAATACAGAGCCACTTGAAAATTTGACGCACCATCAAAGCTGACAACTCATTATTCAGTGCCTTACAGATCAACCTCTTTATTTTTAAAAATGATGATCTGAGAAAGGCGTTTTTTCCGTTCATCGAGGTTATAAGTGCTGTCACACTTACACGAACGCCTTGCAAACTCCATTTTTCATCATCATTCCGAAAAGTTGTGCTTATCATCGCTCCGGGGATGAATTCCCGAAGCGATGGCAAATCACTTAAGTCGCATATCATTTTTGACTGAAGTTACTCCTTTGACTTTACGGGCAACTTCGATCGCTTTATTTATATCTGCTTTAGAATTAACAAAACCGCTCAATTGAACAACACCCTTAAATGTTTCGACATTAATCTCACTTGATTTCAGTGAAGCCTCATCCAGGATCAACGCCTTAACCTTTGTGGTGATGACGGTATCGTCAACATATTCACCTGTGCTCTCTTGCTTTGCTGTCGAAGCGCATCCTACAAAAAAGGTCAACAAAACTATCAATGATAAAGCTGAAAAGAATTTCTGTGGTCTCATTGTACAATCCTCCAAATAAAAATGGTTCATCCGACTAAAGC
>JAFLLC010000201.1 GCA_019162745.1 Deltaproteobacteria bacterium | reverse complement strand
CAATGTCGTTAATATTGTTTTTTTCATTTTTTCTCCCTTAATTTTTCTTTTTTTGGTTGATAAATTTCCTTAAGATAAACTGCATGCAGCTATCCTAAGATCCTTTAATGCTGTAATTACATGTTACAAATCCTCACCTCCTTTTTAAGTTTGCAGCCATAAGGGAAAAAAGCAGTTGATTTCGTTGCTATCTCCTCCCTTCCCGTTAAGCCTGCTAAATTTTATAAAACAAAGCTCTCAGCCTCACTCCTATTCCGGCCTGGAACACCGGAACATATCACTCCACTCGTGCCACCTTTAGGCATAGAGTGAATATCTTTTGAACTTCTTGCAAAATGAACATCACGACAGGGTGACAATAAAAATCCCCATACTGCGCTTATGACCTCTTCAAGGACAGGCTATTATGATTTATGCTCATTCTGTTATTTTTATTTAATGTTCCATCTTAGTGGGCACACTACTTCTGCGATACTTGTATTGTTTATGCCTTTATGTAGAAAAGCCTGCGGCAATGCAAAGAATCTCTTACCCACCAACTGCCCAATCACCCTCTTGCCTTTCGCCTGAAAACGGCAAGACCGCTCAGGCCCGAGAAAAGCAGAAGGGCCGCAGCGGGCACAGGTACGTGCGCTGCAGCTACGGGCGTCAATGAGCACGTGAGTTTCAGCGGATTAGTTTCGACACCGGCATATAAATGGCCGTTTCCAGCATCATCAAGGAAATCAATGTCATTTGTAAAATCATCAGTTGGGGACATAGCTTCATAGTTATAATTGAAAAAGTCGGTGTCAAAATAAATGGCAACGCCCATCTGATAAAAGATGGGTTTACCAGTAGCGTCATGCGCCTTGAGCTGCACATCTGCATTCTGACTCGAGCCCCCTACTAACATATTGAAAGAAAGAGAATTATCTGTTAATGACGTTACTTCACTGATTGGACCATTATAGATGTAGCCATCAAATGTAGCCAATATGGATTGATTTTTAAGTCCCGGGTAATCAATATCTCCTAAAAAGTCCGCAGAGAAGTTATAAGCTCCGTCCTCATTGACAGTTAACCTTCTGCTTGCGTTAGCGACAACTTGTTGTCGTGAGCCCATAATTGCATGTACTGTATCATCGAATCCTGTAAATATCATCTCGGCATAGGCCTGGACAGAAAGACCGTCAGATGGACTCAATGCACTCCCTGTCCCCTGAGCGCCGGCCTTCATGGAGAGCACAGAACTCAAAGGGTAAGTGTCTAAATCTATATTGACTATGCCTCCGTATGAAGAAGCATCTCCGTTTGAATTATTGATAGCTGAGTCAAAAGTAGATATATCCAAAAATTGTCCGCCATTGCCCAGAACGGTAAAAGTGTACGCTTGATATTCGGGTTGCAGGCTGTATGGGGAAGTGTCCCAATTTATACTTGCCTGGCTATTTCCCGCCGTCAGAAGCAGAACAGATGCAGATGCGGCTATGATAAATTTTCTTGTTTTTTTTATGTGCATTGTGGTATACCTCCTGATTGCATATTTGATTGCTTGTGTTTAACGTTTTTTTCGTTATTGCCTGAAAGACATGGATACACCCCACATGTTTCCATGACCCACAACTTGTTTGAAAACAGCCTCTTTTTAATGATAGTTTTAACAATGAATTTGGTTCCTCAAGCCCTCCCCTTGATATAGGTTAAAAAAATGAACACCAATTTTTTGCTCACAAACAAAAAAAGTTAAAAATAAAAGCGTCAAATAAGAGCAAATCCCACATGACTGTGAACATAGGTGTTGCGGAAAGAGAACACCCAACTCAGTATTGAAAATAAATTATCTACGGGAGAAGCTGCCATTCGTCTTTCCTTATCCAAAATTGCCTGCACACATTAATAGCAAGCGGGTATGTCTATGGAAAATCAAGTTGCAGAAGCTGTCGGACATATGGGGAATGACCATTCCTAACGGTCATTTTTATCTCAGAACCAGAAAAAAGACTCTTAACTACAATTTCACTTTTCTCCTAACGTTTCTCATACATATTTCATGCCAAAACAGCCATTTAGTTAAACAAACTAAAGGATATGTATTTTCAATATGTTAGTCAAAAACTGGGGTAAATCGTTTTTTGCCCCCCTCAGCAAACATATCCCGCATATCACCCCCAAAACGTTCCTAACCAAAAATAAATTCCGTTTTTCAGGAATTCAGAATAGCCAAAAAACCATTGTTAAATAAGGATTTAGCGGTTTTTTTACGGAAATCCGGAATTACTTTCCAGGTTTCCGAAAAAGCTTAACCCCCGTTTAACATCCGTTACAAGGGATCTTGGTTAAGAAGGAGATTGTTTTCCTGTCCAGGGAAAAAATACTTTTCCGGCCTGCAACAAAGACTTTCACCACATTCTAAAATTTTCCCGCAGTACACTTTTCTTTTCTGCCAGCTCCGTTTATCCCAACAGTTTTTTGCATCCACAAAAAAGTATCCCCATAATCATCAAGTTATATCTTCTATAAATTCAAGTTCCATTGGAAACTTGAAACCATAAGCCACCACATACTATTGAAAATTAATACTGAGACTTTTCTCTGCTCTTCTAAGGGAAGCGAAGACATGTCAATCTCGCAAAAAGTCTACGTCAATGGCCTGTGTCCCTGTTATTTCAGCTGGTTATTCAATATTACATTTTCCAAAAGAAGACTTTTTACGAGAACAACACCATTATTATGCGCATTAAATTATATCGCCTATAGGGTTAATGCTTGCTCAGCAAGTATTAAGGAAAAAAGACCCAACTATTAAAAAAATAGAGAAATTATAAAATATCCGCAACTATGGCACAAAGCATGCAAGTTTTTTTATGGTTAGCCCTTGTTCGTCTCGCTAAAAGTCCCGATATCATAATGTTATCTCGACCATCATGTGAAATCTTAATAGTATCAAAAAAATTACAAAGAAAGGTTTCTCGCCGTTACCCAAAATAACAGTTTTTTTGAGATTTTTTTTGCGAGATTAACAAGGGTAGCATGTTGAGTATTGGGAGAATTGCTCCTACTAATTCTTGGGTAATAGCCCGCTGCAGAATTGCACATCATCACTACAGCTCAGCCTTTACCCTTGAGAAAAGCTCCTAAAAGAGCTGCTAAAAATTAAACCGGAGGATATGTAGTGAATACTCGAACTTCTGGAAATAATTATCATATTCTGCCGGCTGCTTGTACGCTCAACAAAATGGCCCCAAAATATGCCTGGCCAAAACTCACGACAACCCTGCTTGTTTTACTTATTACTCACACCATCCTGATCCAACCGAGCCTTGCGGATCAATCCTCCTCCTTTCATGAAAAGCTTTCTTATAATACAGAAAAAGTATCGCATGAACTCGTCAGTTTCATGGAAGAGGAGAAGAACAGGGATCAACGAATAAGAGTTCTTGTCAAATTCCAACCATCACTTCTTGAGGAAGAGGCAAACACTCATTCGAGTAAGAAGAATTTTGAAAAAAAAAGAAACAGAAATCATGTTGCTCAATATCAGCTTGAAGCATCATCAAATCTCAGTCATTTACATTCACTTCTTGGATATCCGCAACACACTGAAAAAAATAACAAGTATAATGAAAAAGTCTCCTGGCTCACCAACAGCATCGATATCTCTCTCACGCCTGAAGAAATAGCCGTGCTTTCGAAAGACACAACAATAGAAAAAATCGTCAAAAAAAAGTCAGCCATCATGACGATACCCCTATCTGCTGCTATTCAATCTACCAACATTCAAGGGGATAATTCAGTCCCAACCAATCTATGGAATTTTGATGCAATCGGCATGCAGGGAATTCACTCCCAAGGTCTTAACGGCAACGGAATACGCATTGGACACATTGATACAGGAATCAGTGATTCAGCTCAAGACGTAGCCTCGAAAGTCATCGCATGGGCCGAGTTCAATCAAGCAGGAGAAAAGATTGAGAGTACTCTCCATGAAACAAATACTTCATCGCATGGAACTTTCACCGCAAGTATTCTTGTTGGAGACACGACCGGCATCGCCCCAGGAGCTCAACTGTTATCCGCCCTGGTTCTTCCTGGAGGATACGGCTCGGAAGAACAAGTTCTGGCCGGGTTGGAGTGGGTCATTGATCCTAATGGAGACGGAAATCTGGATGATGGCGCCCAGATTATCAATATGTCCTTCGGAATGCCTAGGTCTTCCGAAATTCTAAGCGAAGCCATCAGAAGAATTGTTTCTCTGGGGATTTTACCAGTCAGCGCCGTTGGTAATCAGAGCGTCTTTGCAGTGTATTTTCCGGCCATTATGCCCGAGGTCATAGGGGTTGGTGCCACCGACCAGCTTGATCAGGTTATTCCGCAAAGTTCCGGCGCAACTTTACAAAACGGCGAGATCACAATTATAAAACCGGACATCACGGCTCCTGGGTACCTGGTCGTTGGCTTGGACCGAAACGGAAACTATCAAACTCTTTCCGGCACCTCCATTGCAACTCCCCAAGTCGCGGGTGCCGCAGCAATTCTCCTGCAACAAATGCCTGAACAGTATCCTGATGATCTAAAGAATTTCTTGTTGTACAGCTCCCGAAAAGCTGGGTCAAAAGAAAAAAATATACGTTATGGCATGGGGATCTTAAACATTTCTGCGGCTTCACAATTTCTTGACAGGTATTCGGCAAGAAGAAATGCCGTAGATCTTATCCTGAACGATACCAGTATGCCGAAGGCATTCCGCAGCAAACTTTCAACCTATTATTCCAATGGGAGCAACCAGTTCCTTGAAGAGGAACGCTTCGATTCATATCCTTTTCATGGTTTCAAGGCGATTGAATCACAGCCCATTGCCTTGGCTGATGTTAATGATGATGGGCTGGCTGATCTCATTGTCAGACAAAAAACCATTATCGACGCTGACACCTCGATGATTTCCTATATCGTACATACTATGACCATTGGCTCAAGTTTTTCCACGACCGGCCAAACCTGGTATTCAACTACTCAACCGAAAGACACCGAGCCGGAATATCTTGGAATGGCTGATGTAAATGGTGACGGACGGGAAGATTTGCTCATCAGTGAACGCCGGGAAGGAAGGATTAATTACGAGGTTTTTGTATATGCTTTGCTGTCCAATGGGTGTAACAGTTTTGACAAAAAATGGTCTCCCTGGGCAGAATTTTCTGTCTCGGTTTATGATGTTCTCAATATTGATTTTGGCGATATTAATGGAGATGGTAAGGCAGACATGGTGCATTGGCAGACCAGAAAAGATTCCTATATGTTTTACCCCACCTACTATTACACCCACCTGTCCGACAGCTCACGCTTCCTTCCTTCTGTGTTTGCGAGGAGTATTTATTATTCCAACAATATAAGGTCAGAGCACCTTGCTGTGCGGGATATTAATGGCGATGGCGCCGCAGACCTCATTATGAAAGAATTCAGTCAATACGGCTCAGAAAATCCTCTGAATATTCAAGTCTATCTTTCCAATCGAGTAGGACAATTTCAGGCAAAACAGCTCTGGGGGATATTGGGTTGGAACAAAAACTCATCAATTGTCGGCATTGAAGATGTCAACGACGATAATTCAGCCGATCTTATCATCAGGCGATTTGATCAAACATCAGGAAACTGGACGTTCAGTGTCGCAAAAAGTAACAGCCACGACAAATTAACCGAGGATGTGGAACCTTGGCTGGTAGTGCCTGGTAATCTGGAGGCCGATCCTCCCGAAGTTATAGGTGTTAGAGAGGTGGGCTTGGGGGATTGGATTGTTCGGGAAAAACTTTAATAAAATAGACGGGAATAGACTGGACTGAAAAACGAAAAGGCCAGCAACTTTAGTAAGTTGCTGGCCTTTTTCCATATGGCGGAGAAGGTGAGATTCGAACTCACGGTACTTGCGTACACACGCGTTCCA
>JAFLLC010000213.1 GCA_019162745.1 Deltaproteobacteria bacterium | reverse complement strand
TTCAATGATGAATCTTTTCCAGCGGCACCCAGCGCGTCCGGAGCCGTGCCAGCTCCCGGCCGTCGCTGCAGCTTTCTATGCAATGGAGGTAACAGCCCTCTTCCTCCGCTCTTGCTGTGCGTGCCAAGATAGTGTCGCCATAAAGGGCCTCGGCCCGGAAACCGATTTCTATGGCGGCAAGGCGGCTGGTGCTCTCCACCTCTTCGGGAATGGTCTCCAGCGCCCATCCGGCGTAGACCGTATTGTTCACATGCCTGTTGAGGTCCAGATCCCCCCGCAGCACCGGCAGACGCAGTTCATATTCCGACCGTTCAAGCAGAGGGAGCGTGCTGAACGTGTCATCCAGCGCCCGTTCGGGGTTCAGATAATAAATAGGCAGGACATCGACCAGTTTCACCGGTCGCCTGGTTTTAAGGTTCAATACCGCCCATGAGGTTGTCGCCCTACCGATCAGAGACCCCTTCATGTCGAAGAGTTCAAAATCCCTTACCGTGAAGAGTGTCTTCCTGGTCGCCGGCCAGGTCCGTATCCGGACCGTGCTGCCACCGCGGGGGTAGCGCTCCATGGCAAGATGAAGCCTTGACATTACCCAGGTATGGCCGCTTTTGCGAAGGTCTGCCACAGCAACTCCCAGCAGTGCGGCGTGCTCTCCTGCAGCTGACTGCAGGTAGTTAAGCAGAGCTATCGGACGGGCAAAGCCGCACTGATCCGTTTCATAATATTGAACGGTATAAATCTTTTCGAACGTCATGATGCAAAGACCGTATCCATCGCATCCTGCACGGTAGAAACCCCCTCAAGAAGTATACCGCGCTTTTTCAGGCGTTTCAGGCTGCCCGACGGAATAATGCAGCGCTTGAAGCCTAGTTTTTCAGCTTCGGCAATGCGCAATTCAGGCTGAGTAACAGAACGTACCTCCCCCGCCAGGCCGACTTCGCCGAATACCACCGTATCAGGTGGAATCGGTTTGTCGAGATGGCTGGAAGCGACCGCCATAATCATCGCCAGGTCTGCCGCCGGTTCGTTCAACCTTGCACCGCCGGCCGCATTAAGGAAGATATCCTGTCCCCCCAGATGCAGACCGACCTTTTTCTCCAGCACAGCGACCAGGAGGGCCAGACGATTACGGTCAACACCAATGGTCGTGCGGCAGGGAACACCGTACGACGTCGCAGTTACCAGAGCCTGCAGCTCCACCAGCAGAGGCCGACTCCCCTCCAGCGAGGTGGTGACAACTGAACCTGACACGCCGAGAGGGCGCTCCGACAGAAAAAGCTCGGAAGGATTTACTACCTCGCACAACCCTTCCTGTTTCATCTCAAAGACACCGATTTCATTAGTGGAGCCGAAGCGGTTCTTGACCGCCCGCAGGATACGGAAGGGGTGGCTGCCGTCACCCTCGAAATAGAGCACTGTGTCAACCATATGCTCCAGCACGCGCGGGCCGGCAATCGATCCGTCTTTGGTTACGTGGCCGACGATGAAGATCGGGATGTCGCTCCCTTTGGCAAGCAGCATCAGCTTGCCGGCCGATTCCCGCACCTGGCTGACACTGCCGGGGGCCGATTCCAGGGTAGATGTCCAGACGGTCTGGATCGAGTCAACAACCATTGCGGCCGGCTTAAGCGCTGCGGCCTGGCCCAGGATCGCTTCCAGTGAATTTTCAGCAAGAATCAGCAGGTTTTTGCTTGATGCGCCGAGACGTTCACCCCGCAGCCTGGTCTGGGAAGCGGATTCCTCACCAGAAACATACAGCACTTTTCCCGCCTGTTCCGCCAGGGTGTGCATCGCCTGCAGCAGCAGCGTTGATTTTCCGATGCCGGGGTCGCCGCCGATCAGCACCAATGAGCCGGGGACGATCCCTCCCCCCAGCACCCGGTCAAGTTCTCCGATGCCGGTCGGTCGACGGGTCTCCGTTTGTGGAGGGACGTCACAAATCGGCACGGGGAGTGAGCCCCCCATCGAGCGTGCAGCATGAGTAATCTTGATAACAGCCTCTTCCACAAGGCTGTTCCAGGCGCTGCAGTCAGGACATTTCCCGAGCCACTTGGGAGACTGGCTGCCGCATTTTTGGCAGGTAAAAATAGTTTTCTGCTTCATACACCCCTCACGTACGCTCAACGGATGATAAACCGGCATGAATTTTATTATTTTGGTGAGACATTTACGGCGCAGTATGGCATAATTTCAACTCTTAACACAAGGAACGGCAATGGATTTCTATCGACCACCAACAAATCAGGGGACTCTTGATGCGCTCAGCAGCCTGCACCGCGCCGTGCGGGCATGGAAGTTTTACCCAAAAGGGCACCCCACCCGGCGCAGCAGTATTAGTCAGGCTTATACGGCAATGCTGCAGCTGCTTGATGACAATACGCTCTTACTTGCATGCGGTCGCACCGGCTTCAGTTTCCCTGATGGTGAATCTATCAAAGATTATTCCGGAGCGACGGCCGCTCTTGCGTTCGAACTTTTTGTCCGCCGGGCTCAGAAAATAACGTTTTCACGCGACCTGTTCCAGGAAGACCTGCTTGAACTTGTGAAGATCCTGTGCCTACCTCCAGAAGCTATTCAGCAATCCGGTGGTTTCGACACGATGATGGCTGCGCGTGGCGTTCGCTCCATCTGGATTAATGAGTTTGATCTGGCGGCTATCCGCGTAAAACGCCGAAAGGTGGAACAGACCGGGATTATTCCAAAGGGGATTGACGAAGCTGAAACCGGTGACGACACGCCAGCTGGCGCTGATCAGCTATCACCTCCCCAACCTGACCCGCTCTCTCCTGAACAGCAGCTTCAGCGGCTGCTTGGGCGGCTGACAACCTGTGCCGATGACGATATCTATCTGAGACTGATCAGCGATGCGGTTTCCTGTGCCGGCAATCTCCAATCGCGCCATGAAGCACACCTTCTTTTCCCGCTGATTGAATTGCTGGCCGCCCATGCCGGTGACGGAGCGCGCAGTCTGCCCATGCAAGAGGCGGCAACCTTTGCGATAGAGCAGATTATCACGACGGGGGAACTCCTGCAGATCGTGCTGGAGCGGACAGAGCAGGACGATGGATTGTCCAGCGAGGCTCTTCATGCGGTTCTGCAAGCTGGCGGCGCCCCCGCTATTAAGTCTGCGGTCGAGCTTATGGGGCGCACCAACAGCCTTAAGGTCAGAAAAATTATCTCCACGACCCTGGGGGGACTCGGTGGAAATGCAGTCCCTGTACTTCTGGACCTGATGAGCGATTCCCGCTGGTTCATCACACGAAATATCTGCGCAATTCTTGGTTCCATCGCAAGCCTTGAAGCGCTGGCGGCGCTGGCTGAGAGCCTGCATCATCCGGATCTCCGTGTGCGGAAAGAAGCTGTCCGCAGCCTGGCGCAGATTGGTGGAGATGAGGCTGAGAGCGCTATTATCGGCATTCTCCGCAGTACAGACAAGGCACTCTACCCACAGGCAGTAGCCTCGCTGGGAGGGATGAAAAGCAGAAAGTCTTTAGTCGAACTTATGAAAATCGTGTTTTCCAGAGACCTGTTTTTAAATTCGCTCCCTCTCAAAATTGATGCTCTGGCGGCCATCGCCACAATCGGCGAAAGGCAAGTGACACTGCATCTTGTGACATTTCTAGAAGCGCGATATTTTTTGGCTGCAACCCGCGGAAAACGTTTAAAAGCGGCCATAGCCGCTTGTCTGGGAAAACTTGGCGACGCCAGGGCGCTACCGACACTTGAAAAACTCGCTGCCTCCGGCGGAGAAGTCGGTTCTGCTTGTGCCGATGCGATTGCCTTGATTGAGAAAGCAGAAGGAAGGGCTGATGGGATCTCTTGATAAACCGAACGCACTGAGACTGATCACGCTTTTTTCCGGCTCGGTCAAAGGAATGGCCTTTTACCCCCCTTCGCACCCGGCGATCAGACAACCGCTCATGGAGCTCTACAAGACACTGACTACGGCCCTCAGCGGTGGAGAATATGTTTCCTGGGGGCTTATCGACGGCATCATGTTCTTTGACGACCACCTCTTTCTCTCACCATCAACGGCAATCGCCGATCTGACAGAAAGGATGATGGAGAAGGAGATCGCCCGGATTATAGCGAACCCATCGGTCAGTTTTGATGAGCTGGAATTATTCGTTAAACTATTTTCCTCCAGGAATGTCCGTTTTGACACTCTTTCAGCACAGATGGCTGAAGGGGGAATAACCTCCATTAAACTGGTCCGCCATGGAGACGAGAGTTTTGACCATGGCGATGATGACGCTGAAATCACCTCCGATGGTGACCACATCGCATCCTACAACAGGGCTCTCTCCGCCGTCAGAATGATCTGTTCTGATATTGAACTGGGGCGTATCCCTGGCAGCGCCCCGCTGATAAAGGTTGTTGACGAGATGGTCGCGATCACCATGGAGGAACCATGGTCACTGCTGGGATTGACTATGATCAAGGATTATGACAATTACACCTTTACTCACTGTGTCAATGTCGGCGTTCTGTCGATGGCCTTAGGGGCAGCACTTGACCTGGATATAATGTCCGTCAGAGATCTGGGAATTGCGGGGCAGCTGCACGACATCGGCAAGGTCATGATCCCGAAAAATATTCTTAACAAGCCTGGGAAATTTTCCAGCGCCGAATATGATGAGATGAAGCGGCACCCTGAGCTCGGTTCCAAAATCATCCGTGAAATGGATGGGCTGGCGCCTCATATTTCCTCCGTTGTGCTTGGTCATCACCTGCACTATGACCGGAGCGGATATCCTCAATGGGCCACCCAACTCCCCTTTAATCAGATGATCGATATTGTTGCCGTCGCTGATACCTATGATGCCATCACAACGCTGCGCGTTTATCAGCACCCGGTCAATCCGAAGAGAGCCTTGGACGAGATGCAGAAATTGAAAGGTACTATTCTGAACGGATCTATTGTTGAAAGTTTTATAGAAATGATGGGCGATTATCCGGTGGGCACGCTCGTGCGGCTTGACACAAACGAGGTTGCTCTTGTGTATCGTCCGAACCCGTTGGACGGAAAGGCGCCGCTGGTGAGGATTGTGATTGACGGTGAAGGCAAACGGTTACGGGTACCGCGCGAACAGGTGCTGATCGGCCCTGACGGGTCGCGTTACGCCGAAATAGTCGCGGTCGTTGATCCGCTGCTAAAGGACATCGATATCGGACAATTGATTACGGGAGGAATTACTGAAGCGGCATAATACTGAGTGCCGTTGCGGCCGCCTGACGGGTTGAGGCGTAAGCGGATGCCAGAAGCGCATGGATTTGGCTTAATGAGTACTGGTCATTCAGCCCTGCCAGAGTCATTGCCGCTTCGGCCTCCAGCACTCCGTCACTTGCGCTCAGAAAGGAGCGCAGTTTGTTGAGAATATCCGGAGAGGGTGAGAAGTTTCGCAGCGCCGCTATCGCCCGCCCCTGAACAATCGGGTTTTCATCATCGAGAAGCTCTGCTACAACCGGTAGAGCCGCCGGCAATGCCAACCTCCCCAGCACCGCTACGGCGGCCGAACGGAGATCCACCTCGGGCCTTCTGGCACAGTAGATGAGCGGAGGCAGCACCTTCTCTCCGCCAATCTCGCCGAGGGCATGGATGGCGCCGACCCGGGCGCCCATGCTCCCCGTTTTCAGCGCTGCAAGGATGTCATCAACAGCGCTGACCGCTTCCAGCTTTTCAATCGCCTCGGCTGCTGCTGTCCTGACTTCAGGTACGGGGTCCTTAAGCAACGGCCGTAATGCCTCTATACGTGAACGAGCTTTTACTTTCATACTGTTATCTGTAGCAGAAACAGGGCGGCGAAACAATTTCAAATTGATCATTTGACCTTGTATACAATATATTAATTCTGATATGTTATTGTGCAATGTAATTACGATATAAAAAAAGGAGATCATACATCATGATGGGACCGATAGAAATCAAGCCGGGACTGCACTGGATCGGATCTGAGGAT
>JAFLLC010000205.1 GCA_019162745.1 Deltaproteobacteria bacterium | reverse complement strand
TAATGTAGATATTTTACCCATTGCCGATATTCGCTACATGTAACTAATCACCAAGTATAATCCTTGAATCCCAATGTGCCCCTTTTCTCCACATGTCAAAACAATACAGCCATGGAGATAAGGTCCGAGTTGGTTGGAAAGGTACTATACATCAGTGTTATATTTGTTGGCATTGCCATTGCAAAGAAAAATTTCATACCACAGCGCACCCTGTATCAGCGCAACAAAGAACAAAAGGAGAATAACATGGAAACAGAAGTTCATGTAGTTGAAACATGTGGCACCGAGGAACCCCGTATCCTTGAGGAAATTCAGGTAGAAGAGCTCGCAATCGACGGCATCTGCGGGGTTTATTAAGATGGCTGCGGCAGGCATAAAACTGCATTCGTCCTGCCGCGCACGGCAAGAGGGGTTCGGTCTGCTGTTTTATGATAACAGGGGACCGCGCCTCCTTTTTGCTGCAACCGGCACTCTTCTTCCCGCCGACTACTTCGGAACCGTACGTGGCAGAGATGAATTCCCTGCCGGAACGTCGGACTCCGAAAAGAAGGCCCTGAAAAAATTTGTAACTCAACTCCTGGAAAAAGGATTTCTCCATGAGCAATAAATACGTAGAAATGGGGATGCGTTCCCCGGTGAATTTGACATGGGAAGTAACTCAGGCGTGCAACCTTCGTTGTACGCATTGCCTTTCATCATCCGGTGAGCCATCCAAAAACGAACTATCCACAGCCGAGGCGCTTGATCTGGTGGAACAGTTGCATAGTGCCGGTGTATTTCAGATCAATTTTGGCGGCGGAGAACCGTTTATCCGTCCGGATTTTGAAGAGATCCTGGCGGCCTGTCATGCCAGGGGCATCATGACCTGTATCTCCACTAACGGCACTCTGATCACCCCCGAACTGGTCGCACGGCTTGCATCAAACCGGCTGGTGGCCATCCAGGTCAGCCTGGACGGTGCTGTACGGGGAACCTGTGATGCCGTCCGCGGGAAAGGGGTCTTCGATGCCGCCATAAAAGCTGTCAAGCTGCTGGCGGTAACCAAGATACCCACCAGTATCAATACGGTACTGACAACCCACAATGCCAGTGAAGTTCCGGCCATGCACGATCTGGCCACCTCTCTGGGTGTGTCGTTGCGGGTAAGCCGGTTCCGGCCGTCAGGACGCGGTGCGGACAATTGGGAAGCTCTTCGGCCAACCCCGACCCAGTTACTTGAATTTTCCGACTGGCTCGGTAAAAGCGGCGATGTACGCACCGGTGACAGTTTTTTCTCCCTGACGGCGCAAGAACGCCAGGGTCTTGGTCTCAATCTGTGCGGTGCGGCCAAACTCACCTGTTGTGTAAGTCCGAGCGGCCATATGTACCCCTGCGCATTTTTGCAGAGCGATCATTTCGAAGCTGGCGATCTCCGCACCAGCAGCTTTCAGGAGATATGGGACAACGCCGGGATATATGCATCATTTCGTAACCTGAGAATCCATTCCTGCGAGGATTGCACGCGTTACGATCAGTGCCACGGCGGTTGCCCGGCTGTGGCGTGGCATCTTAAAAATGATATCAACGGCGGTGATCCTGAGTGCCTTGAGCGCTGCGTAACGACTATTGCCGACAATCAACGGTCGGCAACGGCCTGACCACCATACTGTATTAACAGGAGCTACCACCATGATGTTTCCAAATCTGTTCTCACCCCTTAAAATTGGTGCGGTTGAGGTTAAGAACCGTATCTCTTTCCAACCGCATCTGACCAATTTTGCGGTAGACTGTCTTCCCAGTGAACGACAGATGTACTACTGGGGTGAGCGCGCCAAAGGTGGCGCCGGCCTGATCATAACCGAAGAGATGAGCGTTCATCCAACCGACCGGGCGTATGAAAAATTGATCGATGTCTATCACGCAGAGGTGTTGCCCGGTTTCAAAAAAATCACCGATTACGTCCATCAGTACGACACCAAAATCTTTGCCCAGATCAACCATAATGGTCAGCAGTGCGATGGGGCAATCTCCCGTCTTCCGGTTTGGGCGCCAAGTCCGGTTCCTGATATTCTTTTTCGTGAAACTCCGAAGGAGATGGAACCGGAAGATATAGAGGAGGTAGCTCGCTATTTTGCTCACAGCGCTATCCACGTTCGTGAAGGTGGATTTGACGGTGTCGAGATTCAGTTCGGCCACTCCAGTCTGGCACGCCAGTTTCTGTCACCATTGACCAATCACCGCCGTGATGAATACGGTGGCTCACTGGAAAATCGCATGCGCGCGCCACTCAAGTTTATCGCTGCCGTCCGGAAAGCGGTCGGCAACGATTTTACCCTTGGCATCCGCATGTGCGCCGACGAGATGATACCCGGCGGCCTAGACCTCGCACAGGTTCAGGAGATCGGTGCCCGTTTCGAGGCATCCGGCCTGATCGACTTCATGGATCTCTCTATTGCAACCTTCTATAATCTGTACCTGGTCGAAGGGTCGATGCACACCCCGCTCGGCTACACGATTCCTTTGGCAGCCGGGATGCGCGAGCGTCTCAAGCTGCCGGTATTCTGCACCGGACGTATCAATGATCCGGTCATGGCCGAGAAGGTACTGGCCGCAGGTCAGGCCGACATGATTGGCATGTGCCGCGCGTTGATCTGTGACCCGTTTATGCCCAAAAAAGCCTTTGAAGGGCGACTTGATGATATCCGTTACTGCATCGCCGACAATCAGGGCTGCATCGGTCGTATGGGTGTTAATAAACTCCTGGGATGCGTACAGAACCCGGCGGTTGGTGAGGAAAAGAAATGGGGTGAAGGAACCCTGGAGAAGGCAGCGGTGAAGAAGAAGGTTTTTGTCGTCGGCGGTGGGCCTGGCGGGATGTGGGCCGCCAAGATGGCCGGCCGTCGGGGACACAATGTCACCCTCTTTGATCGCAACGAAACATTGGGCGGCCAAGTGCTGACAGCCATGAAAGGTTCAGGCCGCGATGAATTCGGCGTCATTATACGTAACGAGAAAGATCAGGTCAGTAAAGCAGGAGTGAAGGTGGTGCTGGGTGCCGAGGTAACGGCGAATCAGGTTATGGCAGAGAAACCCGATGTCGTGATCATCGCCACCGGCAGCCTCCCCAAAGAGCATCCGGTTGGCGGCGCCGATGGCCCATCCGTGTATAATGTCTGGCAGGTTTTGAACGGTCAGGCGAAAGTCGGGGAAAAGGTCTGTCTGATCGATTACGACGGGCACCACCGGGCGACCTCCACCGCCGAATTTCTGGCTGATCAGGGGAAAACAGTACATATCATTACCTCCAGCCTCTTCGTCGGTGCTGAGCTCGGACCGACGCAGGATCTATACCTGTCCCGGCAACGGCTCCTCAAAAAGGGTGTCACCTTCACCCCTGATATCGCCGTGATGGAAGTAGGTGGTGAGACCGGTGCCAAAAATGTCAAAGGTTTTAACGTATATTCTAATATCTGGGATGAATGGGGGCCGTTTGACTCGCTCGTACTGGCCATGGGGCAGAAGTCTGATGACTCTCTCTACATGGAACTCAAGGGTAATGTGTCAGAGTTATACCGGATTGGCGACAGCGTTGCCCCCCGCAAGGTCGATATGGCCATCTGGGAAGGGCATAAAATCGGGAGGGAAATCTGATGGGCGCCAGCGGCAAAATCCTTGTTTTTGTCGATCTTCCGGACGGCGAACTTGATGAAACCGGACGTGGCCTACTCTCTTACTCAGCGCGTTTGGCCGGCGTACTCAGCTTCCCTTGGGGAGCGGCAGTTGCCGTCGCACCGGATAGCGGACAACTGAACTCTTTCGGTGCCTATGGAACACCAACTATTACCAGTATAACGGGCGGGGGGACGCTGCTTGACACACCAGCGCTGCTTGGAAAACACCTTGCTCGGCTGGCGCAGGATGAGTTGGCGACGGTTGTACTCCTTCCTCACAACGATCTTGGTGCAACGCTGGCACCCATTGTCGCCCATGAGCTTCAGGCAGCAATCATGACTGAGGTTGTTACTGTCCGGCAAAGTGACGATGGCGTACGACTATCGCGCAAAGCACTGGGAGTCCGGATAGCTGAAACCAGGTTGTGGGATTGCAAACGGCCGCTGGTTGCCACGATTCCACCACGTGCGTTGAGCCAGGTGATCATGGCGACCTTCCGCACCAGTTCGCCCACTGTATCGACCTGGCACCCGGTTACTCAACCCTCCGGCGCAGCGGCAACAATAACCGGCCGGATTCCGCCCGACCCGCAGACGGTCGATCTAACTGATGCGGAGGTTATTTTCAGTGGTGGTAAGGGATGTGACCCGGCAACATTTGACCAACTTAAAGAGCTGTGCAAACTCTTGAATGTCTCCTTCGGTGTCACCCGCCCGGTCTATGACCTGGGGTGGACCGGTTTCGAGCGGATGGTCGGCCAGACCGGCCGTACGGTGACACCCCGGCTGTACGTGGCTCTGGGTATTTCCGGCTCCATGCACCATGTCGGAGGCATCAAGGATTCTCGCCGGATCGTCGCGATCAACAGCGACTCAAAGGCCCCTATTTTTCCAAACGTCGATGAAGGCTTTGTGGGTGACCTCAAGGAGGTGCTGCCACGCCTTCTGGAGCAGGTCAAAGCAGAGATCGGGAGTGCGCCATGAGTAAAAACTATCAGGCAATTGTCATTGGTGCCGGTCCGGCCGGATCTTCTGCCGCCCTGATCATGGCTCGCGCCGGCCTGGATGTAGCTCTGGTTGAACGCGGTACCTTTCCGGGTGAAAAGAACATGTTCGGCGGAGTCCTGCACCGTTTGCCGGCTCTGGAAGAGATTTTCCCTGACTTCTGGGATCGTGCGGCGTTAGGCAGACACATCGTTAAAAAAAGCGTTACGTTCATGACCGGAGAGTCCTGTTTCAGTACGACCATTGAGTCAGGCAACTTCGACACAACTCCCTACAATGGCTACAGCATTTTTCGCCCCCGCTTCGACAACTGGCTGGCCCAGGAGGCGGTAAAGGCCGGTGCGACGCTGATCACCAGTGCCACAGTCGATGATCTTGTCTATAAGGATGGCAAGCTCGCAGGTGTCAGTGTTGTCGGTCGCCACGGAGAACTGCTGGCCCCGGTCGTAATTGCGGCCGACGGCGTACTTTCCTTTATAGCCAAAAAAGCCGGCCTCAGGCAGCCGACTTTCGATCCAGGCCAGATGGCAGTTGGTGTTAAGGCGCTTATCGACATGCCTCGCGAAATGATCGACGACCGTTTCGGCCTGGTACGTGAACAGGGATTTGCCAATGAATTCGTCGGCTGTACAGCCGGTGTACGCGGTGGCGGTTTCCTCTACACCAATTACGATTCGCTATCCGTTGGCCTCGTGTTTCACTTAGCTAGTCTGCGGACCAGCGGCAAAACCCCGTATGACATGCTGAACGCCTTTATGGAACAACCACAGCTTGCCAAAATGATCTGCGGCGGTAAGCTTCAGGAATATTCGGCTCACCTGATCCCCGAAGGCGGCTATAATATGATCCCTGAACTGGTTGGCGACGGTATTCTGGTGGCCGGAGATGCTGCAGCGCTTTGCAACGCCACCGGTCTCAACCTGGAGGGAATTAACTTGGCATCTCAGTCCGGGGTACTCGCGGGCAAGGCGGTGATCGAGGCGCACCAGAATAAGGATTTTAGCAAGCGAGGCCTGTCCGTCTATAAAAAGCTTCTCGATGAGAGCTATGTGATCAAGGACCTCAAAATGTACCGCAAGGCGCCGCACATGTTGCACAACGATCGTATCTACAACGAATACCCGGAACTTATGTGCAGCTTCATGGAGTACATATACCGCATCAACGGCGCTCCGAAAGAAAACCTGTCCAAGCTGTTTCTTAAATCAGCAAAAGAAAAAGTCGGCCTCGGTAATCTGCTGGCGGATGGCTTCAACGCCTGGAGAGCACTATGAACATTGACGAGATTTTCGATAACACAAGCTTCACCATCGACAGGGAAGCCCATAT
>JAFLLC010000116.1 GCA_019162745.1 Deltaproteobacteria bacterium | reverse complement strand
TGTCCCTGCGGCTATTTATCCGACCCGACCCACCCCTGTACTTGCACTCCGGTTGCCATTCACCGCTACCGTTCCCGCATCTCCGGCCCACTGCTCGACCGCATTGATATTCACATCGAAGTCCCGGCGGTTAAATACCGCGACCTCGCCGACCGTGGCGAGGCCGAAAGTTCTGCTGCCATTGCCAGACGGGTGGAGGCATCACGCGCTCTCCAACTGGAACGCTACAAAGGCACCAAGATCCACTGCAACGCCCAGATGACACCCCGCTTTATCAAAAAATACTGTGAACTTGACGCATCTGGTAACCGTATGCTGGAGCTGGTCACCGACCGTCTCGGTTTCTCTGCCCGTACCTACACTCGCATCCTCAAAGTAGCCCGCACCATTGCTGATCTTGACGGCAGTACAAACATTTGTGAGCAGCATATCGCCGAGGCGATTCAGTACCGGAGTCTGGACCGGAAGACATCTTGATTCATAGGGAGAAGTTTCGGCGTGACATATGAAACCCCGACTTCACTCAAGGATCTTCAAACAAAATATCAGCTTTTGCTGGCTGAAAACCGGTTATTAAAAGAAGAGCTCAATGCTTTTAAGGCGGGACTGGGTGTCACCGGATTACAGCAACAAGAGGAACCATGCCATTCCCGCGAACCCAAAAACATCGTTCTCCAACACTCTGCTACCGAATCACCCTCCACAAATATCTCCAACCGTTCAGAAACCGCTGAAAAAATCAGATTATTCATGTCTCTCTTCAAAGGTCGAGACGATGTCTATGCCAAAAGGTGGGACAGCAAAAAAAAGGGGACCGCAGGTTACTCGCCTGTTTGCCTGAATGAATGGAAGCAGGGAGTGTGCGACAAGCCGAAGGTGGCCTGCTCTACATGCGTCAATAAGTTGTATGCGCCGATGGAGGCAGCTGTCGTTGATAATCATCTGCGCGGAATTTTAGTCGCCGGTATTTATCCGATGCTTCGTGATGAGACCTGCTGGTTTCTGGCGATTGACTTTGACGATGGCGATTGGCAAAAAGATATCTCTACACTGCAAGATGTCTGCATGACATACGGTATATCCATCGTGGTCGAGCGCTCAAGGTCTGGTAATGGCGGGCATGTGTGGTTCTTTTTTGAAGCTCCCCTTTCAGCAACTCTTGCAAGAAAATTTGGCACTTCTCTCCTTACCCATGCCACTAATGAACGGCATGAAATCACCTTCAAATCCTATGACCGATTTTTCCCCAATCAGGACACCATGCCCAAAGGCGGATTGGGAAACCTGATTGCACTCCCACTGCAGAAAGAAGCACGGCTGGCCGGTAACAGCGTATTCGTCGATAGAAATTTTGAAGCGTATCCTGACCAGTGGGCATTTTTAGGCACGATTCAAAAGCTGTCTGCGGATGATGTGCTGGCGCTGACCGCACAGCTTTCTCCGGGAAGTGAACTTGGTGTGGTAAAGCTGGATGAAGAAGAAGTGCAAAAACCGTGGGAAGCCCACAGGGTAGTGGAGTTGCAGCGGAGTGACTTTCCACGTGAGGTTGAGATCGTCAAAGCAAACATGCTGTATCTCCCGAAAAACGGCATTTCACAGCGGGCATTGAATCGCCTGAAACGTCTAGCGGTTTTTAAGAACCCCGAATTTTTTAAACATCAGGCGATGCGGATATCGACATATGGCATGGATAGAATTATCTGCTGCGCCGATGATTCTGCTGACTATCTCTGCCTGCCAAGGGGGTGTGAAGAGGAGATGAAAGCGCTGCTGGCACAACAGGGTGTGAGTTTTACCTGCATGGATAAGACGAACTGTGGCAGGACGATAACGGTTGAATTCAACGGAGCGTTGCGGGACGAGCAGCCGTTAGCACTGGAGAGGATGCTGGAACATAACACCGGGGTACTCTCCGGTACGACCGCTTTTGGTAAAACGGTGCTGGCAATCAGGTTGATCGCCGAACGAAAGGTCAATACCCTCATCATCGTCGACAAGGTCACACTGATTTCGCAATGGAAAAACCGATTACAGGAGTTTCTTTCAATTCATGAAACGTTGCCTGATGCGGAGGCACATCAAAAAAAGAGGGGACGCAAGAAGAGCAGAGAGATAATCGGCCAGCTGGGGAACGGAAAAAACACTCTGTCCGGAATAATCGATATCGCCTTGATGCAGTCGTTGAACAAGAGTGGTGATGTCAATGAATGCGTAAAGAATTACGGCATGATCATCGTTGACGAGTGCCATCAT
Source organism: Deltaproteobacteria bacterium (assembly GCA_019162745.1). Taxonomy (GTDB): domain Bacteria; phylum Desulfobacterota; class Desulfuromonadia; order Geobacterales; family Pseudopelobacteraceae; genus JACRCG01. The sequence continues at coordinate 3,735 of JAFLLC010000116.1, read as the reverse complement.
GCCGCAGCCTTCTGTTTTGAACAGGTTCTCAAAGCTGCACCCGCGAAGTATGTGTGCGGCTTGACCGCAACGCCGACCAGAAAGGATGGGCGTCACCCGATTATTTTCATGCAGTGCGGTCCGATACGCTACCGGGATGATGCAAAGCTGCAGGCGGAAAAGCGGCCCTTTGATCATTTTATAATCCCGCGCTTCACGTCGCTGCGCGCCCCCTTGGGCAGAAATGAACAGGATCTGACAATTCAGGACTATTACTCAGAGATCGTTGTCAATGAGATGCGCAATCAGTTGATTATTGATGATGTCGTCACCAGCAATCAGCAGGGGAGAAGTTGTCTTGTCCTGACAGAGAGAACCGCTCATGTAAAATTACTTGCCAAAGCTTTGAGTGAAAAAAACCCGGATGTCATCTCTCTCACCGGAAAGATGGGAACAAAGGAAACCGGCGAAATTTTCAAGCGCATATCTGAAACCCCTGTTGACAGGCAATTAAACCTGGTTGCCACCGGTAAGTACATCGGTGAAGGCTTCGATGAACCGCGGCTTGACACATTATTTTTGACTATGCCGATATCGTGGAAAGGTACAATTCAACAGTACGCAGGGAGGCTTCACCGGTTGTTTGCAGACAAAAACGAGGTGCAGATCTATGACTATGTCGATATCCAAGTTAAAATGCTGGAAAAGATGTATGGCAGGCGACTCAATGGCTATGCCTCTATCGGTTATAAGGCGAAAAGCGGTAATGTTGCTGCAAATTCAATAGATATTATTTTTGATAACAGTAGCTTTTTGTCAGTGTTCAACAATGATATTCTGGCGGCAACGAGAGAGATTCTGATAGTAAGCCCGTTTGTCACCCGAAGACGCACGGTGCAGATGCTGCAGCATCTTGAGATTGCGGTGCGAAGCGGCATACGGGTTGTCGTAATAACCAGACCGGCAGAGGATTACCGGGAAACAGATCAAATCGCCTTGCAAGGTACTATGGCCATCTTACATGATGCCGGTATACATATGATATTTCGTCAAAACATCCATCAGAAATTTGCAGTTACTGATCAGAGAATTGTATGGTACGGAAGTATTAACCTGCTGAGCTTCGGCAGCGCGGAGGAGAGTATCATGCGACTTGAAAGCCCCTCCATCGCTAATGAACTGATGAAGACGGTGTATAATTCCTGAAAATCACACCCCAGCCAGCAATTTCATAAGATTCCGCTTTGGCTTGTGCCGTAACTTCACATCAGCCAGATAAGCTGTAAATTCAGCTTGTTTTCCCAGGCCACGCATCAACTCACCAATATGCTGCACCATCCGGGTTGCCTCTTCGTATGCATCATTTTTCATCCGTAAAATGATCTGCTCAACTATCCGCTGATATACCGGTACGGCATCGGCAGGATGATCCTTTTCCCTCACCTCAGCCAGTTTCAACCAGAAATGGTCGTTGCAACCGCCACGGTTAGCTTCATCCCAGGCGGCATCCGTATTCTTTTCCCAGAGAAAAATTTCCACCAGAGATGAATGATCAACCGGCGGAGCCAATTTACCACGGGTTTTACTCTTCTCATTGTCAATCTGTCTGCGCACAAAAGCATGTCCAGAATTATCTTCGGATCCTGTGATTCCAGCCACGAGTGGATATCGTCATCAGAAATCTTTTTATTGTTCATTAATGCTGACGGTTCGCTGTATTCGGTTTCTTCAATGTCGTCCGTTTTTTCCAGCCACGCCAATCCCAGCGCAACGCAATGTTTACAGAAATCGCCATCCCGTCCGACCGGGCAGTTACAGGTGTAATTGAGGCTTGCCTGAGCATTTTTGTCCAGTGCGACTTTAAGGCGCACGTCGTAGGTACGGCTGCCGTAAACCTTTGCGGAGATGACGCCGCTTTTTCGGAGACCGCCCCAACCGCCCCCTCGTCAAAATATTCCTCGCCACGCATAAAGGAACGGCCACCGGCAAGGACACGCAGGTTTTTTGGTGAAATGAACTCTTTGATGTCATGGGTTGCCATAGTCAACTCGATTCTTTAGAAAATTAATGTGGGAAAACAAGGGCTAATTTATGTTGCATTACATAGGTTTATGATTGTTCAGACGTCAAACAGCGGATTGTCAGCGCACAACGCTGTTCAATCAGCGTCATAATTTGAGGCAGGATGGCGTGACCATTATCCCCTGCCTCAAAAACTGTGATTGTTTTTGCGGCAAGTGCTGGTAATCGACCTGCAATATTCAGTATGCGTTTTTTTACCTGTGCCGGCGACAGGCCTGCTTCGGAAGCAAAACGCTCCCAATGCCGCATCTGTACTTCACTGAATCGATACTTGCTGCCGATTTTCATCGCCATTTTGTCCGTCAGATTCGGATAAACCGCAGTGGCTAGCACATCGTAACATGGTGCTAACACGATTCCCTGTGTTGTGTAGAGCAAAGAAAAATTCTTTCCGTGGGCATCGTGATTACCGACCATGGCATTGAAAATCGCAAAGTCCAATAGTTTTAGGATCTGTGGAGCACTCGGTCTCGTTGCCCGGCGCAATAGCTCAAATGCCTGCGATAGATCTGGGCCACCTTCGTTCTGATATTTGTATTCCGGGGCTACTGACAGAGCCTGGCAAAAGTCCTCTTGATGCAAACGCATTAAGCGCCCATCTGCTGTTACCTGCCGGTCATAACGTTCCACCAGCAAATAATGTCGGTCGCTAATACGGCGAATCTCCGCTTTGACGGTATCAAGCTTCAGAGCATTGGCCAGGGCCAGACAAAAACCCTCATTGAAGACGCTACCCTCCACGCCGGCAATTACCGGTTTAAGAATATGCGAACTCGGAGAGTTGAACAGCGGTAACCCGATACGATTACCTTCAGCAACCACGGGGAGTTTGTCCTGTGCGCCCGCCAGAGAAAGCCGTAATCCTTCTTCACCGGCGAGCATCGGACGTTTTGGCATTTCATTGAGAAGGTGTAAAAGCTCTGTTTCATCCAGCCAGCGAACGAGACCCTGGTTGTCAGGGGTTTGTGGTGTCTGCCCGGGCTCCAACAAAGTCACTGCACCGGCACATTCACCTCCAATGCCATCAAGGAGAGCAAAGTCATTCTGTCTCGAAACATGTAAAGTTTGAGCGATTAACTTACGCTTGTCACCTTCCGGCAAAAGTCCTGCAAAAAAAGGACGGGAAGCACGATCATCAAACGCCTCTGCCTGAAGAGGGAGTGATTGCGATAATGGGATCGAATTACTTGTATTCAGCCAGTCCCTGGAATAGGCAAAACTCAAGCGGCCATCAATCTGACTCAATGTTCCTATGTGTGTTCCGAACAGCCAGACACTCAGTTGACGAGTCATAGTCTAATCCTCCTGACCTTTTTCCAGGCCTTCAACACACAGACTCCCGCCCAGCGCATGAAGCACGCGGAGAACATTTTCAAGGCGGAGTGTTGGTTTGCCGGCTTCCAGTTCGACCATGAAACGTACACCGACACCTGAAGCCAGAGCCAGTTGTGGCTGCGTTAAGGCAAGACGTTTGCGTGCGGTTCGTACTGCCAGCCCAAGTGAAATTGGAGTGTCTATTTTTGTGATCATAAATATTTCCCCTTTAGTACGATAGAAATTGTTTCTGCGGTTTTTTGCAGGAACAATTTCGTTAACGTACTTATCCTGTTTAACCGGGCCGGGAATTATTACTCCAATAATGACATAAAGCAAGCGATATTTCCTGATCGGGAA
>JAFLLC010000110.1 GCA_019162745.1 Deltaproteobacteria bacterium | reverse complement strand
GTGATTTTTATTGAGTGAGCTTAACTTACAAACCTTTCAGAATTTCCAGCCGCTTGCTCCGTTACTCCCCGTTGCGGTTCAGCCCTTTGTTCTTGGGGTCGTTGAGCGTGGTGAGGCGGTCGGCTGCACGGGGTTAGATAAGGATCAAGAGTTCCATAGCAAAAGTTCTGCCAGAAACGAAGTTTTTAATAATGTGCGTATACCGGAGTCAGGTTGATTGATTAAGAAAGGGCGGATTCCCGTCGTGATCAGTCACGAAGGAAATCCGCCCCTTACTTTAGCGCAAAACCAGATTTGTCTGAACGATTTCAGCTTTACTATTAGAAGCTGAGGGTCGCACCCAACGCAATGGTATTGGTCTTTTCTTTGGGACCGCTGTTGAGCTTGATCTCGTTGACATTATATTCAGCGACCAGATTAAGGGCACTGTTTACGGCAAAGAAAACAGCGCCGGTCATGGTTTTATCTTTCAGGTCCCCTAAAAAGGCGGTGCCGTAGTCAACCTTGGACAGGCCGTAGGAAGCCACAAGACGGGCTGGGCCATAGGTGTAGGAGCCCTGGACGAGATAGCCGTCGCTGTCTATTTCATCCCCTGCGTTCGCAACGGGGATTGCAAGAGCAGAATCATCGGCAGGTCCGACGAGCCAACCGGCGCCGGAAGCGGTAAACCCGGAAGCGGTGAGGCCGAAACCGGCAATTTTGCCCTGAAGGCCATAGCCGACGCCTGATGTTTTTACACTGTTTCCGCCATCGACTTTGGATTTTTGGTACATGAAGTTTGTCCAGGCGGTTAAGGAGCCCTGACCAATTTTTTTGTTGAAGGTCAGTTCGCTTTCGATGCGTGGCATACTCTCTTCACTGCCAGCGCCGGCAGTGTGGGCGGGGTCAAGCAGGCCTATTGCCAGTTTGAAACCGCTTACATCGGGAGTCCGGTAGGTGATCTGCGCAGTCGGGAGCGGGTAGATGTAGCCGGAACCGATGTTGCCGAAGGAGACCCCGCCACCATCAACCAGCCCCAGGGTGTCACTCACGTTGCCGTAGCCTAGCAGGATCTCGTCGAGAAAGATATTGGAGCGGTTAAACAGGCCGAAGTCCTTACCGATCAGTACCTGTCCCCAGGCAGCGTCTACGGTGCCGTAAAACTGGCGGACGTCGATACCGGTAGCGGTCGCACTGCTGTCACTGTCATTGATTGAAACCCAGAAGGAGGAGCGTCCACCCAGTTTCAGGTCGCCGAGCTGCTTGCTGAAATTGAAGCCGATATAGTTGGGCAGAAAGCCCATTTTAATACGTGCTTGATCGCGATCAGTGTTAACAATTATTTCATTGTCAGACGAACTGGTTACGTAGAACGTGTTGAAAAACCCGTCAACGCCGAAGGTTGTTCCCTCTTTATCATAAAGAGTGATCGCGGCGGAAGCCGGCTGACTGATGGCCAAAAGAAGAAGCAAGGCAAGCAAAGTGTTGAAAATTCGTGGTGAAGTCATAATAAATATCCTCCCTTTTTATAAAAATATCCTGCTTTTTTTAGATTGTCAGGCGTTCTTCGCCCCTGACAGCGGGCACATGAATGAAAAAAAATTTAGAACGGTAGCTTGCCATAACCCATCAAGCCGAACGCCGGCACCAGCAGGCAGGTGAAGCTCAGAACAATGAACATGGTAGCGGCCACTTTTGGATTTATCTTGCCGTAGGTCACGCCGGTTACGGTAAAACAGATAACAACAAACGTTAGATTCATGAATGCCAGATAGGGAACTACTCCGATAATGGTCGTGCCATCTGGCTTTATACCGCCGCCAGTGGCAAAAAAGAATGCATATATAGCGCAAACGATGCCGACAAGCAGGGCGCCATTTCCGACAGTGCGCAGGTCGGTAATGCCAGTCATAAGGGCATGACCTGTCTGCAAATACAGGACACCGAAGACAAACAGCAGGCCGGCGGTAAAGGGATCGGTAAATACGGCAGCCTGAAGAGTCGCACCTATAACAACGAGTATGCCGACAACGGCACTAACAAAACCGGTGCTTTTGGCTTCGCCGTAACCCAGAAAAAATAAGCCAACCGGAATCCACATAATACTGATCAAAACAAGTAACGCTAACGTCATGTCATCCTCCTGAAGTAAATTACAGTCCTCTCCCGGTACAGGGGGGGAGGGGAGCAAAGGGAAACTTATTCGGCTGTGGTCGGATCGATCATCGTGCGTACTTCAGAAACGCTGTTGGCCGGAAATCCGCCCTGTTTGGCGTGTTCAAGGACCATTTCCTTGTTTGGTGCAATGTAGATGCAGTAGATCTTGTCGTCGGTGACATAGCTCTGTACCCACTGAATCTGCGGGCCGAGTCCGGTCAGCACGCTGCATGACTTCTGCGATATAGCCTGCAGTGTGTCAGCCGGTAATTGTCCTGCGCCGGGCAGTTCACGTTCAATTACATACTTTGGCATGATAGCCTCCTCAACAAGAATGTCTGTTGTCCGTTACTAGAAAAATGTTGAGCCGATGGCGAACTGATTCGAGCTCAGCTTTGCGTTGTCATGCCAGGTGTTCTGGGCCCAGGTGTATTCAGCGGTGAACGTGGTGCAACTATTGAACGAATACTGAACTCCCAGCCGTTTGATTCTCCGACAACAAAGGCTGCGCTACAAGGGTTATCAATGGCTAACGACGCTGCGACTAAAAAAACATTGCTAATACGTTACGTTTCTTCATTTTGGCTCTCCCTCTTTACATGAATTTAGATTTTTATTAAAACGCACTACAAATTCTTTTCAACATATCTGCTCAGGTATTTATCCCAAACAGCTACAAACGCTCCTTTCTTTAGAGTGTGTGTACTTGCTTTGTTTCAATCGTCTGTACCCGGAAGGTAAATTAATGCGGATATCCTTTTCCAGGCTGCACTTACAACGCTGATAAACATGTACATTGTGTCTGGAGCCCCCACTCCCATTAGTGCACCGCTGGTTTTACACGACAACGGACTAACTTGTGTGCAACCATAGTGCCAAATATAGAACAATGGTTTTGTTGTATTATATCGGCTTGTTACGTATATTTGTGCTACATCATGCCGGTGCGATAGAAGTGTAGATAATCGGGACATATTTTCTAACATATCGTAATCATTGTATGATATATAAATGAGGCAGAGTTCTACACCGTGGAAAATAGTCACAGAACCATCTCCTCAATCAAAAGCGGCAAGTTTGGTAGGAAGAATAATGGAAATAATTACGGTAAACGTAAATAATAACCAAATATATAGAACTTAGTTCTGTATTCGGCACGAGCATTGCTAGCGTCAATATCGTCACACATTGATGCCCCCCCACATCAGTATGGATTGTGAAATGTGATCCGACATGAAAGGCCTTTATTAATGGAAAAACATCACGGCAACACATTGCATAATTATAAATTTGAAGTGCCTGAAATAATTTTTGGGAGAGGGATGCTGAGCCAGGTAGGCGCATGTGCCCGAAGACTCGGGGGTAAAAAAATATTTCTTGTCAGCGACAAGGGACTTTTTCACGCCGGATGGGTCGATCTGGTCATGCGGAGTCTTTTAGATTCCGGCCTTGAATTTATTTACTTTGATGGGATCACCTCAAATCCCAAGGATCACGAGGTTGAAGATGGAGTAAGGGATTATCTGCGCCACGGCGCTGATGTGATTGTTGGTCTTGGTGGTGGCAGTTCCATGGATGCTGCCAAAGCGATCGCCATTATTGTTTCCAACGGGGGTAAGATCAGCGACTATGAGGGACCGGATCGGATTATTCGCCCCCTCCCTCCGCTAGTTCTCTGTCCTACAACCTGCGGTACCGGCTCTGACGTCTCCCAATTTGCAATAATCAGCGACACCGAACACCTTCGTAAAATTTGCATCATGAGCCGCTGCGTTGCTCCGGACATCAGCCTGACTGACCCGGACACCCTTGCAACCCTGCCGGATGAATTTGTCGGCACCACAGCCACTGATGCCCTCAGCCATGCCATGGAAGCTTTCTTCTCAATTGCCTCCACGACCCTCACTGATGTCCATGCCATCAAGGCACTGCGGCTCCTGACCAGCAGCCTGGCAGATGCAGTCCATGAACGCCGCCCGGAAGATCTGGAAAACCTTGCTCGGGCCAGCCTACACGCCGGTATGGCCTTTTCCAATTCAATGCTCGGTATCGTCCATGCTCTGGCTCACCCGATTGGCGGCCTCTATGATGCAAACCACGGCAGCATAAATGCGATTCTTTTGCCGGAAGTGATCCGCTACGATATCCCGGTTGTTACCGAAAAAATTCAGGAACTTGCCTGGGGACTGGGACACAGTGCCATCGGAGATATCAGCGCTGCCAGTGAAAAAGTCCAGGAAACACTCGACTCGCTATTGGAAGCGAGCGGAGCCCCGCGCAGCCTGCGCAGTATCGGAGTTCTTCGCAAGGATCTGCCGGAACTCGCGCGTCAGGCGCTCAAGGATGTCTGTATTGTCACTTCCCCGCGTGAAGCAGATGAAGAAGATCTTCTGCGTATCCTGGAAAGGGCGTACTGATGGACAAAATTGCAGTCAGAACAAAGATGGATGAATCATCGCTTGAGCGACTGCTCGGTCTTGATAATTCAAAGATTGGATTCTATGCCGAGGTTAAGCAGAAAATTCACGAACTGGAGGCGGCTAATCTGGGGCTGCGCAGGAAAAGCAGTGAATTTCAGGCTATGTTTGACTCCATCAGTGATGGGGTTATTGTCTATGACTGCAACGGCATGGTACAGCACCGTAACCATGTCTGCCAAAAATATTTCCCTCAGGAAACCATTCATGGCTGTTCATGCCGGGAACTCTTTCACCGTGAGCACACGGCAGGCAGCCCTGATTGTCCCGTAGAACGGGCCTTAACTGGTGAACGGGTCGAAATTTCAATTACTTCTCATTCGTCAGAGGGGAAAATCCGTTACTTTGATGTGACAGCTACACCGATTGAGGATAATAAAGGTGAACAAAACCGTGTGCTCCTTTTTCTCCGCGATGTAACCGAAAAACGTCTGCAGGAGCTGCAACTGATGCAGGCTGAAAAGCTCTCCAGTATTGGAGTTCTAGCCGCCGGTGTCGCCCACGAAATAAATAACCCGCTCTCATCGGTTGCCGGCTATGCAGAAGCTCTGCTCAGACGCTTCAGTGGAGAGCATTCGCTGGCTAAGGATCAGCGGTTTGAGGATTTCCCCAAATACCTACAGGTGATCGTTCGTGAGTCGTATCGTTGCAAAGGCATTATTGACAGCCTCCTTTCCTTCAGCCGCAAATCTGACGGTTCTGTCAGTAACATAAACATTAACGATATCGTGATCGAAGTTCTTGAGCTTGTCCGCTACAAATCCCGTTATGAAAAGGTCGAAATCAAGACCAACCTTCTGAGCGATCTCCCTAATGTAGTCGGTGACCCGAACGGTCTTCGCCAGGTGTGCATGAATCTTCTTCTGAATGCTCATCAAGCAATAAATGAGAGCGGCATTGTTGAAATTTCCACTCGTAGGAGCAAACAGTCAATGGTATTGCTGGAGATCAAGGACACCGGTTGCGGCATCTCAAAAAATGCCATTGACCAGATCTGGGATCCGTTTTTTACCACAAAGGACGTCGGGAAGGGCCTTGGCCTCGGCTTGGCAGTCACATACAACATCGTTAAACGCCTTGGTGGTGATATCCATGTAGAAAGCCAGCCTGGCAAAGGATCGAAATTCAGTGTGAGGATGCCATCATGTCAGAAATAGTTCGTCACGATACAAAAGTTCTGGTTGTCGAGGACGACACATCGCTCCGTGAGCTCCTGCAGATGGAGTTATCCCGCTCCGGGTACAAGGTAACCGCCACATCGACGGGAGAAGAGGGGCTTGATGCCTACCGTGAAGAGATATTTAACGTGGTTCTCCAGGATATACGGATGCCAGGTATGGACGGGATCGAAGCCCTTAAGCTGATGCGCGCGGAATCAACAATACCGGAAATAATCATGTTTACCGGCCATGGCACAATTGAAACTGCGGTGGAATGCATAAA
>JAFLLC010000172.1 GCA_019162745.1 Deltaproteobacteria bacterium | reverse complement strand
TTAAAAAACTCAATAAAATCAGTGTAAGCCTCTTGAAAAGCGTTTTGTAGTGCCATAAAAAAATTTATGGCAAAAAGGCATACGAGAAACTGCGATAGCAATGGCAAAAGGCGCTTGCTCGTAAAATGCGAAGGACGACAATGCTAACCACCGTCAATCAGCCGATGTTCCGCTTCCTTGCAATTCTCACTGCCGCTTCCATGGCGGGGCTGCAGGCCTATTCAATTTTGTTCAACAACTACGCTGTCGAGACGGTACACCTGGAAGGCTTTCATGTCGGATTAATTCAGTCCATACGTGAAGTCCCCGGCTTTCTTGCGCTCACGGCGATCTATATCATGCTGGTTATACGGGAACACCGTCTGGCGAGTCTGTCTATTGCACTTCTGGGTTTCGGTGTGGCATTAACCGGTTTTTTCCCCTCTTTTGGAGGCATTGCCATAACCACCTTAATCATGAGTTTCGGTTTTCATTATTACGAAACCGTGAACCAATCTTTAACGTTACAGTATTTCTCAACACACCAGTCACCTCTGGTTATGGGAAAGCTGCGTAGCCTGGCTGCAATCACCAGCATTATATCTGCTGCTGTTTTATGGGGGTTGGGGTTTGTCATGGATTACAAGGGTATGTTTCTGGTCGTAGGTAGTGTGGTGTTTCTGGCGGGCATCTGGGCATCATTCCAGGATCCCACCCATGCCGATATCCCGCCTCAGAAACTGCGCATGTTCCTGAAACGGCGCTACTGGCTCTATTACGTGCTAACCTTCATGTCTGGTGCCCGTCGCCAAATTTACATGGTTTTTTCCATGTTTCTGCTGGTTAAAGTCTTTCACTTTTCGGTGCAGGCAATAACTGCGCTTTTTATCATCAACAATATAATCAACTGGATTATCAACCCGATGATTGGCAGGGCGATCAATGCCTTTGGTGAACGCACGCTCTGTTCCCTTGAATATTTCGGAGTGATTCTGGTCTTTTTGACCTACGCGTACTCATCTTCCAGGTGGGTTGTGGCCGGGATGTACATCATTGATTACATCCTGTTCAACTTTTCCGTAGCAATCCGCACCTATTTCCAGAAGATTGCCGACCCAGAGGATATTGCCCCATCATCGGCAGTGGGTTTTACCATCAACCACATTGCTGCGGTCTTCCTCCCAGCCCTTGGTGGTTATTTATGGATGATTAATTACCGGATTCCCTTCATTATGGGAGCATGCCTGGGAGTAGTATCACTTATTTTGGCCCAGTTTATCAAAGTTCCGCCCCGGTATGGAATGCAGGAACATCAGGCAAGCTAGGCCAAATCATAAGCACAGAACATAATCAAAGTTGTATTCGATTTAACGAGTTAAACCTGCAACATTATTCCCTGCCGATAACGGCAACAGGAGGCACCCATTGAAAATACTCACTATTATAGGAAGCCCACGCGGGATGCAGGGCAACACCGGACGTCTACTTGAAGAAGTCCTTGCAGGGATAAAAGCTTTCGGAGCTGAAACCGAGGTCCTTTCTCTGAAAGACCTTAATGTCCAACCATGTGTCGCTTGTGATGTCTGCCACAAGACTGGGGTCTGCAACATCAAGGATGACTACGAAATCATCAAAGACAAACTCCTCGCTTGCGACGGATTCATTCTGGCCAGTCCTAACTATATTTTCAGCGTCACTGCCCAGATGAAAGCACTCTTTGATCGTTGCAACGGCCTGATCCACTGTATGGCGCTGGAGGGTAAGTATGCTGCCATGGTGGAAACCTCTGGTGGAGGTGAGGATGAGGAAGTGTTGGCATACATGAATCGTTTCGTCAACACCCTCGGAGCGAACTCAGTCGGTGGAATCGGATCACCCATAGCCGGAGTCAGAACTTTTCCAAATGAAGAAAACCTCTTTGCAAACGCCCGCAGCCTTGGGCAAGAACTCTGTCAGAGTATCAAAGACAAACGAGTGTACGCGGATCAGGGTGGATTTCGCGAGGAATTCAAATTACGCATGTCAGGCCTCGTTGACGTAATGCAAGAATACTGGCCGTTCGAGCGTGAATACTGGGCAAATAAACGTAAATAGCGCTCGTTCAGCTTACACGGAATTAAGACAAGGACAAGAGCCGTCCATACTGATAGGAAACCATCAATTGAAAAATAGAACCATTCCGTTGAGCTCAAAATCATTTTGGATATTCGATCTTGATGGCACCTTGACTATGCCAGTACATGACTTTGATTTAATTCGTAGAGAACTTGATATACCTGATCTGGCCGACATCCTGGAACATCTTGACAGTCTGTCAAAATCTGAAGCATCCATACGTCATTCCCGTCTGCATCAGATAGAACTTGAACTCGCTTGCACAGCCATAGCATCACCAGGTGCGGCCGTGATACTCAAGAAACTCTATCAATCGGGAGTTACGTTAGGAATACTGACCCGAAACGACAAGGACATTGCCTTATTAACTCTCGATACGATAGGTGTTAGCCATTATTTTGCCAGCGAAAATATTCTGGGACGAGCGGAAGCCCCACCAAAGCCGGACCCTGCCGGTATTAACTATTTATTGTCTGAATGGGGGGCCAATCCCGCTGAAACGGTAATGGTAGGTGACTACCTCTTTGACTTGCAGGCAGGCAGAGCTGCAGGTACCACAACAATTCATGTAGGGAGACCGGATGGTAAGTCCTGGCCTGAGTTCACCGATCTTGCTGTCGCAACTCTGGATGATCTGGCACTCTATATCTAGCTTTAAGAGGAATTTAAATGCGCCGGTTTGTAACAAGTCTACTACTCATACTTGGGCTGTTTAGTGTCTGCTCCTGCAGCAAAACGCCACAGATAGCAAAGTTGCCGTCTGGCGGTGTAGTACTGGCATTTGGCGACAGTATTACCTTTGGTACCGGGGCTACCCCTGCCGAGAGCTATCCAAGCATTCTGGAGAAGCGTATCGGGAGGCGTGTCGTTAACGCAGGGGTACCGGGGGAAGTGACTGCAGAAGGGAAAGTACGGTTTGCTTCTGTGCTTGATGAGTTTAACCCTGCACTTGTTCTACTTTGTCTTGGCGGTAATGATTTTTTGCGGCATCAAGATGAGTCTCATGCTGCTGAAAATCTTAGGGCGATGATAACTCTTGCACATAATCGTGGTATCGGCGTAGTTCTCATAGCAGTTCCCAAGCTTGGATTCGGATTGGAAGTGCCAAAGTTTTACAGAGAGATTGCCAAGGATTTAGCCATACCACTTGAAGAGAAAACTTTGAAACATATCCTTTCAAAAAGTAGCTTAAAATCAGACTCAGTGCATCCCAATGCAGAGGGGTACAGCATTCTCGCCGATTCGTTAACTAAATTGCTGCACGATTCCGGGGCGCTGTAAGAGAAACGTATAAGGTGAGAACCAAGTAACTGAAGCGAATTTAGTCTATAATAACTTTAATAAATTGGAGTTAAGACGCTTGAGTATTCCAGGCGGCACCCAGCATTATGCTGAAGTTATCGAAGGACCCGTTGTGAAGTATTTTCTTCCGTACGGGAAGACTATTTGCCAAGGGGATAATGGGGGCCTGTCAATCTGATTAGTGTAAATTACTTTTCGGACTTCTGAAGTTCAGCATTATTCCAACGGCTGAGAGCACAGCGGGTTCACCGCTGTTACGGGTTAGCATTTCATAATCATTTCTCTGCTATTACGAGCATTTCAAAATCTTCTGTCGATAAATCGTCATTCCGACTAAAAGCACCAAGCCTCCCACCGAAAATATCAATTGTATTGAAATCAAGGGTTTTTAAAAGCCAAGTTATTTCCGATGGCGAATAATACCTTTCGTTACAATGGAGTTTTTTCTTATTCCCAAGATCATCTTCAACATGTATTTCGTTTTGTTCCCGGAAAGTCATCAAATCGAATGAAATGCTGTCAGATCTTGAGTTCCCTTCTATTGTGTTTGAATCAAGGAAGTCTTTGACGGAATGGAATAGTGGGAATAAGGCATTCAGTGTTGTAAATATCAGTTTCCCCTTCTGCTTGAGGGCGTTGGATGCATTCTGGAGAATCTGATAATTCATTTCATCGGTTTCCATCAGCGAGAACCCTCCTTCGCACAGCATGATGACCACGTCAAATTCGTGGAGGAATGGAAGATTTCTGGCATCATGCTTATGAAAATGAATGTGCAGATTTTCCATGGATGCCTTTTGTCTTGCTCTCTCTAACTGCGAATCTGAAAGATCGACGCCCACAACAGTATAGCCTCTTTTTGTCAACTCTATAGCATGCCTGCCTGTTCCGCAGCCAATATCGAGTATGGTCAATCTCTTATCATAGCCAATCTCTTTTTCAATAAAGTCGCATTCACCGATGGTGCCTTGGGTGAAGCACTCATTGTCATATTTCATTCCGTAGTTCTCGAATAGTTCTTCATACCATTGTTTCATGATGTAATTTCCTATTGTTTTAGTGGTGCTAACTCGTTATTGACCGGTCAGCTCAAAGCATATACCCATAGATACAGGCTCTATATTTATATGCTTTTACGGTTTTAGCCACTTAAACCGAGCATCTACATGTTTATGCTTTCCCCTGATTCAAATGGAAGGCAACCTGCCTTGAAACATGATGCTAAACTGATTTAGTGCAGACTTCCAGTCTCTGATCGGCATTGTCCATTTTTTCGCTATGTTTATCAAGGCTAGATAGAGCAACTTGAACATCGCTTCGTCACTGGGAAAGTGACCACGATTCTTGGTGACCTTACGAAGTGACATATTAAGCGACTCGATGGAGTTTGTTGTGTAGATTGCTTTACGAATATCCTTTGGATAGGAAAACAGCGGGATAATCCGTTCCCAGTTGTTTCGCCATGACCTCGATATAGTCGGATGACTGGCATCCCATTTGGCAGAAAATGCATCAAGGTTTTTCTCTGCCATTTCTGCGGTTGGTGCGTGATAAATGGTCTGAGGTCTGCTGCTACTTCTTTACGCTGCTTCCATGATACATAGTTCAGGCTGTGACGCACCATATGAACGATGCAGAGCTGAATCTGGGATTTGGATATACTGCTTCAATTGCCTCGGGGAAGCCTTTGAGTCCGTCCACGCAGGCAATGAAGATTTCTTTCACCCCACGGTTCTTTAATTCGGTGACAACCTGAAGCCAGAATTTAGCACCCTCGTTTTCAGAAGTCCACATGCCAAGGACTTCCTTGATGCCATCCATACTCCAAAAATGCTGACGGAATACCTAACAAC
This sequence comes from Deltaproteobacteria bacterium, assembly GCA_019162745.1. Classification (GTDB taxonomy): domain Bacteria; phylum Desulfobacterota; class Desulfuromonadia; order Geobacterales; family Pseudopelobacteraceae; genus JACRCG01. The sequence goes on along the minus strand of JAFLLC010000172.1, from coordinate 832 downwards.
AGAAGAAGTGGCTCAAATGCTCAAGATCGGAGCAACGACTCTAGAACAGTCACGGCTAAACGGTAGCGGTCCAAAATTCATAAAGTTCGGTAAAAAAACAGTACGATATCAGGTAAGTGATGTAGTAGGCTGGGGAAAGAAATTTTCCAGCACTGCAGAATATTAGCTAGTCGCGCCGTCCATTATAAGTCCATTAAAAACGAAAAGCACTTACAGCTTACGCCATAAGTGCTTGTATTTATTGGTCGGGATGACAAGAATTGAACTTGCGACCCCCTGCTCCCGAAGCATGGGGTTTTGCTTGTTCATAAAAGTTCATAACCGATCCTAAAGGCTCAGCATAGTATGGTAATACCTATCATATTGTTGACTTATAGGCAAATATTTATTATACATTGGTTCATAAAGATTCATAAGAAGTCAAAAAAATCCACGCCATAAAGGTCACAAAAAAGGTCACAAAAGGAAAAACTAAATGGCGCAAATTCGATTTACAGATATGTATATCAAAAATCTTAAGCCGACTGCCACTGAATATCAGCACAGAGAAATTTCAGGAAGCCGGGAGGAAGCAGGTTTTGGAATACGTGTATATCCCAATGGATCGAAATATTGGATATATGTATATAGAATTAATGGAAAAAGACGAATTATGTCTCTTGGCCAATACCCCGAGATGTCGCTAGCAGATGCTAGGTCTGAATTTCAGAAAGCAAGAGTACAAGTTCAGAAAGAACACGAAGACCCAATTGAGTTGAGGAATTCCAAAAACGAAATAACTAAGGACTCGTAAAATAATTACATAATCATTTTGTTGTTAGATGGGGTAATG
>JAFLLC010000235.1 GCA_019162745.1 Deltaproteobacteria bacterium | reverse complement strand
GGCCCGCAATTCCAAGAACAATCCGGTATTGGTGGGAGAGCCGGGTGTCGGTAAGACTGCAGTGGTAGAAGCCTTGGCGGTACGATTGGTGGAGGGTAAGGTCCCCGAGTTTTTGCAAGGAAGCCGGATCATCGAACTGAACATGGGGGTTCTGGTTGCCGGGACATCTTATCGTGGGGAGTTCGAGGAACGACTTACCGGTATTATTCGCGAGGCTGGTGAACAGAAGGACGTTATCCTCTTTATTGACGAAATCCATACTCTGATTGGCACCGGCAAGGTTGGCGGCAGCATGGATGCCGCCCAGATATTGAAACCGGCCCTTGCCAGGGGGGAACTACGCTGTATCGGTGCAACCACCATAGCTGAGTACCGTAAGCATATTGAGACTGATGCGGCCTTGGAACGACGCTTTGAAAAGGTGATAGTGGAAGAGCCGTCTCAAAGCGAGTGTATTGAGATGCTGAAAGGAATCAGAGGCAAACTGGAAGAACATCACGGCTGCACGATAGATGACGATGCCATCACCAGCGCGGTTGAACTTGCTATACGCTTTGACAGTGACCATCGCCTGCCGGACAAGGCAATAGACCTGCTGGATCGGGCCGGAGCCAAGCAGCAGGCTCCACGCCTGACGATGATCGGGCAAAATTCATCTGTCGGCACGATAAACGCTGAATCCATTGCCGATGTATTGGCTAGCAAACTGGGCATTCCGAAAGATATTATCTCCGGCCATCTGGGAAGCAATTTCAGGTCCCATCTGCAAGGGCTTGCTGTTCGGTTGAAACAGCGAGTTATCGGTCAGGATGTCGCTATTGATTCAGTTGCTAAGCGGCTGATAATGGCCTATAGCGGCATATCTGCCCGAAAAGGGCCGTTAGGTGTGTTTCTGTTTCTTGGACCTTCGGGTGTCGGCAAGACTGAGCTTGCCAGGTCGCTGGCCTTTGAACTTTTTGGCAGTGACAAATCCATGATCCGTTTGGACATGTCGGAATATAGGGAAGAGCATAGCACCTCAAAACTGGTTGGTTCGCCACCAGGGTATGTAGGTTATGAAGAGGAGGGGCAACTGACCGGTAAGTTGCGTACAAAACCCTATTCCATTCTGCTCTTGGATGAAGCGGAAAAAGCCCACCCCAAAATATTTGACATTTTCCTGCAACTCTTTGACGAGGGGCGTATCACCGATGCCAAGGGACGCACTGTTGATGCAAGCAACAGTATCATTATCCTGACCAGCAATATCAGGCCAGCCAAGGCAAAGAAGCTTGGCTTTGGTGCGCAGGATGAACCACCAAAGCTGGACGATGTTCCGGGACTAAAAGAATTCTTCCGACCTGAACTGTTAAACCGACTGGATGAGCAGATCCTGTTCCGTTCACTAGAGAAAGTCGATATTCAGAGGATACTGGAGCCAATTCTTGACGCTATCAGCAAGAGGCTCAAGGGGCAGCACGGAATTACATTGAAGATTGATTCTGAAGTGATCGAAATGCTGACAGACAAGGGTTATAAACCGGAATTTGGGGCGCGGGAGCTACGGCGTGTGGTGGAACGGCTGCTTGAAGGAAAACTTGCGGAAAAATTACTTGGTAATGGTAGTAACAAGTCCGAATGGAATGTTAGATTAATGTCAGATGAAGTTGTCATAGAAGTCGGTCGGATTCAATAATTTCGAGCATAGAAAAGGAAACAGTATGCTTGGATTCATAAAAAATTTGTTAGGTCCAAAAAAACCGCCACCCTTTGATATGGAGAAGGCTGTTGGCAACTACCTTTTAAATCTTCCTAAATGCACTTCCAAAGTTGTAGTTACAAGCCCAAAATACGGTGATAAATGCTATCAATGCGAAGTACTTGTTGACGTAAACGGATTATTACCATGGGCCAAACATCATGCGCAAGCTGTGTGGAGCGGTGATAAAGTTGAGCAAGCAGCACGAATAGCAATTCCGCTTTGGCTTCAAGATTCAAATTGTAATAATCCGGAACCATCATATGTTCCGCCATATTTTGTTGCAGTTTTACGACCATACACCCTTGATTTTGTTAATAAGGGAATTGCTGAAATTGTATGCCCAGATTGCAATCGAATTGTAGATAATGTGCAAATGAAAAAGTTAAACGAAAAACGCTCTGGGGGATGGTCGAATTGGACAGATGAGTGGCATTGTCCTGCAGGACATCTACTATATCGAGAAGACCATGAACTTCACTTTCATTTGAGGTAATGGACTATAAACGAAAACTTCTCTACTCGCATCACTTCCTGACAGTAAATTGTTCCGATTGAAATATGACTCGCAGAAATTGGCGGCAAAAACGGTACCTGTTTTGGATACCAATTTGGCACCAAAAATGGCGCCGTTTTCGCCACCTTCCGTCAATGCCGCATTTTTGGGTACAAAAATGGTACCTTCAATGCGGTATTGTTGCTTTGGTGGCATTTTAGTATCCAAAACAGCCACCATATTGTTATCCCATTTGGTATCCTAAACAGGCGCCCTTTTGGGACACCCAATATTCCCCTACCACCAGTAGTACCAGCGCCAGTACCACCATGGGACGTAACAGGGTCGGTAATCAGTGCTGGAGTAGGCATATTTGATCAGCGTCCAGAATGGTTTCCCTTTCACGTACCCATGATAGAGACGCACCTGCACCCGGTCCATCAGGATGTACGGCAACGAGATACAGGCAATGCCGATGGACCAGTACCAGAATGTCCCGAGGAAACAGAGTCCTACCAGCAGACCGGCAAGCGCGCTGGTGAGCAGGGTGACGAATATGGCGACCAGCGCTGCCGGGAATTTTGCCCTTTTAGGCTGCGTTTCCCTGAGCCATTTTTGAGCATCATAGTATTTGATCATCGGTGAACCTCCCTATACGGATCAGACGGTCATATCCGCACGAATTCTGGTTTGCACAGGCAGGTGAGCTTAGCCCCGCTGTTCAGATAATTTGTGATTTTTCCCTGCAGCTGTCCAATTTCTTCGGGGGTGACGTTGACAGGATCTGCGACGTGCCACTCCGGGAGCATCTTCAATTCAAAAACAGTCAGGTCGAACTTCTCCAGAGCCCTTTTCTTGAAGAACTTCATCCACCAGATCGGATGAGTCACCTCTATGCCGAGTCGGCCAGTAGTCTCTTTGTAAAGTTCCGACCAGGTATTCAGAAACATATGACAGTCGACTACGCAGGTCTTACCGGTAAAAGCATCAGTGAGGAAGAATTCATCAATTGCTGCGTGGATCTTCAGTAAATATTCTTTGCCATTCAGTTCTACCGGCCATATCTCATTGTTGCAGATGTAATTGAGCACCAGTTCGTGGGCAATCCCTTTGGAGTGCAAGCCATACCCCACCCAGCAGTCCTTGGGGTAGGCAAAGGTTGAGGCTGCTCCGCGATCAATCGGCAGCAAGTACCTCAGCACGGTAAGATCGTAAAAATATCGCCCGCCCCATTCTTCCGGGTAATTCCGCTGTAACCTCAGGGCTTCATGCACCGTTATAATCGGACTGGAATGATCAGGATACAGGTGTGCTAACAGTCTCATAGACTCCCCTTGATAATTTTGTAGTCAGGCGACAGCAGATTGATGGCCTTGCCGATGGCAATATCCAGCATAATCACTTCCTGGGCGCTCAGATAAACCTCTCCGGCTGGCCTGCCGTCGTCAGTCACACTGACCTCCAGGGACTGAATGTTATTTTTCTGCCGGGCAATCATATTAAGTGCCTGCGAATTGAAGTCATCATCATGGAAAAGTGCCGTTGCCAGTTCGATCTTGCTGCCCGCCTTGCTGCTCCGCTTCCAGTAAGCCTGCATAAAGTAGTTCAGGGTGGACTTCACCATGGCCAGTTCATACAGATCATTAACGATGACAAAATCCCAGAATCCAACGGTTACCACCATGTTTCGGTTAAACCGTGTCTGACCGCGATTACCGGCATCCTTGTAGTCATATCGTTCCAACTCACCCGTGGCGTTCACGCGAATTTCCTTGAATTCGAAATCAACCATTTCCTTCCATCTCCTTCCAGATTTTGCTGAGATACGTTGCTGATACCTTCAGTTTCCGCTTCCTGTTCAGATAATCGGTAATGGGGCGGAATCCCATGCCATCACCCTGCAACTCCTTGACTTCGCCCCAGTAGGCAAGAATCTTTTGCCGCAGGAGCGGCTTCCTTCCCCTGCTGATCAGGATGGCGGCACTGGCCTTGCGCAGGTGGGAAAAGTCGTCGTACTGTTCCTGATCGGCCACCCGGTACCCTTTACCCTTCACGGTGTCCCAGCCACCTTTTCGGGCAGCCATGACAAAGGCGCAGTACTTGTTGATCCTGCCGTGGAGACCGGGACGTTCCTCCTTGAGCTGGAACGACTTCTTCACTCCCTCCTGGAAAATCTCGATGATATTTTCCTCCGGCAGCGACGCCACCCAGGAAAAAAGCTTTTTCCGCTCATGTTCCGTCAGACCGGTTATCAGGTTCAGTTGTTCGGTCATGTCATCCTCTCGTGTAGGTCAGTGTTTCCCGTAGCCGGAAGTGGGAGGTTTCAAGGGAGGTCTGCTGCAGGGCCTGTTCGTGGCTCATTCCGCGTTTGATGCACTCCAGGTAACGCTCCTGGGCGAAGTTGTGTTTCAGACCATGGCTGCCGCGACCCGGGGCATACTGACCGGTAGCCTTGGCTGCCGTGTTGATTGCCTCAACATAGGCGAAGTAGTCGCTCTCCAGCTTTCCGTAACGGGAAATATGTTCTTCAAGCCTCCGGTAGGTTGCGACGGAGATGTAATGCTCCGTTGCCTTGCCACCTTTCTCCACCGAGGCGACAATACCCACTGGAGATGCGGTGACCGGATCGGTGCCGATGCCATGCAGCCCGTTACAGGTAAGTGGGTTCTTCAACCGCCGGTTGCTGGGTGCGCCGACCCCTTCGGTACGCAGGCCGCCTTCGTACTGTAGTGATGCCTGGAGTTGAAACGCCCCGTCGCTGATAGCGGCGATAAGTCGAATCGGATCTGGATAGGCACGGTTGTCAAAGATCTTGCTTGATTTCCGGAGCAGCTTCCTGCTGCGGGCGTAGAACTCCATTCGCAGTTTTTCTGTCTCCAGCCGGGGAATATCCAGAGTGTGGATCTCGATATAGTGATTGATGGCGTACTCAAACTTTCCCAGTGCCGACAGGATGGTTTCCATGGTTTGGCGTGACCGTTTCTTCTCGACGTAGTGAGCCAGCCGCTCTTCGAGGTACTCGGCCATGTCGTCCAGTACCGACAGGGTATCAAGGATGCTGGTTCGCCCGTTCAGTTCCAGAACATTGACAAAGCTGTGGGTCAGCCCCTTGTAGCGATCCCACGAGCCGAATGAACGGATTCCCTGAACGGTATCCATCTTTGACTTTCCGATGCAGCGGGCCGAGTGGTAAACCGCCTCAACCTGGGAATGAAGTGATGTTGGCCATCTGTGTTTCATTGGTTACCTCTGGCCGTTGCCGGCCTGCGTGTTGAGATGACATGCTCTTTTTCTGGCATCGCTATGCCGACGGTAGCAGCTCCGTCTTCCTACTTTTCGTAGTGTCCCTTATATGTGGGCCTGGCAAGGATTCCTGCCAATAGCCTGCTGTCTGCCGTGAACCGAGACTCTACCGGTGGCTCACGTTTGACAGGTCCTCGATTGTGCCTGCCAGAAAATGCCTTTCCAGGGCGCCGGACTTCGGGGGTATTCCCGGTCCTTCCTCAGATTCCGGATCAACAGATACATATCGTTGAGCGGAAACGCCTTTCCAGGGGCGCCGATACCGGGGGTATATTCCGGTCGTCTTCGGATTTCTGACTGCGTACGGTCATGCGAGGGGGAGGTGCGTGTACCTCGACATGAAAGGGCTCTGCTTAGGTTGGCCAATCCCGTGGATGGTGTCCGGCCGGGCCATAAGGCTCACCAGCTCTGGGTACACCGGGCAATGATGCTGCGAAAAATCTCTCCTATCTGAAAATAGTAACTGTTTTGTTTGTTTCCTATATCTGCACAACATATCGATAATCAGTCAGTTTTATATATTCAGCTATGCTGTGCTGCTGGTA
>JAFLLC010000178.1 GCA_019162745.1 Deltaproteobacteria bacterium | reverse complement strand
AGTTCTGCCACATCACTATCAAGGATAACCTTCTCACCACGGATAGTCAGAATATTATCTTCGACGGCTTCAAACTTTACGATACTCATATTTCACTCCAAAGCTTAGTTTAAACAGGTACTTATTTTTTAACACTCCGCGCAAACCGACTGTCCGAGAAAAATCGAAACAATTCTTTGAATAGCATCATCCGTTATACCGGTCTCCCCTGTTCAATCCGCATTTGTGCCCGCAACTCGAACGCTTCCATACGCTGTAGTTGTTTTTCTGTTGGCTCCTCATCATTACCGGTCGGAAGCGGGGAATTTCGTATTGCATCCAGCTTAGCCAACATAGCCTGGGATTTAATCAATACCTCTTGCGGCAAATTATAGGGATTCTCATTCATGACCTCTTCGTCAGGCACTTGAACACTTAACTTGAACCTGCTGTGCTTGAATCGATAGTTTCGAGTAAATTCTATTTTACCGTTGTCATAATAGGCTTCAGCTAACATGTTTTACCCCTTTGACTTAATGGAGTTGTTACTTTTTAAAAAACTATCTTACAGGGATGAAGGGGATGAAAGGGATGAAAACCTTAAAAAAGTAAAAATTCTGGTTTACCCCAAAAGATTCTGTCTTGCTTTTGCCGTTATCCCCTGCATCCCCTTTATCCCTGTTAAATTGTCTTTGACTTTAAAACCGATTACCGAAACGTCTATATTCGAGTTTTGGCGTGCCAAAGTTGATCAAAAATCCAACCTCAATTCCAGTCGCTTTCAAATAGTTCATAACTTGGGCAAGATGTTCCGGAGCAAGAGCCTTAACCGCTTTCAACTCCAACAATATTGTATCTTCTACAATGATATCAGGGAAAAAGTCTCCTACCGATTGGCCGCGAAACATAACTGTCAATGGCGTCTGAGATACAGCTTTTAATCCCGCTTCTGATAGTGCTATCAGCAGTGCTCTTTGGTAAACTGATTCAAGAAATCCACAGCCAAGTTCATTACTGACGTCAAAACATGCTTTAAGAATTTTCTCTGTGAGTTCTTCATGAATCATAAACGAAACCTTAAAAATCTTTATCTTACAGGGATAAAGGGGATAAAGGGGATGAAAAACCTTAGAAACAAAATAGATTCTGGTTTAAACCAAGAAATTCTGCCTTGTTTTTGCCATTATCCTCTGCATCCCCTTTATCCATGTTAAATTACCTTTGACATTAAAACCTTTTCTACAGGGATGAAGGGGATAACCGTCCCTTCATAGATGGAGACATTATTCTGGACCTTGACGTTGTTACCGATAACCGTTCCGCCGGCTACAGAAACATTCTGGCCAAAACTGCAGCGTTCACCGATCTTTGCCCCTGACAAGATATGGGAGAAGTGCCAGATTTTAGTGCCACTGCCGACTATTGCCCCTTCATCTACATATGATGATTCATGGACGAAGAAATCAGGCATTGGGTAACCATATATTCGCTTCGCATATTGCTGTATTTTAGGCGACTTTCTTTAATGGCGAGCGCTTTGTTGGACGCCGGTGCAACTCGGTATCATTCCTGTGAGACACTAATTCGTTACCCTTCTTGGGGGTCAGACCAAGCTAAACATCTAAATTATAAGAATTAAGGTCCCAAAAGTAGCTATTATCTGCGCTTAAAAGCCTCTTTTGGTGGTCAAAAACACTATTGTAAGCAACAGGTTCTTCTCTCAGTACATGTGTCTGAGGGGGACAGGCACCTTTTAATTAAAAACGGCAACTTCCCTACTCTTATTCTTTTGACGGATGATCAATTTTCTGGACTTTTCTATCTCTGCCGGAGTCATTGGCGTATTCACAAATTCCGTCCAGTCTCCTGTATATGGAACAGGTAATGAATCTAAAGGGGACAGGCTACTTTACCAAGTTGTCCCATGGTCGTCCTCTCCGGCGTACAGTTGATTCCACGAGACTTCTGAAGGGGACAGGCACCTTTTAATGTTACCCATTCTCATGATCCCTCAGTATTTTTTCCATGGCCTTTTTCATCTCCGGTACATGCTCTGCACAAACTGCATATATTGTTTCTGCGTCAATATCGAAATAGTGATGAGTAATAATATCCCTCATTCCCTTAGCTTTCTTCCAGTCTATTTCAGGGTATTTGGCAAGCAATTTTGAATCTGTCAGTTTGTCTATCTGCTTTAACACTTCACCTATATTGATCAGTTGCATGCAAATACTATCCAGTTTTTCAAGGCCGGTATCGTCTTTCAAAAAATCATCACTTGATTGAATCACTTGAAACCTTGTGGTTATTTGTTGCAATGCCCATATAATGTTTTTGATATCCGCGGCAAGAAGTTCCCGATCAAACATATATGGCATCCTGCTCTATTCTCTGTTTAAGTGTAGCGTTCATTTTATCCCTCAGCCTTACCACATCAACCTTTCCGCCCATCGCTTCTTCAACGGCCTGTTTGACACCAATAAGATAATAGAGATCTGGCTTTTCAAGCTCTACTACAATATCAATGTCACTTTCATCGTTACCAGTGCCCCTAGCATAAGATCCAAAGATTCCAATTTTTTTTACCTTGAATTCAGAGGCAAAAAAGTCTTTATGAATGCGTAAAAAATCTATTATTTGACTGGTTGTGCGTTTCATCAAATCTCCCTTTTCAAAATCTAAAGGGGACAGGCTACTTTACCAAGTTGTCCCATAGGAATATTCTGGGGACATAATACCAATACTTTGTAAATTTCCCCATTTAAGCCCTACCCAAAAAAACTTCTATACTCGCTTCAGCTCTCACAAATCGTTCCAGTCTGCAGGTGTCAGGTGACGAATCATATCTCTACTCGCATGAATAACCGCTACTACGAAACATTTTGTGCAATCTAAAGGGGACAGGCTACTTTACCAAGTTGTCCCATAGGAATATTCTGGGGACATAATACCAATACTTTGTAAATTTCCCCATTTAAGCCCTACCCAAAAAAACTTCTATACTCGCTTCAGCTCTCACAAATCGTTCCAGTCTGCAGGTGTCAGGTGACGAATCATATCTCTACTCGCATGAATAACCGCTACTACGAAACATTTTGAAGTATCCGTTTTGGGGGCTTTGGGTATGCCGAAACTTTTGAATCGTCCTTGCCAGGATATTCAGGGGACATAATACCAATAAGTTGCATCTCACCCCTACAAAATCTCACCCCACAACAAATTCATACAAAAACTGTCTGTATTCCCTCACACTCCACAACCGCTGTAAGCTTTTTGTCGGCACAGACAAAACAGTCCTGGCCTTTTTCGCAATAATTCAGAAATGTTGCAAGTTGGAGACTGTCAAGTGTCCTGAGTCCGTACAGGTTCGAATATCGGGAAAGCAAATTGCACGCTTCATCATAAATCAATGAGGCTATCTGGAGAACTTCATACCGCCCCTCACAATCTTGCTTGAACATCTTTAGCACAGCATTCAAGGCTTTTACGTTAAGTTGCTTCTCACGCTGTTTGCGGTAAACGGCAGAATAGAGCTCAACTCGGGCAAGTTCTGAAATAATAATATGCGAGTGATTCGCATATAGTTCCAAGCAGAAGTCCGACCCCTCCTCACGATGATATATCTTCACCAACGCCGAAGTATCAAAAAAGTACCGCTTCACTATCGCTCTTCTCTACAGGAGACAACAGTTTCAGACCAACTCCCCTTTGAACATGAAGTAAGTCTCAAAACATCTTGAATGTTCTGTGTTACATTCCGGCGTTTTACAGCAGAACGTCGTACAAAATTAAGTTGTCGTAGTTGCTCATACACTGCAGCCATTGAGCGATTATCTAAAGCATCTAACTCATTCTCGATTTTTTGTCTTAGCATGGTCATTCGGCAATCTCCTCTCAGATTTTATATTCCGGGGACAACCATGATAAGTTTTGTCAAGGGGAAAACGGAGATTTCCCTTAACTCCCCGAACGACTACCACCGGTAGCTATGCTTTATTCCTTCATGCTCTCCGATCCTTTTCATCTTTTCTGATGGTCCGCAAGGCTTGTTTCTGCTTGGGGTCAGACCAAGCTAACCATCTACTAAGGTCCCAAATAGCTATTATCTGCGCTTAAAGGCCTCTTTTGGTGGTCAAAAACACTATTGTAAGCAGCGGGTTCTTCTCTCAGTACATACTGATCATTTCTCTGCTCTTCAACTTTTCTGCCTATTGCCTTGATCCCAAAGGCCTTAAGTCTGTTAGCCTCACGATTACTTCACGATTTAGGGATCTAAAGGGGTGATCTAAAGGGGACAGACTACTTTACCAAGTTGTCCCATGGTCGTCCTCTCCGGCGCACAGTTGATTCCAAATTAAGCGCGTAATTGTCTGTTGTTGCCATTCATCACTTCCAAACTAAAAAGCAATGGCTCTTTTACCGCCGAGATAGGCGGATACACGCCGAGAAGTCAAAAACTTAGAATCTGGGTAAACCAGAATCTTTATCTGTTCTTCTTCCGCTTTTATCGGCGTGTATCGGCGTCCATCGACGGTTCCATGATTCAAAGGCTTTTTAACCGCCGGAGGCATCTGAGGGGGACAGGCACCTGTGGAGCTAGTCCCCGGACAAATTCACTTTAATAGCAATTCAGAATAGTTGGCCTGTAGCCACATTACCACTTCTGCCCGAAGATCTCGTACAAACTCTATCAATTCAAGAGCTTCGCTATCGCTGGTTGCGCCGATCCGATCATACTCAACTGTGTTGCGCTTCACTCTGCATGTATCGAGATACGCTGCATCAACTTCCCGATTGCGGCCAAGTATTAATGGCAACGCCTGAATTGTTCGATAGTGCTGTAATCCCTGGCCAGCACGGTATCCTTCGGCATAGAGCAAAATCGTGCACAATTTGAGTGCCGCATTGTAGGCTATTCCAAACTGCCAGTCTGTCGAAATCCTTCCGGTCTGTGCATCGCTTAGATCGCGATCAACAATTCCCAGCAGATCAGCTATTTCCTGTCGTGTAGTTTTATGCTGCCGAAGCCATCCGTATTCAACCCATTTAGACAAGGTCATTTTCAGTCCCTTTTATGAACATCCTGGATGATGAGAGCACATTGGTAATGAAATGTTCACCATTCTTCCGACGTTGCATAAACTCGTCATGGGTAAAAACATGAGGATTCACTTCGCGTCCAACCCTGCTTTTAAAATCAATCAAGACCGTTGATAAAGCACGCAGACCAATTGTCCCAATGACAATAAGGTCTAGATCACTTGCAGCGGTTTCTTCACCGGAAGCCATTGAACCGAATATAAATGCTGTTTCAATGTCATCTCTGCTGCAGAAAAGTTCTTTGAGATAATCTCCGAGCCCCGATGTTTTAAGCACCATTGAGCGGATATCCGGGTAGAGCGGATGTTCCTGATTTGCCCTATAGTAGAGACGGTTACTGCTACGCCGGGCCAAAACTAATTGCACTGCAAGAAGTTTTTTCAACTCAACTTGTACCGGGCCGATAGTGCAGTCAGCAACTCTCTGTATTTCTCGCATGTGGAGTTCAGAAGCACTGAATCCAAATAGATTCCGAAATATAGCCGCCCGAACTTTTGATGATAGTATTTGTGTGAGAATGTCCATATTGTACTTTTATAGCATACATTTGTATTATTTATAGATACATTTATTGCCTGTTCAGAAACTTCTGAGGGGGACAGCCAACTTTTAATTAAAAATAGCAACTTCCCTACTCTTATTATTTTGACGGAATGGGAAACTAGGGACACTTTCCATATTAGGGGAATCTAAAGGGGACAGGCTACTTTACCAAGTTGTCCCATGGTCGTCCTCTCCGGCGCACTGTTGATTCCAAACCAAGTCGTGCAATTGTCTGCTGACCACAATTCTTGGGGGTCAGACCAAGCTAAACATCTAAATTATAAGAATTAAGGCCCCAAAAGTAGCTATTATCTGCGCTTAAAAGCCCCTTTTGGTGGTCAAAAACACTATTGTAAGCGACAGGTTCTTCTCTCAGCTCATACGGATCATTTCTCTGCTCTCCAACTCTTCTGCCTATTGCCTTGATCCCAAAGGCCTTAAGTCTGTTAGCTTCACGATTACTTCAGGAGCTTTGCTTGGGGGTCAGACCAAGCTAAACATCTAAATTATAAGAATTAAAGTCCCAAAAGTAGCTATTATCTGCGCTTAAAAGCCCCTTTTGGTGGTCAAAAACACT
>JAFLLC010000019.1 GCA_019162745.1 Deltaproteobacteria bacterium | reverse complement strand
CAACATGGTGTTGACCATCCTGCAACAAGAGATTGAACATGAGGAGGATCTGCAGTCGCTTCTTGAAGATTATGAACTTTTAGTAAGGGCGATAAAAGGCTAGGACCTGCAAACCTGCAACGGTAAAATACAACATTACAGGCGGATCAATGCGACTGTCTGGGATCACACACCAAGGAGATAACACCATGTCAACAAAAGAGAATCTCGCAGAAGCCTTTGCCGGCGAAAGTCAGGCCAACCGCAAGTACCTTGCCTTTGCCAAACAGGCTGATGTAGACGGCTTTCCCCAGGTAGCAAGACTGTTCCGGGCTGCTGCCCATGCCGAAACTATCCATGCCCATGCCCATCTGCGCGCCATGGGAGGAATTCATAAGACGGCCGAAAACCTTGAAGAAGCGATTGCCGGTGAAGGTTTTGAATTCCAGCAGATGTATCCTCCTTACCTCGAAGAAGCCAAAAAAGAAGGTGATATGATGGCTGAAGTCTCGTTCCGCAATGCCCTTGCTGTGGAAGAGATCCATCACGACCTGTATCAGAAAGCTGCTGCTGCCGTAAAGGGTGGCGGTGACCTGGCCGGCCGCGCCGTCTATGTCTGCGAAATCTGCGGCAACACTGTCTATGACGCTGCACCTGACAAATGCCAGGTGTGCGGCGTACCAAAAGAGCGCTTCACCATGATCGACTAACCACGTTTCTTACGTTGCGATACTGATATATCATCCAGAAAAAGCACTTGAAACACGGAGAACACGGCCAAAAGTAGGCGCTTCTAAGCGAGAACACGGAGTAAAATCGGCTAGTTATTGGTGAAATAACAAGTGTTATGGTTCACCAAAATGGATTTCTTGTTTTAAGCCTTAACCACGGCGTGGTTGTGGATCAGCATCTACGCACCTCTGATCCTGACATTTACGCCGCAGGCGACCTTGCGGAACACCTGGGAACGCTCTACGGCACATGGGCACCGTCCCAGTATCAGGGAATGATTGCCGGCATGAACGCTTCCGGAGGTGATGCCATGTTTGCCGGCATTCCCCGCTCCAACAGCATCAAGGTTCTCGGCACCGATCTTTTCAGCATCGGCCAGGTTCATCCGGACGATGCCAGCTATCTCGTCTTTGAGGAAGATGGCGATTATTACCGCCAGTTTGTCTTCCGCGATTCGCATCTGGTGGGGGCTATCCTGATAGGGTACGCCTCCATCGCTTCGGCTCTAAAGAAGCTGATAGAAAACGGCACCTCATGCACAGAACTGCTGAGCAAAGCCGGCGACGCCAGAGGAGTGTATAACGGAATCGCCACAATGAGCCATAGCGTAACCTGAGGACTGTTTACACTACTTGACAGGCGGCGGTATCCTGCACACAGGAAACCGCCGTTTTTTATTTTAAACTTGACAACTTATTTGTTAGGTATTATTCCTATTAATAATTGCTTGTAAAAAACATAGTCCACAGTAAGCTTTGGTTACTGCCAACAAACACTTGGCACCACGCATAATGCGGCAGATCTCAAAAAGGAGGAAAGACCTATGAACAAAGAGACAAAGTTGACCACCAACGCAGGCGCACCAGTTGTAGACAACCAAAATGTAATGACCGTCGGACCTCGCGGACCACAGCTTTTGCAGGACGTCTGGTTTTTGGAAAAGCTGGCCCACTTTGACCGTGAAGTCATTCCGGAACGACGCATGCACGCCAAAGGTTCCGGCGCCTTCGGCACGTTTACCGTAACCCATGACATCACCCAATACACCAAGGCAAAGATTTTCTCTGAGGTCGGCAAGAAGACCGATATGTTTGTCCGTTTTTCCACCGTGGCCGGTGAGCGCGGTGCCGCCGATGCCGAACGCGATATCCGCGGTTTTGCGATGAAATTCTATACCGAGGAGGGAAACTGGGATCTGGTGGGTAACAACACACCGGTCTTTTTCCTGCGTGATCCGCTCAAGTTCCCTGACCTCAACCATGCGGTCAAACGCGATCCCCGCACCAACCTGCGCAGTGCGCTCAATAACTGGGATTTCTGGACCTCGTTACCTGAAGCGCTGCATCAGGTAACCATTGTGATGAGTGACCGCGGCATCCCGGCCAGCTATCGCCATATGCACGGTTTTGGCAGCCACACCTTCAGCTTTATCAACGCCAATAATGAGCGACACTGGGTTAAATTCCATTTTAAAACCCAACAGGGAATTAAAAATCTGACCGACGAAGAAGCTGAAAAAACCATCGGCAAGTGCCGCGAAAGCCACCAGCGTGATCTCTACAACAGTATCGACAGTGGAGATTTCCCTCGCTGGACCCTGTTTGTTCAGATTATGCCGGAAAAGGATGCAGCAAAATGCCCCTACCACCCCTTTGATCTGTCCAAGGTCTGGCTCCACAAGGATTATCCCATGATCGAGGTGGGGGTGATAGAGCTTAACAAGAATCCGGAGAACTATTTTGCCGACGTCGAGCAGGCCGCCTTTAACCCAGCTAACGTGGTGCCGGGCATCAGTTTTTCGCCGGACAAAATGCTGCAAGGCAGGCTATTTTCCTATGGTGATGCCCAGCGCTACCGACTTGGTGTCAACCACCACCTGATTCCGGTCAACACAGCCCGTTGCCCGTTCCATAGTTATCACCGCGATGGCGCCATGCGGGTGGACGGCAATCATGGCAGCACTCTTGGGTATGAACCTAACAGCTATGGACAATGGCAGGAGCAGCCGGACTTTAAAGAACCGCCTCTCGCCATCGAAGGTGCTGCCGACCACTGGAACCACCGCGAAGATGATGATTATTACTCACAACCCGGCAAGCTCTTCAGGCTTATGAGCCCGGCACAGCAACAGGTGCTGTTTGAAAACACCGCCCGCGCTATCAGCGATGCACCAAGAGAGATCAAATTGCGCCATATCAGCAATTGCTATAAAGCTGATCCGGCGTATGGTGAAGGAGTCGCCAAGGCACTAAGCCTTTCCATTGACGACCGTATCAGATAAAAACAGCATCGAGAATCACAAAGCAGCACATTTAAAGGGGAGAATCTATGGCATGTGACACCAGCATTAAAGCGAGAAAGAAAGTTCAAGTCGATGAAAACACCACACCCACAACCCAAAAGGAGAATGTTTCAATGAATTCATCAATGGTTCAACAAGTAATGCCGGAATTTGAAATGGATGCGTATGATGCAAAAACAGGTCATTATACTGTCGTAAAGTCGAGTGATTACCAAGGCAAATGGGCTGTTATCTGTTTTTATCCCGCCGATTTTACCTTTGTCTGCCCGACTGAAATTGCAGCCATGAATGCAAAATACGATGAGTTTCAAGCAAAAGGCGTGGAGATTCTGGCTGTATCTACTGATACAAAGTTCTCCCACAAGCGTTTTGTAGAAACAGAGCCAATTCTGGCAGGATTGAAGCTGACTATGGGCGCGGATGCCACTGGTGAGGTCAGCAAGGCTTTTGGTGTATTGATCGAAGAAGAAGGCTTGGCGCTTCGCGGGCGTTTTTTGTTCACACCCGAGGGAATTTGCGTCGCACAGGAAGTTCAGGCTCCTTCGGTGGGAAGAAATGTCCATGAATTCTTGCGTCAGATTGATGCATGGCAGCATGCCACGGCAACCGGTGAAGTGTGTCCTGCGGGCTGGAGACCAGGCAAGAAAACCCTTCCCGTCAATACCGATGCAGAAAAAATGACCGGCCGTGTCGGCGACTATGTAACCATTGAAGAAATTATGAGCTAATCCGTGCAGGGAGTGAGTCAGATGATTCTGACTGGACCCAAGTTAAATTTGCAACCGTAATAAATTATACAGGGCAATCGATCAACTCATCGATTGCCCTTTTTTATGGTTAAACGTTGGTTAATTAAACAGAACGTAACTCAATATGCGCATCATATCTGTATTCTAAATTTTATCCAGGTACGAATTTCTTTACCTTGACTTATTTTTAAACCAAGGTATAAGTAAGCGTATACACTGTATTATTAATATAATCCAGTATATATATAGATAGCTGTATATTTTACACCTCACTATGAGGTTATTCCACAAAGAGGAGCGATTGCGTATGAATTTACAAACTGCTTTCACACATGCGGCGCTGCTGCTGGGGTTATCCCTGGCAACAACTGCCACCGCCGGGAACCATGCCGAGTATGTCGGTAACGGTCCCTTCAAAAACGGTCCTGAAGTGACCAAAAAATGTATCGAATGTCATGAGGCCGAAACTAAGGCCTACATGAAATCGGTGCACTGGACTTGGGCCAAAAAGCAGACCATCAATGGCAAGACGATGGAATACGGCAAGAAAAACGCTATAAACAATTTTTGTGTTGCTGTACCCTCCAACTGGGCCCGCTGTACCAGTTGCCATACCGGTTACGGCTGGAAAGACGCCAACTTTGATTTTACCAAGGCCGAAAACGTAGATTGTCTTGTTTGTCACGAAACGACTGGAACCTATAAAAAGTTTCCATCAGGCGCAGGACATCCGGTTTATCCTGGTGAGAAGAAAGAGTTTCCAAAAGGCAAGGTGTGGGCACCGGTTGATCTTGTCAAAGTGGCGCAGTCTGTTGGTAAGCCGACTCGTGCAGCCTGTGGTACCTGCCACTTTTACGGCGGCGGCGGAGATCGTGTTAAGCATGGTGATCTCGATTCATCACTGAATAATCCAAAACCTGAGATTGATATCCATATGGGGGGCAAGTCAAATATGACTTGTCAGGCCTGCCACCAGGGCGGCAAAGATCACGCAATCAAGGGTGAGGCCGCTTCTGTATCTGTTGGTGACGGCAAGAAAATAATGGGCTGCACTGACTGCCACAAAGGTGACGTACACAAGAGCGCCTTCTTGAACAAGCATGCCAAGAAGATTGCCTGCCAGACCTGTCATATCCCTACCTTTGCCAAGGACAAACCGACCAAAACCTGGTGGGACTGGTCAACAGCCGGCAAAGATATTCCAGAAAAAGATATCCCCACAGATAAATTTGGTGAGAAATTGTACGCCAAGATCAAGGGCAACTTCCAGTGGGATAAGGATATTGTTCCGACCTACTATTGGTACAACGGGACCGTTGATCGTGTCATCTTCGGCGACAAGATCGATCCTTCCAAAGTAGTTAAGCTTTCCGCTGCCAAGGGTGATCGCAAGGATCCCAACGCTAAGATCATGCCGTTCAAAGTCATGAAGGGCAAGCAGCCTTATGATTCCGGCTACAATACGATTGCCGCAGTCAACACCTTTGGCCCGGATGGTTATTGGACCAAATTTGACTGGAACCTTGCCATAGTTACCGGTATGAAGGCTGCTGGTCAGCCTTACAGCGGTAAGTACGGTTGGATTGAGACCTCCATGGTCTGGCCGATAAACCATATGGTCGCTCCCAAGGACAAAGCGCTGAAGTGCAATGACTGCCACGGAGAAAAAGGTCGTATGGACTGGAAGGCTCTGGGCTACAAGGGCGACCCCAAGAACCCGGCTAATCGCTAAGTTCTGAAAACAAAATATAATTAAACTTGTATAATAACTAAACAGGGCATTCGAGATTAACATCTCGAATGCCCTGTTTAGTTATACTCGCCCAGATCATTCACACAATCAATTCTATTCAGCATCCTGCATAAGGAGAGATGCCTTTATTTCACCGGGGTAAGCAGTTTATTCAAACTGACCAGTATAAGATGACCTTCGGCAATCAAATCAAAGCCGTAATTTGAAAGACGCCATTTGGTAACAATATAGCGCATGGAGCCGATTATGATGTAAATCAACTCCTTCTCAGAAATTTGTTTGCAAACCTCCCCATTCTCTTGCCCTTTCAGAATAACACACGACAGAGCCTTTTCCTGCATGTTCAGAAGTTGATGCACCTCTTGCGAAAGCAGGCTGTCATTTTGAAATATACTCTCCGAGAAAATAACCGATGCAACCGATGGAAACTCGGTAAAATACTTAAAATTATTGCTGAACAAGTACTCTATTTTTTCTATGGCCGGCAGATCTGACGTGCAGGTTTTTTCCATATTTTCTTTTGCACGCTTTTGAAACAGTCTGAGGATTCCAAGCAGAATATCAGTCTTACTTGCAAAATGGCGGTAAATTGCTCCATCTGTGACGCCAAGTTTATTGGCAAGATTTTTAATTGTTAATTCCTGGATTGACTTCTCAGCAATTAACTCTATCGCTTTGCTTATTATCTGCATCTGACGTTCTGAATATTCCGACAACTTTGCACCTCTCTTTAATAAATGGGTATTCCGATGAATCCGACCGGTTGAACTGACGTGATGCCGACCGCCGT
>JAFLLC010000044.1 GCA_019162745.1 Deltaproteobacteria bacterium | reverse complement strand
CACGACCGCTAAGCAGTTCCCGAGGAAACAGGAAGAAACCCACTCCTAAAATCGACGCTGTTTTGATTTAGATGGCGGGTAGTTCATATCCCGAAAAACAGCTCCTTTAATGTCACATCCCGCCTGCTTCGAATCAGACGTACGAACTCTGCAGTTCAGTGCGGCAACTCTTTTGCCTACCGCAACGATCTCCTCGTGCCGCCGTACTGAAAAAACGCGATCAGATGAAACTCCTCCTTGTCATACCCCTTGGGGAATCCTCCCACCGGCCCGATGGCCCGCAGGGTGCGCAGCACCTCTTCGTCCAGTATGCGTGCTCCGGAACTCTGCAGCTGCTGGATATTGGTGATCTCACCGCGCCTGTTGAAGGTGATCCGCATCGGCGTGATCCCTTCGATCCCCTTCATAGCAGCTTCCTGCGGGTAGCGCCAGACACCGTAGACCGCTCCTTCAAAGCGGCGCAGGAACGAGCCAAACACGATATCATCGCTGTTCAGAAAGCGGGTGTCCCCATCGGCAATGTCATTTTCAAACTTGCGCCGATAGCTCTCTTCCAACTTGGCCAAGCGACTGGCCCCAGGAAAAAGATTCGGTGCGGCTGGAGTCTGACTGGCAGTCGCCCCTTTTGATTTCAGGAGACTCGCCGCTGAAGAGCCTGGAGCGACCGGAGACCGGTCGGGGGGAGTCTGAGACGGCCGGACAGTTTTGGATGCCGGCGAAGTTTGCCGTGGAGCTGCCGGTGCGGTCTGTTTTTTTAATGCCTGGACATCTCGGGGGGCATCACCGCGCGGGGCGCTCTCTCTTGGCACCCTGAGCCGCTGCTCAGAAAGGCGCTTGGTGTCTTGCTGCCGGGGTTCAGGGGGCTGTATTGACTCCGGTATCTGCTGCAGGTCTATGAAAACCGGCTCTTTGGCAGGTTCCGGTGGCGGCTGCGGGAAAAAGTAAAGTCCCGCAAACAGTCCCAGATGCAGCAGGAGAGAGATACAGAGTAAATAGAGAAACTTTTTTTCTATATATTGATCAGTCATGGGGAGATGTAGTTTCGACCTGTAGTGCAGCTGTCATAGTCCGGGTATATGATGGTTCATGGCGCCGAAGGCGTCGGTATTGTTTCCTGCGTATAATGGCGGCGGATTTCGGTGTCCGGAGTGGTCTCCCTGCGCAGGAAGGAGAGCATGTCTTTCAGGCTTTCCAGGATGCTGTGCTCCCCCTTGGGGAATTCCTTCGGATCGAGTTCAAGTGTGACAGTGCTTTGATATTCTGTGTTACGCAGGTGGTTAAGAAATCGGGTCAGAGGCAGTATTCCGTGCCCCGGAAGCAGGTGCTCGCGGCCGTGTCCATAGTCGGAAAAATGGATATTACGAATGCGGCCTGAGTCGTAACAGAGGAAGAAATCGTTGATGAAATTTGTTTTTCCTGACCCCATATGGGTGCAGTCGAACGTCATGTATAAATTGTGCCTCTTGATAAAGTCAACCAGCTGCTGCGTGTTGGAAAGAATATTCGGATTGATCTTCCATTTGCCGACCCATGGCATGTTTTCCATGGTCACAGTTACTTTTCCGTCCTGTCCGATCTCTTTCTGATAGTCATGCACACTGTAAAACCAGCGCCAGAATCCGATTTCAAACCCCATCCAGGAAGGGGGATGAAAATTAACCAGTGGGATATCACATTCAGCTGCCAGCTCAATAGAGCGTTTGAGAGAGTCAACGGGGCCGCCCCACCCATCCAGCTCCATAAACGGGGAATGGATGGAATGGATCGTGGTAATTTTCTGAAGAGATTGAACCAGTTTAGCCGCGTTGATTCTCTGGAAATCCTGGTTGATGATCAGCTCGACGCCGTCGAAGCCGGACTCGGCCGCCAGTTCGAATACCCTTTGCAGCGGCAGGGTAAACAGGCTTCCGGTTGAAAGCGATAAAATCATCGTGCCCTAGCCTCCCATCCCGGAGAAAATGATCCCGACGTGACGCTGGATATCCGCCACTGACGCCAGCGCCGCTTTCAGAGAGAGGCGCTGATCAAGGCTCAGTTGAGCGGGATTCAGAAGCAAAGTCTGTGCAGTATGATCAACGATACTGAAACCCTGTTCGCGACGGAGGCGTAGTTCATGGAGAGTATGCCAGGTTCTGAGCATCTTTTCAGCCAGATCGACATCCAGCTCACGCTGTTTCAGAAGAGCCAGGACTCTATCGGGGCTGCTGACGGCACGGTTACCCTTGATCAGCGCCAGTGCTGACAGAGCGGCAGACAATGGCAACAGGCCATGATCCAGCAACCGGAACAACCCACGCCCGGCACCGCTTTGCTCCAGCTTCAATCTTCCCATCATCCCGAGGCCGTTCGAAAGCGATTCCATCCTCTCAATCAAATTGGCCTGTGCCGGTCGATTTTTCCTCAGGGTGGCGACCGTCATCTCCTTCAGTTCCTGAGCGACCTCCACATCAGTGCCCAACGGATATTGATCCGCCAGGCGCAAAATATTAATCAAGCCGTCAGCCGTAGGATGATTCAGCGCGTCTTGGCAGCGCTGCTGCCATGATGCGATACTCCCACGCCATTGGGGATTGCGCGGGGTGATCACCTGGTCAATATTCAGTCCTGTCGCTTCGAGCCCGGCATGCAGATTATGGCAGAACAGGTTGATCGCCTCGAGTTGCGACGCGTTAACCTCTTTATGAACCAGCAGCAGCTGTAATGTGCAGAAAGGTGAATATTCGCAGCGCCCTGCAGGCCCGACTGCGACCAGGGTCATCTTTGGAAGTTGCCGCCCGAGCGGCCCGAGACGCTTCGTAGAGTGGGTCATGATGGCGGTAGTGAGCATTCTCATGAATTCCATGCTCTTCTGGTAGAACGCGGGAGCGGAATGAAATGCATCCATGTGGCGGTACAGCACGTTGTAATACTGGAGGACCAACTCTTTCAGGCGGTCTGCCGGGGGAGGCGCCGCAACTTGAGCGAGCAGGCTGTCCAATTCCCTTGTAAGGGCTAGATTAGTCACCGCCGACTTTTCAAGCACCTCAAGGCTTCGGGCAAAAGCGGCTTCAGCCCCGTCGCTGGGATCAGAAGCTGCCTGATCCAGAATAGCCTGGCGATAATCTGCGGCAAAAGCTTCAGTAGCCAGCCAGGAGGTGATGTCGCCCGTTTTTGCAGAAAGGAGGAAATCCATCATTCTTCCGCACAGTCATGCACATTCCGGCTGATAAAGAGCCGGATGGCTGCGGACGGCGGTGCGGTCAGCAAGGAGATGACGATTATGACGATCATGACCAGTGGCGCACCGATAAAAGCGGATGACGTAAAGGGGAATAGCTGCGCGACTAGTGGCAGAGAATCGCCAATCAACAGAGCGGCAAAACTGATGACCAGTCCGGCCAGCATGCCGCAGATGACGCCTGCGGCATTGGCCCTTGGCCACCAGATCCCGAGCAGGAAGGCCGGAAATATCGTGTTGCCAGCCACTGCAAAGGCGAGTGCGGCGATCTCGGCTATCATCCCCCACGGCTGGAGGGTCAGCACCATTACGATCGCGGCCAGAACCAGGAAAAATCCTTTGGCGGCGTAGGTCTTGTCACGTTCAGAGGCGTTAGGGCGGATCAGGTGCGGATAGATGTCAAATGAAAATGAAGCGGAACCGTTCATCAATAATCCGGCCGCTGTTGAAAAAGCTGCGCTTATGCCGCCGGCCGCCAGAAGCCCGATCGCCCAGGTGGGTATCCCCCCGAGTCCCGCTGCCGTAAGTATGATCATGTCTGCGGCATCGGCGCCGCCCGCATAAAGCGGCACTCCGCTCCTCGCCTCCAGAAGCCTTGCCAGAACGCCGTAGGCCGGCGCCGACCAGTAGATAAGAGCGATAAAGAATAACCCCCAGACAACCCCCCAGCGAGCATCCCGTATACCTGGAACCATGTAGAAACGGGAAAGCACGTGCGGCAGTCCGGCGGTACCGAACATCAGGGTAAAGCAGAGTGCAAACCACTCGAAAAGGGAGGTACCGGCAAATGGTTCGGAACAGTTGAAGCCGAACTGCTGCTGCAGTTCACCGATGGCCGCCCCGTAGCCGAACTGGGGGAGTATCCAGAAATAGCCCAACTTACGGGTCAGGAGCATCAGCGGCAGGATAAAGGTGATGATCAGCACGAAATACTGGAGCTTCTGATTCCGTGTTACCCCAAGCGCACCCGACACGACAACCTGGGAAACAAGCAGCGAGGTTCCGATGACGACTGCGGGGATATAGGCAATACCAAACAGCCAGGAAACCAGCAGAGCGATGCCGCGAAATTGTGCGACGCAGTAAATGACCGAAATGACGATTGAAATCAGGGCGGCCAGGGTGCGGGCTGTGTCAGATTCATAGCGGAAACCGACAAAATCCGGCGCGGAGAATTTACCAAAGCGTCTGATCTGTGTCGCCATCAACACCAGCAGCAGGACATACCCCCCGGTCCAGCCGACTACGTAGGCCATGGCAAAATAGCCCTTCATATAAAATACGCCGGCGAGGCCGAGGAAGCTGGCGGCGCTCATCCAGTTGCTGGCAATGCCCGCTCCGATGCCGACGCGCCCCGTGTAGCTGCCGCTGAATCCGTATTCCGATGTCTGTTTGCTGCGATTACGCAGACCGGAAAACATAAAGAGTGCGAACATGACCGCCACAATTGCTAACGGCACAAACTGTATCAGACCGTATGACATTTATTCGTCCTCCCTCTGGATCGGTTTTATGCGAAAGCGGAGCGAGCCTTCCTGTGATGGCGCCGTGTGGCGGTCCATCCAGAGGTTGAACAGCACGCAGAGAATGATGAACCAGAGCGGCAGGAACTGGCCGGTCAGCCAGAATTGAATTGGCAGATTGAAAAAGGTCAGATCATTGAGCAGTAGTTCGGAATAGCTTGATTCCAGAAGGTAGGCAAATAGTTGAAATCCGACTATGGCCGCCAGCCACCCGGATAGAATGAGCTTAATGACGCGGACCTCGCCCCGCATGGTCGCGCCGCGCGGGTTGAAAAAATTGAGTCCCTTGCAGCCTGAAGGTTCGTTCATGATTACCACCTTTAACCCCTCCCCGCTCCCCCTTATCAGGGGAGGGCTTATAAGCCTCCCCCCTGATAAGGGGGGATTGAGGGGGGTTGGTTTTGAAGGTTACGTGTGTAACTTTATGATTTCCGGTAATGAACGTAATAAATCGGCTGACCCAGATCCATAAAGCGGCGCATATATTTTGAAACAGGATACCCTGCCAAGGCGTGACGAAATGTATCAGGAGCGAGTTGGTTAACGAAGCCGGGCTGAACATCCATGAACTCAGCGACATCCAGTCCGTAATCAACAAAATCGGTAGCGAAATAGAAATCAGCTTCCGGTTCCATAAAGCGTGACAGGTAGGAGGCAAACCCTGAGTTAACCAGGCGCCTCTTCCTGTGGCGCAGTTTCGGCCAGGGATCGGGGCAGTTGATAATAACTGTTTGCAGCGCAGCAGCCGGTATGCAGGCGTCGATGAAACTGCGTGCTTCGGCCCGCAGCACCCGCACATTGCCGAGGCCGCTTTTGTCAATCCGCTTGCAGGTTTTTATGCACCCTTTATTGTAAAAATCAAGTGCAATAAAATTAAGGTCGGGGTGCAGAG
The DNA here is from genome assembly GCA_019162745.1 of Deltaproteobacteria bacterium. GTDB lineage: Bacteria > Desulfobacterota > Desulfuromonadia > Geobacterales > Pseudopelobacteraceae > JACRCG01. Next base: position 701 of record JAFLLC010000044.1, on the reverse strand, counting down.
CGGCCATCTGCACGACAAAATCACCGACACCGCAGCCTATTTCCAGTGCCAGGGGGTTGTCATTGCCAAATATTTCGCCCCATGACGGTGCGGGGCCGCTCTCCTCCCAAGGGAGGAAGGCGGGGGATGTGTTGGGGATGAGCATGGGCAGTCCTTTGAATAATATCCAAGAACTGTAGCATATCTTGCCGGCTGACGGGAGGGATTTTTATGGTGTCAGTCGTCTTGATAAGGGATGTAGAAATTGTAGACATACCATATGTCTCTTAGTAGTCAGAGATAACTAGATGTCATTTTAACTTTGCATGGGTAGTGATGAAGGAATCTGTGCTTGTCTTACCAATATATCAACTACTGCAGCAACTGTTTTTTAAACGGGATATGCTGTCGACATTTCAATATTTACCGTTGTTTCAGAGTGTTATATTACCATAAAGCGGATAATTACGCTCTTTTTTAGCTTGATATTGGAAAATCAGGTAAAACAGCTAGAATCATGTTTCTTTTTAGTCTGATTTATTATATTTTACCTCGCTAGAACAGCAGTAGTATGAAGAAAGTCAAGGAGTATCACCATGAACAAGGCTTATCGCCTGGTATGGAGCGTCGCCAAGAACCTTTGGGTTGTTGCCGCAGAGCTGGTTTCCGGCAATGGGGGGCCGCCACCGGTTGAGGCTGCCAGACGATCTACTTATGATAAG
>JAFLLC010000126.1 GCA_019162745.1 Deltaproteobacteria bacterium | reverse complement strand
AGATTCACTACTTCATTAAATGAAAGGAGAAACACTGTGAAAAAACTTGTTATCGCTACGACAGTAGTACTAGTTGTAATGTCAATCAGCATGACTGCAATGGCCGAGGGTGGTAAAAATCAGGGTACAACCGGCAGTGGCTCAACATCAACGATACGGGATCCTGCACCCATTGATTGGCCGGGTATTGATTGGGACTTAAATTAGCGACCATTTGGGGTTGTAGAATGCAACCGCTTCTCGGATTAGAGTAGAGAACCGATTTCACACTGCCCTCAATCATCAAGCCGTGCATGCGGTTTTCCCACACACCGGTAATTGTCCGGTTAACCATCTACCCCTGCTGGCAACTGCCGGGCGGGGGTTTTTCATTTTGATAGTTATCGCCACTACTGTCCGGTAAGTATTGTTTGAGTAAATCTGGGGACATCCATGATAAGTTTTTTTCGGCGCATAATTCCGGTGCTAGAGCACTTATCTCTTGTCTATCGGTAAGGTTTGCATCTGTTCTTCTGTCTTCACCCAAGCATCCCCAGGCATTGATGGAGCCAGCGTCTGCATACATAGCGAGTATATAGTATAGTAGTTCCGCAACGATCCGATAGATAAAGTGGGACTGCCCGTATTTCACAATAATTCCGAGGCAGTTTATTCCGCCCCCCTCACCTCACCACCCGCAATCACAATATGGTCAGGTTAGTGTCCCGGTCATTCGGCAGAAAACAAGAAGTATCATGCCGCCTTCTGCAACCGCTCGGCAACCCACACCTTGATGATGGATTGTCTGGGAACTCTGATTCGCCTTGCTTCTTTGTCCATTTCCTGGCTCATCCAAAGCGGAAAATCGACATTAACCCGCTTTTGTTCCTGTTGAGGGCGACGGGCTTTTGAGACATCAAGATACTGAGAGATATCTTCACCAGTATCAAAAATGTTGTCCAATTCGTTAGCTTTCATAAATTGCAATCTCCTCTATTCTGGATCGACAAAAACAACTGCCTTCTATTTCGGTAGAACAATATCCGGCTTTCCGGGCAGACCCTTCTTATGCAGACGAAACCGGAAACCGGCGGTGTGTAGCATCTTCCTTACCGCGATTTCCGGCTTCGTATTCTTACCACGAATCCGGCTCATATTCCAGGAGCGCTGTGCTTTATCAAGATGATCGGTCATGCAGAAAATCCCATGTTTACTCACTAAAAGCAGACACCTTCGACGACTGGAATTTCAAAACAGACATATCAGTTACGCATCTGCCCGTTTTGGTAACGTCTCCTGAACTGTGACTATTTCATGTTGTACCTTTCCATCACGCCATACTATCAAGTCCGTTCCGGTCTGCACAGCGACCTGGCGTGCCCGGATTGCAGCACGACGCATTGCACCGACCGAACCTGCTAAATCCTTGTCTTTTGCCTGTTCTATTAAATTATTGTTCATCGTTTTCGCTCCATTCCACAAGTTGCTGTTCGTCTCCTGAGCTACAGTAGACTGCCCAGGAGTCAACAAGATTCCGATAGAGTTTATCGAAGTTATTGAGTCCTGCCGAGAATCGCCTCCTGATAACTTCTTCAGGGACGTTATGCCCACCTTGCCGTACCCTTTCGGCGACACGGGCAATAGCCATTTCTGCTGAGGGGAGCGTTAGAAAGAAGAGCTTGACGTGGTAACCTTCTGTCTGCCATTCGGGGATCATTCGTGAATATGTCCTGCCGGACAGGGTGGTCTCAAAGGCAAAATTTGCTCCGCTGCGGGAGTGCTGCCGAATCTCTTTCAGCATCAGTCTGCCGGCCTTTAATGCCGCAAGTTCCGGCTGAAATGGAGAGAGTCCGGCAGCAATCAGGTCCGCGTTGATAAAGATCGGACATCCCGCTTCGTTTGGTAGAAACTCTCTGGCAAAAGTAGTTTTGCCAGCTCCATTGGGACCAGCGATGATGACAATTTTCTTATCGCACATACTTTACAGTCTCCATTTTGGCAGTACTATATCCGGTTTTTCGGGCAGATCCTTCACATGCAGACAAAACCGGAAACCGGCGGCGTGCAGCATCTTCCTGACCGCGATTTCCAGCTTCGTATTCTTACCACGAATCCGGCTCATATTCAAAGATCACTTTGATTTATCGAGAAGATCCGTCATACAGAAAAACCTTTACTCACGCAACGCCGCAACAAAAACCTCAGAATACTTACAATCCGTTGTCTACTCGTTTGAAACAGTCTTTCATCATAACTATGCATGTTTTCCTGACTGATGTTTTTCAAGTGAAGGGAAATATTATCCGCTGAACAGCCAAACAACTCTGCCATGCGTTTTTGTGAAAGCCAGATGTTTCCATTGGCATAAAGCACTTCGACAGAAATTATTGACATATGAATAGAAAATCAGTATAGGTAGTCATATGACTACCTATACTCTAAAAGCCGGGAATGATCTTACCCAACGCCAGAATCAGGTGCTGCAGTTCATCACCTCTTTCAGTGGCGATAACGGCTATGCGCCCAGCCAGCGAGAAATCGCCGGCCACCTGAATGTTTCGGGAACACTGCCGGTTATGAAGCATCTTGGCGCTCTGGAGCGGAAGGGATACATCAGGCGGGATCATGTGAATCGGGGGATTACCCTGACGACAGCGGCGAAGGCACCGGTTATTCCGTCGGTGTCGCTGCCGATTGTCGGCACCGTTCGCGCCGGCCATCTTGCCCCGGCTATTGAGGATATTCAGGGGTATTTCTCTGTTGACCCGATGGCCGTTAAGGGAAACGGCTGTTTCTTTCTAAAGGTCAGCGGTGAGTCGATGATCAATGCCGGCATCCTTGATGGCGATCTGGCGCTGGTGCTGCCGCAACCGACTGCCGACAACAGGGATACCGTCGTTGCCATGCTTGATGGCGAGGTGACGCTCAAGTGGTTCTATCGCGAACAGGATCACATCCGTCTGCAGCCGGCGAACCCGGACATGGAGCCGATCATCATTCGTCCCGAAGATGGCGAGGTGAGTATCGTCGGCAAGGTTATTGGCGTGTACCGGCGGATGTAAAAGGTTATGAGCGGCTTGGCAGGATTCAGCAGATTTGACAGTTTATGAGTAATTAAAAATGACGGGAGCGTGAATAATGGAACCGATTACCCTGTGCGGTGCAGTAATTGTTTTGTTTGGTTTGTGGGTGGAGTTTGAGGCTGTCATCATGAAGGGTGCAAGAGCAGTTTCCGGAAGCGCCATTATGATGGCGATACGGTCATCAATGAAAGAGCAGAGAGCTGTTGTTTCCATATCACCAGGCGGTTGTCGCAGTTACCGTACCGGCAATCGTCTGGCGTATCGGCTGGCGAGGAGCTGATACGCCCATTGCGTTAAATTTACTTCAGGATATCGCCCGCTTTGGCGATAGTAATGAAGATTAATAGGGTGAGGAGGGTGGAGGTATCTCGATGTTTCGGGCGGAAGTACCGTTGATCCCGCGGTGAATGCCCACCTCTGTTCCGTCCGTCTGTCCTCTGCTGTAGGCATCGCTGTTTACATAGCTCCTGCGGCTGTGCATTGTCCTTATGTTGCCGATTTCGTTCATCGCTTGTTTGATCAGCCCGTCTTTAACCAAAACCAGTGCGCCGGTGGTGACCGGCGTTTGCACTTTCTGCTCCCTCAGGCGGGTAGCGATCGTGGATACCGCTCCTAAATAATAGGATTGGCGCATCAGTTCACGGTGGCGGTTAGGAATCGTGCTGCCGACATGCTGCTTCATGTAGATGCCACAGAGCTTCCTGACGGTCCGGTCCAGATAAGTAAAGGTGTAGGCGGCAATCTGTACATCTGCCCCGACGCCGATAAAAGTCATCTTGCCGGTAGCGGGATGGTGGATCGCCTGGCAGTCAAACGCACTGCTGACACCGGAGCTCAGGTGCCGCAGCCACTTTGGCAGTTTTTTTGATACGGCGGTTTCAACCTTGTCGGCCTTGTCCGGTTTATGGGATGCCTCGATGTCGGCCATGGCAAGATTGTGTTCTGCCAGCAGGCGCTGGGCATGGCCGGCCGCCAGTGCGGCCTCATGTTCATTGCCTGAGTTGGCCAGGGCCAGCAACTTCTTTATCTTCTCTATTATAGGCGAGTTGTTCATAAATCCCCATAAAGGCTATTCTGGAATTTACAATTGTCATTGTTTTTTTCACGGATAAAGATCCGAGCGCTAAAGTTTTATACAAATGAAGGCCCACTCGGGGCGGGCCTTATGATCACTTTTTTAAATCCTGGGTTGCGTCCTTTATTTTGTCCCCGGTCTGTTCGATCTTGTCCCCGGCTTTTTCTACCGCATTGTCCATCGCCTTACCGGCCCGTTCCGCCGGTCCTTCTTTTTTCTGACAGCCGGCCAGTGCGATAAACAGAGTTCCTAATACCATCGCTGCTAAAAAACCTCTGCTGATTTTATTCATATTGGAGATCCTTTATTAATGAGGCTTATACGTAACCAGGCAATTCTCTTCCTCTGATTACTGTTGCCAGCATACCAGTTATTATCGTTAAAATCAATGCGCCAGGCGGCACGGGGACTGGAAGCTAATGCCTGAGCGGGGCAGGACAGAGGATGCGCAGATTACGGCAAACGTCCTTCCTGGCGAAGTTTCGCAAGAAGCTCATTAATCCTTGGCATGGCGGCCAGAGCTGCCTTTTCCCCCTCCATGATCGCCTGGTTGCGCTGGCTGAAATCCGCTGACCCAACGAATCCGACGATCGGCTTGATGACAACGTCGGCCTGGCTGATCGGCATCAGGGACATCTTGCTGTACATGATCTGTATCGATTTCATGATGGTGTCTATCGTAGAGATTGGGACGACAGAATCTATGCCGGAAGAGATATCAACGGCGATCACGACATCTGCGCCATGCTGTCTGGCTACATCGACGGCCAGCGGTTTCACGACGCCGCCATCAACATAGCTTGTCCCTGAAAATATGGCCGGCTGGAATACGCCGGGAATAGCACAGCTTGCCTGGACCGCCATGCCGGTGTTGCCGGAATTAAACACAACACTCTCACCGGTTCTGATGTCGGTGGCAACGGCATAAAAGGGAATTTTAAGTTTCTGGATCGAAGCATTATGAACTTTCGTGTTGATGAAATCCCGCAGCCGATCTCCTTTGAGGAAGCCGTTATCGGGTATAGTCAATTCGGCGACGTCGCTTCTCTCAATCGACATGCTGATCTTCTGCAGCGCGTAGGCGTCATAACCGTACGCATAAAGGCTTCCGACAAAGCTCCCGACACTTGTGCCGACGATCATCTGGATCGGTACCTTGTTGTTTTCGAGTATTTTCAGTACTCCGACGTGGGCGAACCCTTTTGATGCGCCGGCGCCAAGGACGAGCGCAATTTTAGCGGGACGTTGGGGTGTAATCTGAGACGGATGTGTTGCAGCACAAGCGGAAATGATCAAACTGCAGCAGATAAATAAAAATAGTTTTATTGTTCGGGCAGGATTCATGGTGACCTCGTTCCACGTATTTGATTCTGTTTTCAGAGTTTTGGAAACCGTATGCGACTGACCATCAGTGAACCGGAAATTGCGAAAACCAGTACCAGCGGATGAAGAGTAAAACCTAAAAACAGGACCTTTCCAAACCAGAGAGATTCGCCCAATGCGCCCTGCCAGGCGGCCAGGAACATCATCATTATCAGCAGCAGTGACGTCGGGATGGGAGTCCCTTCAAAGTACTTCACCTTCCCTTCGTCCCCTGACAGAGCTTCGGCCGTAACATTATAGCGCGCCAGGCGGGAAACTCCGCAGGCAACAAAACAGGTCAGGACAATACGGTCATACAACCCCTGCATGCCGCAACCGTAGGCAATCACCGCCGGGGCTACACCGAAGGAAATGACGTCAGCGAGGGAGTCGAGTTCACGACCCATGACAGAATTTTTCTGCCGCCACCTGGCAATCCGACCGTCCAGGATATCGAAGATCAGGGCGGCAAACACCATCCCGCAGGCGATGTAAACATGTGTGACGTCGGTCGTCTGCAGGTACGTCAGCATGGAAAACAATGCCCCTGTGCCGCAGACCGCGTTTGCCAGCGTGAACCAGTCGGCAAATTGGAACTCCCGAATCATGGAAAAGGGTTTATGCGGCGTATGGTTCTGCATGGTTAATTCTCCCAAAGTCCAACCGATTTGGGGGCTGCCCCTGTTATCTGGAATCTTCTTTTAATGTTTCAGCTGCGTGATGTTAACGCACGACTATTTTCTGGACAAGCTCTTTATTACGACGACAACCACCACCAGTATGCCGAGCAGTGCCCACATCAACGTCCCTCCACCCATTCATCCGTAAGCTTGGTTCATAATAAATCTTCTTCTTGAGACCAGGTACTTAG
>JAFLLC010000221.1 GCA_019162745.1 Deltaproteobacteria bacterium | reverse complement strand
GATATGGCACAACAGCCTTAATGTCGGGTGATTTGCAATTTATGATAATGCCTATGTGCTGGTCTTCGTCCCCATCAAATGATGGAGGGTTTTTCGATATATGCCAGGTTGCGGTGTTATCAAAAACATCTCCCCCGCTGGTTCCTACAGCATACGCAGGGACAAACCAAAGTGTTAGTATTATGTCAGCGTTACCACTCGATGGAAGTGCAAGCGTATCAGCAACAGGGACTGGTGTTTTAACGTATAGCTGGAGTATAGTATCTTCACCCGCAGGGAGTGCGCCCGCTCTATCATCAAGTAATGTGGCTAAACCAACATTTACCACTGATACCCGTGGGGAATATGTTTTGGGTTTAACCGTGAGTAATCTAGGTTTTGAAAGTACAGAATCAACCATAACCGTAACTGTGACTGCTCCTATACTAACGCCTCCTAAATTGACAGCTGTTAAAGCTACAGGGGCTGTTGGTACTATTGAACTAACTTGGGATGACCCACAATTTGCCAACCTTGCCTACGTTGAAATATGGCGTAGCACTTATGATGATTTAGGCACTGCCCAACGGATTGGTAGTGCTTTAGTAAATGGGTATATAGATATCCCACCGCGTGAGCAGCCATATAGCCATGATTATTTTTACTGGTGTCGCATTGTTAGTATCGGAAATCAAAACAATGACAGTTTGACGGGGCCTTTTAATGCAGTGGCCGGGACTCCAGGCAGGCCACTAGACGCACCATAGACCGTCTCTAAAATAATCAATAGGGTCGTGCCTCAACTTCGGACAATTCCGATTTGCAGCACGACCTTTTTTATGCCCTCTGATGGTCAGCAGTTAAAGGCGGCTCCTGGGGGATACCGCTCGATAATATCCGGCATGTTCTGTGCAATCTTTATAAGGCTTCTAAATATAAGAGCCAACTATATTGTTTTGGTAGGGAGTCGCCCCCCCTGTCTGCCAGCCATATTATGTTTTCTGAAAATTCACGGTAGCTTGCCTGCGTCCCACACCTGCACCTGAAGCTGTGTCCCCCCTGTGCGTTTGTCAGGAATAGGCTGTACAGTGGAGTGATTAACGGAGATAACATCACCCTTCTTGAAGTTAATGCTGATCTCTTCAGCGACTTCCTGAAAAGCGACGCAGCTCCACCAAATTGTCTTGGATCGCTTGTCACCTTGCTTAGCGGTATCCATCGCCACGCTAAAGAAACAGTATGACGATCCGTTGGCCGCAAACTTTAATGCTGGCTCGTTTCCGAGATTTCCTACGAAACTAAGGTTCATGATTGTATCCTTTCGACAGGTCGTAGAATAAAGAGGGCGGGTAACTAACCTCAACCGCCCTCTAATGCAGGTTCTTATACTACCAACTTAATCCAGAGCAGCTAATCTCTTCTTTGCCGTCACTGGCAACCTTCTTGATTTCATCGACAAGGGACAAGATACGTGCTGCTGCATCAAGTCCGATCTCGTTACAGATAAGCCCTTTCAAGTGTGCCGCCATGTCCTCAATCAGCGTGAAAGTTTCATGGCTGGATATTAGCGGCGCAATGAATCCGGTAGTGTCGTATGCTGGCTCATTTAGCCCATTGCTGTATTGTGCGATAGCTGCTTCCTGCATCACTTCTTCCTGCTGTGTACATTGGCTTACCATAGTTTGTACTCCCTTATGTCCTTCTGTGAATGTAATAACCTCCTGAGAGGGTTAAGCGTTTTTACAGCAACTCAGCATCTGGAGCTGGTGGGTGACACTTGAGGCAGACTGCCAAACCGTGGATTGACTGCCAGAAATCAACCCCTTTGCAGCATCGGCAAGTGTTGCTGTGTTTGTCTGTTGGCATCGGTATTTCATACCACTCGTGCCAGATATGCCCCGGCGGGTAAGTTTCGGGTCTGTAATGCTCGCAACCTGTCCTGATACAATCATCAGGATAAGCACCAGTGGCTTTTACGGAACAATGTCCGCCGTATGATTTGCAGAAAGCGGAGGCGGTGTCGGGTTGCCGTGATACATTCTCGTCGCTTAACGGTCCAACATTCATTGTCGGTCTATCCGCTGCTACTGCTATTGTTGCTATTGTTGCTATTCTTTGCGGAATATCAGCCGGAAATGGTGCAACAATCGCAGGAATAGCAGGAATAGCAGTAGCAGGACTTAAAACGGTTGCAGTTTTCTTTCTATGTATTAGGTCGGCAAGTCCCATTATTCACCTCTCAATAGTGCCGGGTTTATGTGTATCGTTTTGCGTTTGCCATCTTTGACGCGGCGTGAACGTTCCAGTCCTTCAAGCTCTTCCATGGCGGCATCAATTGCAACCTTTGAACGTAGACCACAAGGCCCGAATCGCTGAATCGTTGTGGTAGGGATTCCGGCGCTCTTGTGCTGCCTGCAATATCCCAGCATCCATTCATCAAGACGGGCCGCGTCTGCCAGCTCTTGAGGAAGTGCCAACCCCATGAAGAATCGCCGCGCCTCGTTAAGGTGCCATGCCGTTATCCTGCTAGCCGATTCAAAAGCATCAAGGCTGATTGCTCCGACATCGCCGCTAAAGACATGGAATTGACAAGCTAAACGTGCTGCATTGTCGGCGGTCTTGCTTGCTACGTCCCGAATGTCGAACAACTCCCCGCCGCTTGCCAGCATGGATTCAATGGCATCATGGAAAGCAACCCATGCCGCTTTAGCATCCGGTGCCAGGGTTAACATTGCAGGGTGCAATGCTCCGTCATCATCAATCGGCGGGACTTGATTTAGTATTACTGATATACGGTGGTTGAATGCTGCAAGGCTTGGCCAGTTTGCAGGTGCTTCTGTAAATGGCCTAAAACCCTGTGTACTCTCCGGCCATGCAATAAGAAAACGTGCAAGAAAGCCCGTGCCCCTTGCTAGTCCTCCATCTTGCCGGAAAAATGCCCGCAAAGTGGGTTCCTGTACCATGATGCTCATCGTAAATCTCGCGCCCTTCACGGTGTATGATTCGCTTGCCCGGCGTTCTGTCGGCATGTCTGTGCCATCCCATAACTGATTCAAGGTGGCTAAATTCTCCATTGCAGAATCTTTCTTCATGCCATGTCCGCCGAATACAATACCGCCTTCACTCGATACAACCGCGCCGCTTGGCCATCCCTTAGCAAGGCTATATTTGAGCGCCGCCGGTGTAGCATCACCATAAATAATACGGGGTATTCTTGGGGGTTCTGGTTTGTCCAGCTGGAGTTGTGACAGGTCAGTTTCAAGCGCTTCTGTAGATTGTGCCGCCTTTGCTGCCGCCCTGATAGAATCCTTAACGCCGCTGTATTTCATATCCCATGTAGAAAAAGCCGCCTCATACTCTTTGACAAAAGGTTTTGCTGCCTCTGCCTGCTTTTCTTCATAGTCACGAATTGCAGACGTAAAAAAACCATCACAAGTAGACTTCCGCTCTCCTGAATCTGCAATGGTCAATAGATATGTGCTTGACGGCCCTGTAAGTTTCTCAGCCCTTGCAACATCGGCATGTGATTGCACCGCCATTGATAAGGCTGATAATGCCGCTGATACTACAAGGGGAACAGGGGCCTTCACGAATCCTAACACCTCTTCTATTGCAAGGCGGATCGTGTCGGGGAGCGCATCAAGCGGATATGGCTCCGGGTTAATCTTTGATTCTATTGGTGACGGCTTCGGCCACTCTTCGGCGGGTGGCTCTGTGGTGGTTGCGGTGCCAGGGGCAGGGGCTTCTGTGGGGGTAACCAGTACAGCCTTTTTAAGGCAAGATAAGATGGCCTCTTTCCCTGATATGGCGTGAAGGTCGTTCGCGTCCGTGCCATCATCGCCGGGAAAGGTAGGGATTGCCAGTCTCGCGCCCGTTGCCAGTGCTGCCGCCCTTGCTTTGGTCAGACCGGGGTTGCCGTCAGTCATCCGGTCATTATCGGCAACAAGCACCATGTCATAGTCCGGCCCCTTCAGCCTGATCTCACTGGCGACTGCTTCAAGGTTCTGGCAGTCATAGCAGATAATGACGGTTGCGCCGGTTAGTTCATGAATCGTGCAGCCGGTCGCCCATCCTTCAATCAGGTAAACGGTTTTGCCTTTACCATTGATTACCAGATACGCTCCAGCCTTCTCGGTGCCGGTCAGGAACTTCTTTGAACCATCCGGCATGATAATCTGTAATCCGGTCAAGGTCTTCCCCTTGCGTACCGGGATAATTAGCATGTCCTTCAACTGCTTCGCGCCGTAGGGCTTGATATTCTTCTTAAACAGGTATGGATGATCTGCGTTAACTTCATGTGCCGCCTCAAGCATCTTTTCTGCTTTGTTACGACAAAAAGACCGTACTTCATCACGAGCTTTGTCACGATCGGTCCGTAACTGTTCAATGCGCTCCCTGATCTGGTTGCGCTCTTTAGGGGTCAGGGTGTTGTCAGGCTTGGATTGCCAGCGTTGACCGTCCGGCAACAATGACCAGTGGCCGAACATTCCAGCTGGGAGGGCATCGACATGAAGAACATACCATCCGTTTTTCTTACCGGCCTTGTCTTGTCGATCCTGGAAACGGTGAAAGGTTCCATCTGCTGTCGGTACTTCTGCCGGATCAAGTCTGGCGTTTCTCATTGCTTGGGTGAATTGTTCAATGTGGTCGTTCATCTTCGCACCTCACAGTCAAGACGTGATGTTTCTATCAGGATGAACTGGATGCAGTCAGCAAGTTCTTTCGTAATATCTGTTTCGTCAAACCGATCGATCTTACTTTGAAGGCCGGTAAGCTCGCCTTTAAGCGGCGGCGTTAATAGGAGAGGTCTCATGCTTTCACCTCCCGAATACGGCGGTACAAGCGCGTCCTGATATTCAACAAACGGGATTCAGGACAACCGGCTACGTATTCAAGCGCCGCCTGGACAACATCATCGGTTGAAGGAAATTCAATCGTAACCAACTCGCCGGGAGATTTACCGCAGAGGGCAGGGATACGGCCTGTACGGTATTCGATAAACGAGGCTATTTCGGGATTCGTGATCTTGTAGGAGCTGGAAGCTTGCATGGGTCAAGCCCTCCCTGTTGCAGAGGGCTTACGGGTGGATGATTCAGACGTACTCTTGACCAGACGTGCATCAAAGAAGGAGTCAAGTTCCGTTCGGGGGTACAGGATAGCTCCACCAAGTTTGATGAAGCGGGGGCCATCACCAGCCCAGCGGCTTCGGCGATACCAGTAGACTGACATTCCGTACTCTGCCGATGCTTCCGTTTCAGTAAGGTTCTTCTTGTGTGCTTCGATGGATGTTGCTGATTTCAATGCAGGGGTATTCATGTGTAATCCTTTCGTAACGAGATTAACGGTCGCGACTCGTTAGGAAGGGTTTATCATGAATTATTGTTGAATTACAGTTGGTTAGGGTGGGGCTTTGACAGTATAGATAAAACCCCAACTGTGGTTGGTGATTAGAAGATTATTCTTTTGCGGGGTCTTCAGGAAAACTGCCATACACCGCACTTGTGATAAGACGTACGGCCTCTGCAAAATCGTCCCTCACATCCCTGGTCACGGTGCCTTTTGGCAACACTTTATCAGCTTTTTTTGAAGATATTTTGCCTATGTCGCAGCCTATAGCTTCCCATCCTTGTCCCTGCATCCGCAATAAATAGACTTTTAGACAGCGGCGCCAATAGGCGAACCGATCTTTGCTATGATACTTTCCGACCGCATTTCGTAGGGGATCACGCAATATCAGCGTACCGGAGTTAATTTTTCGCGCCTGCTGTAATGCTAAATTGCACTGGTGCTTAATCGCCGCCTCTATGTCCTGGATGGTATGAGCTCGATTGAACTCAATATGATTAAGCCTAATAATATTTTCCTCGGAGTCAACTGGCAGCGAAGTATCGTTGTCTGGATTTTCCATCAATCTTTTGTAACAAGCGTCTTTAACTTCCCACTCTGCCCACAGTTTGCAGTTCTCGCACATATATTGCGACTTGCTGCATAATTCAGGGGCAAGACAGGGGCCATCCGGTTCAGGAGCCAACTTGAAGAACTCGTAACGCAGTCGATAAAACTCTGACTTGTATTCGAGAAACTCGCTATTAAGCGCAATCATCCTCACGCCGCCTGTGCAGTATGTAACTGAATAACCTTGCCTCCTACACCTTCCACCATAAGCCGCTCAATCTCGTTGCATATCGCTTGTACTGGTTGTCTGAGGTCATCAACATCGGTGCAGGAATAATGCTCACCTGTGACTGATTTATCAAAATGATTGATAAGCAGGTCGATGTCCTGACGTCTGATTTTCAGTTTTTCCCCTACAGTGGCAAAAGAACGGCGGAGGCCGTGAATTGATATGTTCAGGCCAGTATTTGTCCGCAATACTGCCGGAGTTAACACAACATACGGCTGTTTATTCTTGTC
>JAFLLC010000197.1 GCA_019162745.1 Deltaproteobacteria bacterium | reverse complement strand
TCAACTCCGGATTGGCCGTCATCGTAATCTTCTTGGGCGGCTTTGCCCTGTGGGCTTCTTTTGCGCCTCTTGGCGCCGCCGTACAGGCCCAGGGTGACATCACTTTTGATACTAAACGTAAAACCGTTCAGCATCTGGAGGGTGGCATCGTTAAACAGATCCTGGTGCGTGAGGGTGATACGGTCAAAGAGGGACAAACGCTTATCATTCTGGAAGACGATCAGGTAAAGCCGATTGTTGACCTGCTTGAGGGGCAGTCTCTTGCCGAATTTGCCGCAATTGCCCGCCTGGACGCCGAACGTGGAGATCTGCAGACAGTTTTGTTCCCGGCGGCGATTTTGAAGCGGGCAAAGGAACCGGCTGTGGCACGTATTCTCCAGACCGAGACCCAGCTGTTCAACGCCAAGCGTGATGCTTATCGCAGTCAGGTGGAAGTACTCAGGAGCCAGATACAGCAGACAAAAGAGGAAACTAAAGGCTTGCAGGACCAACTGATTCAGAAAAAACAGGAGGTCGCCTCTTTGGCCGAACAGTTGACCGCGAACAGACACCTGCTCAAAAAGGATTTTGTCGCCAAAACAACAGTGCTTGAACTGGAGCGGATGCATGCCGAAAAAAGCGGTGAATGTGATGTTGTTTTGGCGTCAATTGCCCGCAACAGCCAGCGACTGGGCGAGTATGAGTCACGTATTGTCGGCCTTAAAAGCGCCCGCATCCAGGAATCGGCCGCAGAGATGAAACAATCATCCATAAAGCGGAGTGAATTAGATGAGCGTGTGCGTCCATCGCGCAATGCCCTGGAAAGGCAGTTCATCCGCGCTCCGATAGGGGGCAAAGTGGTCGATCTGAAAGTCACTACCGTCGGTGGGGTAATCGCCGGCAAGGAAGCGCTTATGGACATTGTGCCACCATCCGATCACCTGGTGCTGGATGCAAAAATCGGCATAAACGACATCCATGACGTTCAGGTCGGATTGTTAGCGGAGGTAACCTTGCCCGCCTACAAGCCGAGTACGACTCCTACAATCATGGCTACCGTTACGTATGTTTCGGCCGACCGGCTGACGACCCGCACCTCCCAGGGTGAAATGCCCTATTACGAAGTGCGGCTGGATCTTGCCCCTGAATCCCTGAAGGAGGCCGGCAACCTGCGGCTCTATCCCGGCATGGCGGCCCAGGTATCTATCAGCACAAAACCGCGCACCGCCTTTGACTATTTCATCGGTCCGCTGAAAGAACGAGCCGGGAAGGCCTTCCATGAACGGTGAACTAAAAATCCTGCCAGCGGCACTATTATTAATTCTCTGCCTGCTTCCTGCCCCTGCAGCTGCCGGGGTTGAGGATCTGCTCACCCTGTATGCTCCTGCCAAGGCGAAAGACCCGGCCATCGGCAAAGCCCGGGCGCGCCTTGATGCCAGCAGGGCAGACACGAACATCTCCTTTGCCCAAATGCTGCCGCGCGTAGAAGCAAACGCCGGAATCAACTGGATCAGCAACATCTCGCTCAACTACGGTCCCAACGAAATTTCCGGCACCTATACCGGCGATAGTTATGGCTTCAGCGCGAGAGTGCCGCTGTTTGCAGTGCCGAACGTATATAACCTGGCTGCCTCACGGGCCACTGTTAGAGGCGCCGACGCCATACTGTCCGGAAGTCGTCAGGATCTGATCGTCAACCTTGCGGAAGCTTATTTTGGATTGTTGAAAGCCCAGATCGACGAAGTGCTGTACCGTGAAGAGATGAACCGGTTGGGACAGATCCATGCTCAAGTAACAGAGTTCAAAAACAGTGGTACCGGCAGCGCAATCTCCGTGTATGAAGCCAAGGCAAAGCTGGACAGCGCCGCCGCAGACAGTATCAAGGCCACAATCATGTGCAAGCTGGCAGCCCAGCAACTGGAGAGCATAGCCGGCAGGCAGGTTACCGAAATAATGGACCTGGGCCCGTATAAATCTCACGGGCCGGAACCTGCTGATATTGATTGGTGGCTGGATGTTATGCTGAAAAACCGTCCCACGCTGGTTCAGGCGCGTGAACTGCTGACACAGAGCGAACTGAGCCGCCGGGCGGTGAATGCCGGCCACCTGCCGACAATCAGCGCTTCGGGGGGGTACTCGGTCAGTAAGGGAAGTACCTTTTTGCCGGAAGTTGAAACCAGGCAGTGGACGATCGGCCTCAACCTGTCTCTGCCTATCTATTCCGGCGGTGAAACTGCGGCCAGAACACGAAGGGCACTGGCTGTTGAATCCGAACAGAGATTTGTTGTCAGCGAGACCAGAGAACAGGGTGTTCAAAAACTGAAACAGGCCTTCCTGAATCTGGAATACAGCAACGCTATTATGCCATCAACCCTTCAGAAGAAGGTTTCTGCAGTCATACAGCTTGAGGCGACTAGAGATGGCCGCATCGTTGGAACCCGCACCGGTATTGACCTCTTGAATGCCGAACAGGGCGCAGCCATCGCCCAGCGTGAACTGGCCGGTGCATTATATGACAATGCGTTGCGCCAGCTGCAGCTGAAGGCCGCTGCCGGTATTCTGCAGGAAAATGACCTGATGGAATTGAACCTTCTGCTGGTGAAAGCACCTGCACGGGAGAATTTTTTGCTTAGGCAGACTGATGAGGTGCCGAAATGAATAGAGCAGCAAATATCATGAAAAAACAGTTTTTATTCCTTGCCGTAGTTTTAATGCTGCTACTGTCCGGATGCGGAGGCACAAATTCGTTCAATCCACCGGCGGATGTGGTCGTCACGGCGAAACCCTCCCGTATCGAATTGAGCTGGAAAGCTGTTCCCGCCATCATAGGTTACAATGTGTATCGTTCCACGGTAACAGGTGGTGTCGCGACGAAAAAAGTTATTGCATCCGGTCTCACCGTTACAACGTTTATGGATAGTTCTGCAACTCCGGGGGTGACCTATTACTATCAGGTAACCGCCTATAATTCGACCGGCGACTCCACTCCCTCTCCTGAAGTTTCGGTAATGATCAAAACCACGCCCGCCGGAGTAACTCTCATGGGTGGAGCGAGTCGGGGCGGGGAACTTATCCAGAGCTACAGCGTGTCAACCATCGCCGGCAGCGGTAAAGCAGGAACAACGGACGCCAACGGCGCTGTTGCCGCTTTCAATTATCCCATCGGTGTCACCACTGACGGAACAAACCTGTTTGTAGCTGATACCTTTAATAACACCATCAGAAAAATCATAATTGCCACCGGAGCCGTCACAACAGTTGCCGGTGCGGCTACCTCCGGTACAGCTGATGGCACCGGTACGGCAGCGCGCTTCTATTACCCCTATGGAATTACGACTGACGGCAAGAATCTCTACGTTTCAGATTACGGCAATCATATGATCCGCCGCATTGACATTGCCAGCGGCGTTGTCGACACGCTGGCGGGAGCAGCAACCTCAGGCAGCAGCAACGGTACCGGAGCAGCGGCAAGCTTTAAAAATCCCCGCGGAATCACCACCGACGGCACCAATGTCTTTGTGGCCGATTCCGGCAACCGGACAATCAGAAAAATCGTCATCGCTACCAAAGTCGTAACTACTCTGGCCGGTTCTGCTGCTTCAGGAACCGTTGATGCCGTCGGCACGGCGGCCTCTTTCAATAATCCCGAGGGTCTTACCACTGACGGCAGTGATCTTTATCTGACCGATTCAGCCAACCATAATATCCGTAGAATAAACCTGTTAACAGCTGCGGTCACCACTTTGGCCGGCTCAACGATAGCCGGATCAGTAGACGGCATCGGCACAGCCGCCGGTTTTAATACACCTGGAGGAATAACTACTGACGGGACTAATCTTTACGTTGCCGATTCAAAAAACAACACCATCCGCAAAGTTGTAATCGCCAGCGGGGTTGTGGCAAAAGTTGCCGGTTCCGGCTCAGCCGGACGTGCCGATGGCGCCGGGACGGAGGCAACATTCTCGCAAACGATGGGGATAACTACCGACGGGGCAAATCTTTTTGTTTCCGACTACAATTACTCTCTGATCCGGGAGATATACTGATGAGAACCGTTATCCACTTTCTCTTCGTGGTTTCGATTGGCTTAATATTACTGTCGGCGCACGATCTTTATGCTGCAACCGGCGCGGTAGAGGTCGTTTCTCCCGCCAGACCGGATGCAATGGCCTATCCCGTGACATTCAGATCCGTTCAGGCCGGTACAGAAGCTGATAACCCCGCACTGTTCCTCAACTCAGACGGGACTCCATACTTGGGACGGGTCGGAATTGATACCTGGATTGGTGGCAGAACCAGGCTTTATGATCTGCCGGTGTTGTTCGCTTTAAGTCCCGAACTGCAGGCGCAGATTGACGTCCCCTTTACTTCCAGGTCGGTAGATTCATATTCTGCCGGAAGCAGTACCGAAACCGGATTGGCCGATATTGTCCTTAGTCTTAAATACCGTGTTGAAATGGACAACCTGTTTGAATGCTATTCCGTTTTGTCGGCCAAGTTTCCGACCGGAAATCCGGAAAAAGGGCTCGGAACCGGAGGATACGATTTTTCCTTCACACACAAGACGATTGTTATGTTAGGCAGTTATCGGACGGTATTCATGGCTGGGATAACCATCCCTCCGCCGTCTGGCACTAAGCTTAATGGCAGTAGCGTTGAATACGGACCAACTGTTTCCTATATGGTCGCCACGGAACGCACCTTTTCTTCAACAGGATTAAGGTTCGGCATCAAAACAGCCGGCCTGCATTCCTTTAACTCCAAGATCAATTCCGAAACCCAGCAAAACGCCCTGACCACTCTGGATCTCATTCCGGAAGTATCCTGGCCGTTTTCCAAAGAGGGGAGACTTCAGGCCGGAATCGTTATCCCGATGATCACCCTGTACGATCTGCCTGGCAGTGCAAACAGACGTGATCTGCTTTTTAACATCGGTGTGTACAAGTCGTTTTAGTGGCCGATTCACCCTGTTTATAAACGCTCTGCGACACTATCCTTAAAGGCAATTAGAGGGGTGCCATAGGTTAGGCTGGTGTTATCTTTGTATGGCCAGCACCACTTTTTCTTTAGCCATATGATACATATAAACGAAATCACTAGGATTCTGTCTGGCTTAACCCGATAACCTTCTTTTTGACAGCTTATCTATTTAACTTGCTGATATTATTTGGTTTGTATGTTGTTTATGCTTGTGCTGCCCCGTCTTGGGTGCTATATTTCCTTTGTAAAACAGCAGATAGTAGTAAGGGGCGAAGCACATGAAGGTTACATTTCTCGAGGTTGACAGAAATATTCAGTATCTGTTGTCTACTCCAGATCAGGACTAGCTTCCTGAAGACTCTCTGGTCCGTTTTTTGTCGATATTGTAGAACAGCTCAATCTTCGCTCTTTGAAAGCATCGTATTCCGGTCGTTGTTCTCAATCTTATATGGAGCGGTGAACGGTAAGGTGTCATACGTCAGTGCCGATACTATCAAGGAAGACACGAAAGCGGGAGAGCAGACCTATTACCGGGTGCATATTGAGACGGCCGCTAATCCGGTCAAATCCAGAACAGGCAAGTCGCTTGATATTCTGCCCGGTATGACGGCGCAGGTTGATATCCGCACCGGTAACAGAACAGTGCTGGAATATCTGCTGAAGCCGTTACGCAAGACCTTGACCGAATCCATGGGGGAACGCTGATGTCTGATCGTCTGATACTTTCTGTCCTTGACCAGTTGGAAGCCGAGGCCATCCAGTTGTAGGTTGGGAAGAGCGCAGCGAATCCCAACGGAAATATGAGGCAATATGCAATACCGGCGGACAAGAGAGGGTGGGGCAACATATTTCTTTACGGTCGTTACTCATGATCGCCGTAAATTTTTATGCGAAGAAGAGAATGTAAAACTTTTACGTTCCGTAATAAAAACGGTTATGGAACGGCATTCGTTCGTGATTGATGCCATGATAGTTATGCCCGATCATCTCCATACAATTTGGACTTTACCAGAAGGTGAAAACGGGTTTCCGATGCGCTGGAATTTGATAAAGCGCGAATTTAGCAGGCGCTGCGATAGTGAATACAAACGACAACCCTCCGAGTCTCGCGTAAGTAAAGGTGAACAAGCGATATGGCAAAGAAGATATTGGGAACACCTTATTCGTGATGATAGTGATTATGTCCGTCATGTAGAGTACATTCATTACAATCCGGTAAAGCATGGATATGTAACAAGGCCTGGAGATTGGAAGTATTCAAGTTTTCACCGATATGTTAAGCACGGTATGTATGCGTCAGATTGGGGGAACAGCGATATTGTTTTTGACGACAGCGTTGGTAGCGAATAATTTTACAGGTAGTTTGGTTTCGCGATGAAGCGATGAAGCCGTTGGGTTTCGCGGTGAAGCCGCTCTACCCAACCTACGGAAACTTTGGGAAGTTGCAGTTG
>JAFLLC010000214.1 GCA_019162745.1 Deltaproteobacteria bacterium | reverse complement strand
ATCTATTCTGAAAATCAAACCCTCCATCAGGTCAAAACAATCTGGGAACTAACACGGTGGGGCATATCCAGCTGTTCGCCCGAATGTAGTGACGGAAACCCAATTTTTGCGAGGGTCACAACAACTTATTGAGGGTTTTTCTGCAATATGCGGACCGCTGATAGATTACATGGAAGCGAACAAACATGAAAACCAGGCACTCTCTCAGACCCGTGATCAACTTCTCCCTAAACTTATGTCCGGTGATATCCGCGCTTGCAACGCGGATTTGACTCTCTGACGGAGGATCTATGGAATACTTCCGTCAACGTTTTATTGAAGAATTAAATGAAGAAGGGCCTGTTGCGGTTCGTGTTTTTGAATGGCCATCTTCTGAAGTTCTGAAAACAATGTCCCCGAAAGATTTCGATAGACACTTTGTTGATTGGGTTGCTGATCAAAAGGAGACAGCTAAGGACCGTACAAAAGCAGGTCTTGAAGAGTTTGCTTGCCTTGATCGCTTCAATCGTTTACATGCCCAAATGGATCGGCAAAGCATCATTCCGTTTGTTGGGGCAGGCTTATCAAAACCTATGGGATTCCCTCTGTGGGGCTCTTTTTTGGAGGGTTTAACGGCTGATTATCCTGCTGCACTTGACCAAGTAAAAGAGCACGTTGCCGCATATCGTTACGAAGAAGCTGCTCAATGTCTCCTTGACCGAATGGGGGAGGATGTTTTTGCGGAGGCGATACAAAGTACATTCGGTTCACGTCATAAAACCTTAAAGGGACCAGTACAGCTACTTCCGTTTATATTCACACGCGGTTGTATTACAACAAATTTTGATTATGTGCTTGATCGGGTTTATGAAGATAACGGACAGAATTTCAAAGCAGAGTTTTCAGGTGCCCGCTTGAAGGAGGCTCCACGTCGTTTAGCTGACGAGCCCCATTGCATTCTTCGCTTACATGGGGAAGCAGAAAGCGGTCACGGCAGGGTGCTTACTCAAACTGAATACACTGCATGCTATGGTCAGGAAGGAATGTACCAGGAGTTGTTCCGGACGATCATTTCAAATTGCAGTCTGCTATTTCTTGGCTGTAGCTTGTCTGCCGATAGAACGTTTCAAACATTGCGTGATATTAAGCGGTCCGCAGTTGTTGAAACACCGAGGCATTATGCATTTTTGCCATTATACGAGACAACAGACCGAGAAGCCCGCAGGAGAGAACTTGGTGAGGCGGATATTCACCCGATCTGGTATTCACCAGATGATCATGATCAGGCGATAGAAGACCTTCTGATTTCATTATTGGAGGGCGGCTTTCATGATTAAACAAGAAATTTCTGATGGCATTATCAAGGCCATCACACTTGACACAAACATATTTGACGGAAAACAAAATGGTTTTGAATACGGATTATTAAAGCGTTTGCAGCAGTTTAGGGATAGTGAAACAGCCTTCGTATTGTCTGATATTGTTGTTCAAGAAATTGGTGCCCATATACGAAAAGCTGCCTCAGATGCCCAGTCATCCATTAAAAACTCGATTAAAGAAGCTGCTAATTCTTGGATACTGTCAAAGGAAACAAGAAGCAATCTTGCACAGAGTATTTGGGGTGATGACACTCCGGAAACAATTTCAAAAAAACGTCTCGACGACTTTATTGAAAAGACAGGAGCCGTTGTCGTTAAGGCGATGGACCATGTTGCAGTTGACGATCTTGTACACCGATATTTCAGATGTCTTCCGCCATTTGAAAACAAGGAATCCAAAAAACATGAATTTCCGGATGCGTTAGCTCTTATATCAATTGAGTCGTGGGCCACAAAAAACGAAAGCAAGGTACTGGTTGTCACTAACGATGGAGGTTGGAAGGCGTACTGTAAAGAATCGCCCTGGCTTGTTGCGATAAGTGATTTGGGTGATGCTCTTGGGCTGTTTCAGCGTGAAACGGCTCAATATACATGCCAGCTTTTATCAGAGGAGTTGCGCTCAACAGACAAGTTATGCCTTGTCAGAACAATTGAAGATGCAATTTATAATCAGGAATCAAAATTCGATTTTGACCCCGATGCTTGTTCTGCATTCAACTTTGACTGGGACTGGCCTGAATATGCTTTGGAATTTGTACAAATTCATGGGATTGATAATGATGAGGTTCTGTTTGAGCCGATAGAAATTGGAGATGACTATCTCGTAGCGCTGATTAAAGTGGATATTAATGTAAACATGTCATGTGATTATACATTCTCAGTTTATGATAGCTTGGATAAAGATTATACGCAGATTGGTTCTGTAACCGCCACAACTACTGAAGAATTTGTGGCTGATGTATTGGTTACTATTAAAGGTACAATGCCTAATTGTACAAGTATCGAAGAAGTTGAAGTTGTTAAACAGCGTGTAAATGTGGATTTCGGGGATATTGAGCCTGATTGGGGAGACGACCACGACCATTACGACGATGAGGTATAACCTGTGAACGCCTTTGTAAGGTGCTTGTTGAAGTTTGTATGGACAATTTCGAGGTAGGAGTTTTTGATGGCCTTTATTACTGAAGCTGATGTCGAGATGATGCTTCTGGACCAGTTGGCAAGCCTTGGTTATTCTCATGCTACCGATGCAGTCATAGGGCCGGATGGCACCGCGCCTGAGCGCGAAGCATATTCTGATGTCATTCTGCTTGGTCGTTTGACTGCGGCAATTGACCGCCTAAACCCTGCAATCCCCACAGAAGCCCGCCATGATGCTCTGAAGAAAGTCATTGCAGCAGAAACACCTTCGCTGATCGAAGAAAACCGCCGTTTGCACCGGTCCATAGTTGAAGGCATCGATGTAGAATATTATGCCGAGGACGGGACTATCCGGGGCGATAAAGTACGGCTGATAGACTTTGCCAACCCGGATACCAACGACTGGCTGGCGCTGGATCAGTTTACGGTGATTGAGCAGGGAGTTAATCGCCGTCCGGATGTGGTGGTGTTTGTGAACGGCCTGCCGCTGGGTGTGATTGAGCTGAAGAACCCCGGTTATGAGAATGCCACGCTGACGGGAGCACACAACCAGTTACAGACGTACAAGACACAGATACCATCGCTCTTCCGTACCAACGCAGTGCTTATAACATCCGACGGACTGACCGCCCGGATTGGTTCGTTGACCGCAAACGAGGAACGCTTCATGCCCTGGCGGACGACGGACGGCAAGGTCATTGCCCCCAAAGGTAGCCCGGAAATGGCGGTGCTGATTGAAGGGGTATTCGAGAAGCGGCGCTTTCTCGATCTCATTCATGATTTCAGCGTATTTGGCAACACTGGATCGGGCTTGATCAAAATCATTGCCGGTTATCACCAATTCCATGCTGTGAAGCGTGCCGTTGAATCTACAGTGCGGGCGCTTGCGCTTGCTGGAAAGGTTGCTGAAGATCCTGCCGATTATGGCTTGCCCGGAGTCAAAGGCTACCAAAAAGGTGACCGGCGTGTAGGAGTCATTTGGCATACGCAAGGTTCCGGCAAAAGTCTGCTTATGGCGTTTTATGCCGGTCAACTGGTTAGACACCCTGAGCTGGAGAATCCCACCATTGTTGTCCTTACTGACCGCAACGATCTTGATGACCAACTATTTGCTACTTTTTCCATGTGCCGTGACCTGATCCGCCAGACACCGATACAGGCGGAAAGCCGGGAGGACTTGCAGAAAGCCTTGAACCGTGCTTCCGGTGGTGTTGTTTTTACCACGATCCAGAAGTTCGCACCGGCCAGCGGGGAGACGGTTTACCCGATATTGACGGATCGCCGCAATGTCGTGGTTATCGCCGATGAAGCCCATCGAAGTCAGTACGGTTTCAAGGCACGGATTGAGCGCAAGACTGGAGAGGTCGCCTATGGGTTTGCCAAGTACATGCGCGATGCCCTCCCGAATGCTTCCTTTATCGGCTTTACCGGCACCCCGATTGAAAAGGACGACGTAAACACCCCGGCTGTTTTTGGTGAATATATTGACATCTACGACATCAGCCGGGCGGTTGAAGACGGCGCAACGGTTCCGATCTACTACGAAAGCCGTCTGGCGCGTATAGAATTATCGGAAGATGAAAAACCTCATATTGATGCAGAGATTGAAGATCTGACCGAGGACGAGGCACTTTCCGAGCAGGAACGGCTGAAGCGGAAATGGTCCACCGTTGAGGCGTTGGTGGGCGCTGAGAAACGGCTCAAGATGGTTGCCGCCGATCTTGTCCAGCATTTTGAAGATCGTGTTGCAGCCATGGACGGCAAGGCAATGGTGGTTTGTATGAGCCGCCGTATCTGTGTTGAGCTTTACAAGCAAATCATTACTCTGAAACCTGAATGGCATTCCGATGACGACAAGGCGGGCGTAATAAAGGTCGTCATGACCGGCTCCGCAGCCGATCAACAAGACTGGCAACAGCATATCGGTAACAAGTCGCGTCGCGACCTGCTGGCCAAACGCGCCAAAGATCCGAAAGACCCGCTGCAATTGGTGATTGTCCGCGATATGTGGCTGACCGGTTTTGATGCGCCGTCAATGCACACTATGTACATAGACAAGCCTATGCGCGGACATGGACTAATGCAGGCCATTGCCCGCGTCAATCGGGTTTTCCGCGATAAACCTGCCGGGCTTGTGGTTGATTATATCGGCATCGCGCAAAACCTGAAGAATGCACTCGGGCAATACTCCGCTGCCGATCAGCGCCAGGCTGGAGTAGACGAAGAAGAAGCCGTCGCCATGATGCTGGAGAAGTATGAGGTTGTGAAGGCGATGTTTCACGGCTTTGATTACATGCGCAGCATTGCCGGCACACCACATCTTCGGCTGGCTGTCATGGCTGAGGCGATGGAATGGATTCTGGATCTGCTGCATAAGGCAGCTGAAAAAGAGAAGACAGATGAGGGCAAGAAACGTGTGCATCGCCGCTATATGGATGCCGTGCTGGCCTTGTCGAAAGCCTTTGCGCTTGCAGCTGCCAGTGATGAGGCCCGAGAAATTCGCGATGAGGTTGCCTTCTTCCAGACTATCCGGGCTGCACTTGTCAAGACATCCGACACCGGAGGTAAATCTACTGCGGCACGGGAATTTGCCATTCAGCAGATTGTGAATCGTGCTGTCGTTTCAACCGAGATTGTGGACATTCTGGCAGCGGCAGGGCTGACCACGCCGGACATCTCTATTCTTTCCGAAGAGTTTCTTGCCGAAGTTCAACAGATGGAGAAGAAGAACCTTGCCCTGGAGGCTCTCAAGAAACTGTTGAATGATGACATCCGGTCACGCAGCCGTTCCAACGTGGTCGAAACGAAACGCTTCTCGGATCGTCTAAACGACGCCATTGCCCGGTATCATCTCAATGCCATCAGCACGGTTGAAGTACTTCAGGAGTTGATCAACCTTGCCCGTGACATCCGTGAGGCCCGCAAACGTGGCGAAGATGAAGGGCTGTCCGAGGACGAAATCGCTTTTTATGACGCGTTGGCGGAAAACGCGAGTGCGGTAGAGGCGATGGGCAATGATGCGCTCAAAATCATCGCCCACGAATTGCTGACGGGTCTCAAGAGCAACATCACCGTTGACTGGTCACACCGCGAAAGCGCACGGGCGCGGATGCGAGTACTTGTCAAACGCATACTTCGTAAATACGGCTATCCGCCCGACCTTCAGGATTCCGCTGTGCAGACGGTATTGCAGCAGGCTGAGGCGTTGTCGGCGACATGGAGTCGGTGAAGGTTGTAACCGCTGGCAAGTTGTGTTCTACAGTCGATTGTCGACCATGAAATGGTTCGAGTCTACTGGAAAACTGGGCGGGAGATTGTCGAAGATGAACAGTAGGGTGAGCAGCGAGCCTAATACGCAAGGCGTTGATTGAGATTTTGGCCAAGTAGCTGACTGCTTGACGCGGTAAACGGTTTGATCGTTCGAATTTATTGGTGCATGCGCAGCTTTTATCTTGCCTTTCAATAACTTGACGCACTGCGTCGAGAATTGTCATGGACCCAATACCGCCAGCTACTGAAATCGCAGAATCGTTCCTTTTGCAAATAGAAAGTGCCAACGGCTAGTTTAGCTAGTTTTATGCTGACGCAAGTATTTTTCTCTTACTCCACATTTTTCAATCGGAAAAAGTCAAGTTCAGCAATTTCCTTGAATTTGTCATAAAACGACTCATTGAAATCACGTAGATATTTTGCAACAGCTTCGTTACCGATCAATCTTTTCAAATATGCCTGCATAGATGTCATGTCGATCATTGCTGTACCATACTGTTCCTTCAATGAACCTATTTCCCTGGTCAAAGCAAGACTCTCTTCCTCAAGACGGGCCTGGCGGGCCAGTATTGCCGGCGTCTCCTTTTTCGGCTTGCCTTTATTAACAAGCTGGTTTGCCGGCGTTGCATCGAGAAGGGCCTTGGCATAGTTGCAGTTGA